>NZ_CP064187.1:2480000-2790000 GCF_015353075.1 Rhizobium sp. 007 | reverse complement strand
AAGGCAACGGCGGCAAGGGCTACGCTCAGGACATTGAGGAACCTCTTCCGTTCGATCAAATCTTGAACGCGTTCCGCCAATCGGTCGATCAGGTAATTCATTGCATCTCGATCTAGCTGTCTCGATCGCAAGACGAAGTTCGCATGGGCCGTTCGCGGATCGCAAATCTCTTCCCGTCTGGCAGTAACCCGTTGTCATCCTTGCCGCAAAAGAACTCGTCGGCCATCACCGGGGATCCAGCGGCCCCGCCGTACCGATATCTTTCCAGATTTGCCGCCTCAGTCCCAACCGGACGAGGCAATCCTCGATAAACCAGCCGATGACCTCCTTTCGGCCCTTCACGAAAGGCAAGAATGCTGTGTCAAGGCCGACAAATGGAAGGAACGGATTGGGTCGCTGCGACGCATAGATCTCGACGCGCACGGATGGACGGGCGGATTTGCCCCTGGCGTGGAAGCCGAATGTATCTCCGACCACGAGCGTATTGGCGGGAACGGCGAACTTGGTAGGTTCAGGCAAACGCAAAAGGTGCAGCTGGTGCTCTGGAATCCTGAATGAGCCATTCTCGCCCCGGATGGACGCCAGGATGCTCTTCCTCTTGTGCCAGGCGAGCCGCCGCTTGGTCAGTTTGTGAGAGCCGGCAACATAGGTGAACGGGCCTTCATCTTCAGGGACGTCGCAAAGGAAGAACCAGGCCTTCACCGTCGAGTGAAACGTATCCATATGAAGATCGGTTTGCGGGTCCTTCCCCTTGCCTTCTTCTGTCTCCGTCCCAAAAATCGTTTGGATGCAGATGGCCGGCTCTGCCCTGAACCCCCCAACATAACGCAGCGGATTTCTCCAGCCGTTGCTGTCCACCAGGGCGCGGATGGCAGGGTAATTTTTCAGGACCTCTGGTGTAAGCGAGGTCCTACGCGTCACCGCTTTCCCTTGGGTCATTTCGCGCGCCGGCGCGCGAAGAGCCTCAACTTCGGACCGCAACTGCGCGAACATTTCCGGTGTTAGAAAATTCCGTCGTTCTATATAGCCGTTCTCAGCGAAGAAGGCGCGCTCATGCTGAGGAATGAGGTGCTGCAGGCGCCGGCGTCGCGACTCTACAATTCTCGCGGCAGTTTTGACGCGCCAGATGTGGAGCCCTTTCCGGTTGAGCTTTTCGCTTCCAAGCAGCGGATTCTCAATGAACCGTTTTTCGCCAGTGACGATCTGAAACACATAAAAAGGAAGCATCAGCACCTTCAGCGGCGACCACTTTTGCTTCGGCATTGTTCCCTCCTTCCGCTTTCCCAGTTACGCGATAAATGCCGCGGATTCGCCGGAAGCGCAAGGACGGATCTATTTTGTCCTCATCTGTCGGTAGGTGCTGTGTGCGATATGCTATTCTGGCGCAGGCTGGGTGCACGCTTTCAATGAAGTGGAACTTGGAAAGTTCCCGCCGACCGCGGCGCCGGCGGAGAGGAGCCACGAATGAGGGGATTTGTTGAGATATTCCTTTGTTGCGCTTTACTTACAGCATGCAACTCCACACGCACCGTCAGACAATCTTCGGTCTCGGACTACGCTCAGATGTCGGACACGCGCCTCTGCAGCCATGTACTTGATTGGGATCGTACTGTCAGACTTGCAAGGTCATCTCGCGACTTGATGTGTTGAAATATCTGTCGCCCAATTCTTGCCATCGAGGCTTGAGTGCATTACCCGCTTTCAAGCTTTCGCATAAGCAACGAAACTTAGAATGCGATTCTGCCCCTAAAAACCGGAACAGGCGATTGGTTGACACAACGACGATCTTAGCTGAAGCAGCAAAAACGCCGTTCAGGATCATCGCCGGCGTTGCGAGACGGCCGCTTCCGAAGCGGGGCAAGCCGCCGCTCTTTCTGTTCGGATTCGCCGCTTGGAAGACGTTCATGTATGACTGGTTCCCGGACAAGGAGGTCATATTTGCTCCCACTGGTCTGTGGCCGATCGAATTCGAGATCAACTGGAAATGGCGGATCCTAAGTGACCGGCGGGCCGAAGTCATGGCGTGGCAGTACAAGGGCCTGCCTCAGTTGAAGAACTTCTGCGCGCGCAAGAACATCCCATTTCACTATGTCGAGGACGGTTTTATTCGATCGGTGTCGCTTGGGGCATTGGAGACGCCGCCGATGTCCCTGGCATTTGACCGGCAGGATATGTATTTCAATGCCAATGGCCCGACGGATCTCGAAACAATATTGTCGATCTATGATTTTGATGGTGATGGCGACCTGCAGCTGAGAGCAAAAGCGCTAATCGAAAAGCTTCTAAGCACGGGGTTGAGCAAATACAACTCGGGCGCCAATGTTGCGGTCGAAGAGCTTTACGGCCCCAAAACTGGGAAACGCGTTCTCGTCATCGGGCAGGTCGAACGCGATGCATCCATTGCCTACGGATCACGGGAGAAGTACAACAACAATGACCTCGTCCGGCTCGCATATCGGGAAAATCCCGGGGCGCAAATCATCTACAAACCTCATCCGGAGGTTCTTCAGGGAACGGCGCAGCCCACGTCGGATCCAAACCTAATCCGCGGCATATGCAAGGTCTTAGAGGAAAATATAAGCCTCGCCGAGAGCTTCCGGACGATTGATCACGTTTATACGATCACCTCTCTTTCAGGCTTCGAAGCGCTCTTGCGAGGGCTCAAGGTCACGACTTTGGGATGCCCGTTTTATTCTGGATGGGGATTGACTGACGATCGCCAGCCGACGGACAGAAGAACGCGGAAGCTGACTGTTGAGCAGCTTTTTGCCGGTGCCTATATTCTTTATCCGAGATATTTCGATCCTATCGCCAAAGAATACATCGACGTCGAGCGGGCTATTGAGTTGTTGGCCGAAATGAAGGCGGCATATATCTCTCCGAACTCCAGCTTACGCTCAGTTGATGCGTTCACTGGAGCGGTGGAAGAGTGACTTCAGCCCCGCATCAGGATATTCTTTCGCTGGGCGTTCGCGGTTTGCAATTTGTGCCAGCACCCTGGCGTCGATCTCCGTCTTGATCTTGGCGTCGGCGATTGCCTCGACCTTCAAAGGTGGGCGATAACGCATCATCACGAATCGTCGAGCCATTTAACAGATCACCATCCAGTTGCGTGTCGCCCGCATGCGAGTTCTCCTGGGGGCTTCCCAAGAGCCTTCTCAGCGACTAGCGGTTCGTGGCTATCTAAAGAAAGAAATAGTCGTGAGTCAGCGTCACCGCATCGTCCAGGTGGATTTTGAGATCGACTACCTTATCGCCGTCCACGTCGCCGTAGATATACGTGTCGGATGACTGCTTGACGTAGCGAAGTTCTCCAGCCACGCCCTTAAATGCAGCGGTGTCGACGAACGTGAACGCCTGGTTGCCTGAAGCCTTCCAATTGGCATCGATCGCGGAGAGATCGATTCTGTCCTGTTCACTGGGCAGGAAATCGAAGATCGTGTCGAAAGTCGCTCCGGTCGAATCGGAGACCCCTTTAAAGACAAACCTGTCGGCGCCCGTTCCACCGCTCAGTCGATCGGCCCCTGTTCCCCCGTTAATCCAATCAATGCCCCCGCCTGCGCCGATGGTATCATCGCCTGCGCCTCCGGTCAGGCTGTTCGTACTCGCGGTACCGTACAATTGGTCCGCATAATTAGATCCGATAATGTTCTCGATCGCGGAATAAGTGTCGCCTTTCGCATCTCCGCTGTTGTTGCTCGGGCTGCCGAGGTTGGCGATGACACCCGTCCAAGCATTGGTGTAAGACGCTGTATCCGTCCCGTTGCCACCATAGAGCTTATCGCCACCCGCTCCGCCGACTAGGGTATCGCTTCCGTCACCGCCGTTTAGGATATTCACCCATCCGTTTCCGGAAAGGACATCGGCGTAGCGAGAACCGAGAAGATTTTCGACGAAGTAGTATGTGTCACCGTTGGCGTCATTTGTATTGTTCGACGGAGCGGTGAGGCTCGCTGTGACCCCGGCTGCCGCGGTCGCGTATGAAGCCGTGTCATTCCCACTGCCGCCGTCGATCCGGTCCCGCCCAGTCCCGCCGACAATCGTATCGTTGCCGGCATAGCCGTAGAGTAGGTCGTTTCCGCCGTTTCCATTGATGACGTCGCTACCATCGAACGCGAAAAGGACATCGCCAAGGTTGCCGCCCGAGATCGCATCGTTTCCTTTCAAGACTTCCGCGACGACTCCAGCATCATCGTTTGTACCATAGGTGTTCGCGGCGGCAACGATCTTGGTCGCGGCAACGCTTCCGCCTTCGACATAGAACAGCCGCTGTCCATCATAGAATGCGGCGTAGCTCGTAACTGTGCCAGAGATCGGCTCGCCATAAGCGTTGTAACGGAAGCCCGTCCCTCTAAATTCTTCGACGGTTCCGTCGCCATAATTGACCCGGAACAGGGCTCCCGATTGGACGTAAGATTCTCCATAGTAAATGGATGAGAAATCGAACACGCTCATGTCGAGCGAGTAGTTCGACGCTACGCTAATTCTTGCCATGATGTGCCCCCAGGTAAAGATACCCCGCCGAAACGGTTAGGGGAATTTCGGTTCGGACGCAACTCTGAAGTTACAACATAATTAACCACACCAAAGTGCGGATGAACTCGAATGAGCATATGATGCGCCGCGTCCTGTCCTGTCCGACAGGCCGGCGCAGCGCCCGCACCAGTGGGTCGCGATCAACGGATTTCGAAGGTATCGTCCGGCTGTACAATCAGACACTGAGGTCTGTATTTTTTTGCGCCTGCATTGATGCGGCCTTCAAGAATATCCAGGCAATCTGTTGGCGAAGACCAATCGACCCCTGCCAGAATGGCCGGGCCGTAATCCCACCATCTAATATTGAGCAAGCGAGAAACAGTCTCTTCATCGAAGCGCAGCCTGATAACCTTTGCCGGGATTCCCCCGACAATCGCATAAGGCGGGACGTCCTTTGTGACAACGGAACGGGCAGCGATCACTGCGCCATCTCCGACGGTGATACCGCGTGATACATAGACGCCATCGCCCATCCAAACATCATTGCCGATGACGATCCGTTTTGCCTTATGCTTCAGTTCGGCTTGCAAGGCGGCATTGCCTACCGCAGTCTGCTCTTCTGTGAGGCCGAAATCCGAGAAAAGCTCCGGCCATGTCCTGTTCCACTGCCCTGTGAACATCGAGTGGGTAGACAGAGTTGATGTGGAATGCTCAGCGGCGCCGGTCGTTATGTCCGGACCCAAAGAACAGAAACGGCCGATGCTGTCGATGTGTCGGTAGTAGGACCGTTCAGAGCCGAGATATGTGAAAGCTCCAATGCTGCGGACATCATAAGCCCCAGCCCTAAACTGGATGAATGGTTCCAAGGAGAGAACCGGGCGAGTAGTACCGATACCTAGTTTTACTCTTGCTGGCCCTCCCATAAAGGAGATTTTCCGACGCCTCATAGCAGCAATTAATTCGTCATTCATCCTCGCCCCCCCAACGAGATACTCATCAACGATCAATATGCGGCTTCTGGTGATATGCAAGTCAAAACGCGCTATTAGGATATCGTATCAACAAGTGACTGGCAGCCTATATTACGGGTATAAGAGACTGGGGATTGCTGATAGGTTTCAGAAAGTGAACAACCTACGATATATTTTTTCTGGACTGTGCTTGACAGGTTTCAGGCGCCTATGCTCCACGGGGGGCGATAGACGAGGTTGCAAATGGATACCGGAAACCACGATAAACTCATTGATGAAACAAACTCAGCGATTGGCGCTGCTCCAATCAAGGTAGGTCCGGAACCTACTAGGGTCGTTTTTGCTCCGAGTTTCGATGACATCAGTCCCGCAGACATCACGATGACCTTCTGCGTGCGCCTCCATAAGGGCAATCCGTGGCTCGCTGATCGACTCGATATGATGGCCAGCTATTACGAACCGTGCCCCAGCATCGCGGTCGTCGACTTTGGTTCCGCACCGGAGTACGCGTCGAAAATCAAGCAGATATGCGAGAAAAAGGGATACAAATACCTTTTCATTGAGGACTTTCATATTTTCTCGCTGGCACAAGCCAGGAATGCGTCTTTTAGTCTCGTAGAAACAGACTTTGTTTTCTTCTGCGATCCCGATTTTGTAGGTGAACGCGACATGTTCTCGCGTTTGGCTCGGAATGCCTCTGCCCTTGATATGAGGAACGTCGTCGACATCGTCCTCAATCCGCCGGCGTTTCACCTTGATGAGGCTGATACTAAGATTTTTGAGAGGCTGGATGACCGTGAGCAGCGATCGTCTTTCCTACGATACCTGTCCTTCAAGTTGAATTACGCAGAGGTCTCTACTGCCGAAGGCCGATTTGTCGCTCCGTATTCGAATGTGTTCCTCATCAACCGGAACATGTTTAACATGGTCGGAGGCTATGATGAGTCGTTCAGAGGCCATGGGTCTGAAGACTTCGAGTTTCTACTTCGTCTTGCGATCCACACAGCCCACCTACCGCTACCGAATGAACCTCAGAAGGATCTGCACGGCCCGCTGAGGGACGCTTTCTTCAGGGCTCGCTCATATTCCGGATTTCGAAGGATGTTCGAGCTTATGTCTCAGCCCACCGAGGGACTTGGCTTGAAGGTTTTTCATCTTCATCACCCGCGTGGCACGGATCCAACCTGGTACGGGAATAACGACTGGCGCCGGGATCGCTTTTCCGCCACCACCGGACAATTCCTTTTTGATCACCACCGGTTGCTTGATATCGATCACCTTCCGCGACAGAAGAAAATCGCTTGCCTCTGCAAAAACGCTGATACTTGGGGGTATTTCATGCCCTTGCGCCTCGCTGGCTATCGTACTGTTCCCGTGTTCGACGATCGGCCGACAACTATCCAGGCAATTACGCAGGGGCTCATTAACGGCGAGATCGATGATGTCGCTATTTTCAACCCATATATGAAGAGCCATTCATCGTTCCGCGGCATCGTCCTGCTTGCGCGTGAACTCAATCGCAATGTCATCGTTATTGAACGCGGTGCTCTCCCATCGACAATCTACTATGATGACGACGTGTGCTATAACAGCGAGCGTTTCAGCGAAGAGGATTTCATAGCCTCAACCTTCACCGAAGACGAACTGCTCGAAGCAGGGGAATACATGCGAGACCTCCGCCTCGGCGCGAAGACGCTTGAGGCGATGGATCCTTACGAGAGCACTGCGGCAAAACACTGTGCACTTTCGGCGATCACCGGAAAAAAGATTTGTTTCGTACCCCTTCAGCTTGAGGACGACATGGCGGTTACGATGTTCATCAAGGGTGAGCAGCGGTATCCAGAGTTCGTTGCAAGCCTTCGATCCGTTATTGAGAAGAATGAGGACATCGTCTTCGTTGTGAAGCCGCATCCTCTTTCAAAGACGGACCACGTCGGATCGGCCCCAAATGTCGTCATCGCTGACCGGGCCGACAACGTTCATTTCCTCCTTGATCTGGCTGACGTGACGCTCTGCTACAATTCCGGCGTCGGTCTCCTTTCGATCTTGCATGAGACCCCTACCGTCACCCTTGGAAACGCCTTCTATAACATCGATGGTGTCGGCTATCGCGCATCGTCAGCTGCCGACGGGATCCAGGCATTCAAGGCGGGTCGAGTTCCTAAACCAGCGGGACAGACATGCCTTCGTTTGGCCGCGTGGTTTACCCAGCGAAAATACTCGGAGTTTATCGCCACCGACGCCATTCGAGAGTTCGAAACACGTCGAGCGCATGGATACAAAGACATCATGATCACCAAGTTTAGGTGGCGTGAACACTCTCACAATCTGGCAAGGTTAAAACAGATCGCACCATTCTCATGGAAAAGCTATGCAGTTTCACGCATAGCCCCAAGCTCAAACCCTGCTGATTGGAACGATGAAAAGTCCCTGAGGCAGGCAGCATGCAAAGCGTTCTATTCAGGTCGCTACGCGGACGCAGCACGGCATTTCGAGGAAGCTCACAAAGTCGGCAAGGACAAAGCAAAGCTTCTGCGATTTGCTGCCGAAGCGAATTACCGAGCTGGAGACGCGAAAACCGCCATAGCCCAGCAGAAGGAAGCCTGCTCGATCATTCCAAATAACAAGCGCGCCCGCCGTAGATTGATGGTCATGCAAAACTCAAAGTTGCGTTATATCTTTGGTCATAACGCCATAGAAATTCCTGAACCTTAAGTTGCAATCTCATTGTAAAATGCGGACGATGCGCGGCGTTAAAGATCAAAGCAAATGCATTGCCTTGACCACTCAAGGGAGAAACTGGGACCTGCCCAAGAGATCTTGAGTGGCAGTGGCAAGTCAGCGGTTCCGTGAAGAATCTTGATTATGTGCAGTCCAAATTGCAGCAAATTACCGGAAAGTACACTACAGAAATCCTCGGGCCGTAGGGCGTTGCATGCCCGGCCCTCATGAGAAAATTGCTCCATTCGCATTCCTTCCATGGGGTGTCGCCTCGTCGCCCATACTCGCCCTGATGATCGCGCTGTCGTATCTATCGCGGTAGTTTTGGTCGTAGTAGCGCATCTGCGACTCGCCTCTAAGATTAAGCATGCGGTAGAGCGTCACCGGAGAATCCCCTCCAAAGGAATCGTGGGTTCCACTCCCGCGGCCTGTTTAAGCGCCTTTAACTCAAATTGTAGATAGTTCGCTGGGCTGCTTGCGGGAGTGTGGTTGAGCCCTTACTGCACTATAGCATTGATAACGCAGCTGTGATTTTTTTAGGGATCGGTCCGCCAATTGGCTTGTTGTGAGACGTTCAGTGTGCTTTGCAGGTGCGAATTAGAATCTTTTGCAAATAGGTCGGCTGTGGCAACCAGCAAGAATGTCACTGCCGATATCGAGGGAAATCAATTGGTTCGATCGAGTATTGTGTTGATCTGCCTTGCCTTGGCGGGCTGCCAGGGGTTGCCTGCGCAGGGACCTCTTGCCGATACAATTAACAAGGATGCCGGGCGATCCGCTGCAGAAGTCGGTCGCCGTAATGCTGCCGTTTTCGATATCGTTGACGTTGACAGCCGTTCTGCCACTCTCGTCTCCAATTATGTGGCGACTGCTCTCAATCGCCGTTTCGGTATTGGTGGTGGCGTGGGTCGCGTGGTCATTGGCGTCGGGGATCACTTGAAGGTTACGATTTTCGAAGCCGGCAGCGACGGGCTCTTCTCGACGACGGAATCGAAGCAGACGAACCTCGATATCGTAGTGCAGCCAGATGGTATGGCCGCAATTCCCTATGCAGGATCGGTTCAGTTTGAGGGCAAGACACTTGAAGAAGCCCGTAAGGCAATTCTTGCGTCACTGGCGAACAAAGCCGTCGAGCCGGACGTCATCGTGACGAGCGTGAGCACGGCATCCCGAAACGTGACGGTGTCTGGTGAGGTCGGCAAGCCGTCCCAGGTGCCGCTGAGCCTCGTCAGCGAGAAGATCACCGAAGTGCTTGCGAAGGCAGGCGGCTCGCAGGCGCAGCCGTACGAGGCCTATGTCACGCTCGTCCGCGGCAAGAAAACCGGTACGGCGCTTCTGAAGTCGATCATCGAAAATCCCTCGGAAGACATTTACGTCCAGCCCGGCGACCGGATTTTCGTGTCGAAGGACCCGCGGACGTTTACAATCCTTGGCTCCGCCAATCTGAACGCACGTATCAATTTCGGTGCGAACGATCTCAATCTGCTTGAGGCGGTCGCACTTGGTCGAGGCGGCAATGATCAGGCGACGGACGCAAAGGGATATTTCCTGTTCCGCTATGAAGAGCCTGATGTCGTCATGAGCCTGCTTGGCACCAAGCGGTTCCATGAGCTGCTGAACAAGGGACTGGCGCCGGACAGCGTTGGCCGCTATCCGATCGTCTATCGTTTCGACATGAGTCATCCGGATAGCCTGATCGTTGGGCAGACGTTCCCGGTCAAAAATCGCGACGTTATCTACATCTCGCGCCATCCTGCCGTCGATATTCGTATGTTCCTGGGTATTGTCGGGCAACCGGTCGGTATTGCAGCGCAGAGCGCTGGAATTTACAACAACATGAACGATTAGATCTAGTTTCTGATTGTTGCTATGCTTTTGGAAGGGGCTCCATCAGGAAATGATGGTGCTCCTTCCTTTGTTTACAATCGGTTACGGTTGTTATTGAAAGTTATGGGAATACAACCACAGATGCCACTTTTTCGGATGACAAGCCGTATCTTTTATGATGTGAACTTTAGCTGGCATTGACAGCCACCCTCTGCCGCCTACCGCTATAACGACACCGGGTGAACATGACGATTGAGATTATTGGGCGCGCAAGCGTTGCTCCAGGCGCTTCTTCAGTGGATGAACTGCGGCAAATTCTCGAGGATGGGAAGTGCACCGTCAGCGAAATCCCGGCCGAGCGCTGGCAGCTCGCCCGCTACTGGCACCCGCATCAAGGCATCCAGGGCAAGACCTACACGTTCGCCGCCGGCGTTCTTACTGACGTCTATCATTTCGATCCGGCAGTCTTCGGTCTTTCCCAGCGCGAAGCGATGCAGATGGATCCGCAGCAGCGGATACTGCTGGGCCTTGTGTGGCGTGCGCTTGAGGACGCCAATCTTCCTGCAGCTTCCCTGAGTAGCGAGCAGGTGGGCGTCTATGTCGGTGCATCCAGCCTCGATAACGGCAACCTTGCCGTCGAGGATCCGGCGACCGGCAGCCCTTATTTCATGACGGGCAACACGCTTTCGATCGTTTCGAACCGTATCTCGCATATCTTCGGGCTGCGCGGTCCAAGCATGACGATCGACACCGCCTGTTCGTCGTCGCTGGTGGCGCTCGACCAAGCCGTCCGCGCGCTTGATCGCGGCGACATCGATACGGCGATCGTGGGCGGGATCAATCTTTTGGCGCATCCGCTTTCCTTCGTCGGTTTTGCGCAGGCGCGTATGCTGTCGCCCGAAGGCCTGTGCCGAGCCTATGACACGAATGGCCATGGCTATGTGCGCGCCGAAGGGGGCGTCGTGCTGGTGCTTCGCCGCACCGACAAGGCTCTGCGCGAAAGGGACCGCAGCTACGCCCGCCTTCATGCAACCGGCGTCAATTCTTCAGGGCGTACCAATGGCATTTCCTTGCCGTCGCGGGAGGCGCAGGCTGCCCTCCTGAAGTCGGTTTATGAAGGCGCCAATATCGATGTGAACCGCATCGCCTTCATAGAAGGCCATGGTACCGGCACGCGCGTCGGCGACCCCGCTGAAGTCTGGGCCATCGGCAACGTCATCGGCAAGAACCGCCGCGCGCCAGTTCCGATCGGCTCCATCAAATCGAATATCGGTCATACCGAACCAGCCTCCGGCCTCTTCGGTCTCCTTAAGGCAGTCATTGCGCTTGAAAACAATTTCCTGCCGGCAACGCTTCATATCGAGCGGACCAACGAAGACATCGATTTCGAGGATCTGAACGTTCGCGTCAACACGTCTCCGATCGAGCTAATGCCTGCGAAAACCCCGCGCTTTGCAGGCGTAAACTCGTTCGGCTTTGGCGGCACGAACGCCCATGTCGTGATCAGCGATCCGGATCCTGTCGCACCGCCTGAGCCGCAAGCAAAGGGTGATCGCGTCATCTTCATGGCAAGCGCCCATAGCGCCTCGGCACTTGAGGGCCTGCTTGATAACTATAAGCAGCGTCTGGAGCAGGCCGAGACCAGAGAGGCGCGCCAGCTTGTCGCTTCGGCGGTGGCGAACCGTGAGGCAATGCGCCACCGTTTTGCTGTCAAAGCGAAAGACAGCGACGGAGTGCTGGCCGCAATCAGCGCTCATCTGGCAGGCGAGCCGACGGCTGGCGAGCATGGCGAGGTTCCTGGTCAAGGCGTGCGGGTAGCATTTGTCTTTGCTGGAAACGGCTCTCAATGGCCGGGCATGGGCGTGGATGCCTATCGCGAAAACGCGCATTTCCGCCAATGCTTCCAGTCCTTCAGCGCGCTCTTTGAATATTATCTCGGCGAAAAGCTGACTGATCTGCTTTTTTCCAAAGACCTGCCGGAGCGGCTCGCAGACACCAAGATCGCTCAGCCGATGCTGTTTGCGGTGCAGGCGGCGTTGACCGACTGTCTTTCGGCGCAGGGCCTGAGACCCGATGCGGTTTTTGGTCACTCAGTCGGCGAAATTGCCGCTGCCTACGCCGCCAAGGTGCTGACGGCCGCAGAAGCTGTGGCAATCGTCGCCAAGCGTTCGCAGCATCAGGACCTGCTCGCCGGCGAAGGCAAGATGGCAGCGGTCGTCATGAGCGCGGATGCCGCGCTTGCTTTCGCAAATGCGAACGGCTTCGACAATATCTGCATCGCAGCCATCAACGCGCCGAATTCAGTGACGATTTCCGGCCCATCAGACGAGGTTCAAGCCTTCCGCGACGCCGCCCGCAAGGCGCAGATCGTGGCGCATGTGCTCGATATTAATTATCCGTTCCATCATCCGATCATCGATCGGGCGAAAGATGCATTCTTCGACGATCTGCCGGATCTTGAGCCAGATGCCGGCGTCGGCACGTTCATTTCCACCGTCACGGGCCGCCATGCTGATGGGCAGACGCTGGACACGGCTTATTGGTGGCGCAACGTGCGCGATCCGGTGCTGTTCAAGGACGCTTGTGAAGCCGCGATGGAAATGGGTTGCAACCTTTTCATCGAAATCTCGCCCCGCCCGATTCTTTCGAACTATGTGACGGACAACGCCAAGAACATTTCGCATCAAGCGGCCGTAATCCCGACGCTTGCACGTGAAAGCGTAACCGGCCGCGATCCGGTCGCGCAGTCCTTCGCGCGTGCTGTGGCTCATGGCGTATCGCCGCTTCGCTCACGCAACGCCGCCGGTCGCAACGCCTTCATTCAACTTCCTCCGCTGCCGTTCGAGAAAATCGAGTTGCGCCCGCAGCCGACGAGCGACGAGATCGACATCTTTGGCCGCGATCAGCGTGTGCCTTATACGCTGCTCGGGTGGCGAACCGATCCGAACGCATCGAGCTGGAAGAACCATGTCGACGCCAACCTGCTGCCAGACCTTGCAGAGCATGTCGTGGATTCAAAGGCGATCATGCCTGGCAGCGGCTTTATCGAGATCGCCGTAACGGCTGCGCAGCAATATTATGATACGGACGAGGTCGAACTCGGAAATCTGGAGATCGTCCGGCCGCTGGAATTGCGGCAAGATCGTATCGCCGAACTTTCGACGGTCCTTTCTCCCGAAACCGGCAACATCGAAATCCGCTCGCGTGAACGGCTGAGCAATGACGACTGGACCGTTCATGCCGTAGCCCGGGTGCGCAAGACGATCGATGCTGTGGCCGACGAGCGCGCAGCCCCCGTCGCCGGCGAAGTCAAATCGGTTCTGACGGCCGAAAAGACATATGAGACAGCTGAGCGCTTCGGCCTGCAATATGGTCCGCATTTCAGGTTGTTGTCGAAGGCCGTCGCTTTCGGGCACGGTCTGATAGAGGTCGATCTCAAGACGGCACAAAAACCTGCACACCCTTACCTGAGCTACAATCTGAATCCGATGTCGGTCGATGCAGCGTTTCACGGTCTGGTGGCGCTTTTCGATCAGCTATCCGGCGATCAGGCAGGCGCGCCCTATATCCCTGTGCGCTTCGGCTCCGTTCGCGTCAGGCGTTCTGAACGCCCGGTCGTCAAGGCGACGATCGGGATCGATCGGTTCAGCCAGAATTCGATCAAGGTGCGTTTCCGGATGTTCGACGATGCCGGCACGCAGGTTGCGGCATTCGACGATTGCCGCTTCCGCCGGACGTATCTGAGGCGTCACCACACGCTGGATTCCGTCGCCTTTCACTATGAGAGCGTCCCGTCCGCGCTTTTTGCCGCGACATCCGACATTCATGCGCTTCCGGTCATTGCTGGCCCCCTGGACGTTGCGCTGAATAACGCAACCCTTCTGCTCGACGCCGCCGTCTATCGCGCATGCCACGAGATCGCGCTTGCGCTCGCGGCAAAGGATGGCTCGATTACGATTGGTAGCCTTCCCGGCGATGCCGCATTCAGATCCTTCCTCACCAGCTGCCTCTTCAGCCTTGAAGACGCGGGCATTGCCTCGTCCGATGATGCAAAATGGACCGTTGCGACTGAATTCACGCTGCCGCCGGTCCAGGAGGTTCTGCGGGAACTCTATGGTGAAGATGCCGGCCGCATCGCGGAAGCCGTCCTCATCAACGATGCGCATCGCGACGCTCTCGAGAAAATCGCCACCCTCAAGCAGGGCAACGACATTGCTTCTTCGAAGTCGGTCAGCGAAGCGACGCTGGAGCATGTTCTCGTCCATTCGCCCTTGAGCTTGCACCGCCTTTCTGTCGTAAGCGGCATGGTCGATGGTGTGCTGAAAGCGAAGAAAGGCGGCATCCGTCGGATTCTGGAAGTTGGGTCTATCTCGACCGCCTTCAGCCGCAAGCTTGCCCTGGCAGCAGCCGAACACGGCGCTTTGCTGGTCATTGCCGACCCGCGTGAAAATATCCGGCGCACGCTGGAACTCGCCTTCGAAGACAGTGCGCATGTCATTGTCGCAGACCCCGATAAGCTCGGCGATCAGGCCGCGGCCGATCTGGTTGTCGTTGCGGGCGATCAGAGCCAGCAGTATCTTTCCAGCGACGAGGCGCTCCAGGCTGTCGTGCGCAAGGCAGCTGCTCACGGTGCGACGCTCGTCCTTGCCGATCGTGCGCCTTCCGCTTTCAACGACTTCGTATTCGGCCTGTCGGACGGCTGGTTTGCAGGCAGCCAGTCTCCGGAATTTCCGATCGGAAAGCTCGGAACCGCCCGGCAGATTGAGGATCTTGCACATTCGCTCGGATTTGCGGACGCAAAGGTCGACGAAGCCGAGTATCCGGAAGGCAGGCTCGTTTCGCTGATCGCGCAGCCGAAGGTGGTAAGCGAAGAACCACTGGCCGCCGAGGCCGGTAATGGCCCGCTATTTGTGATCGGCGAAGGCTCAAGCCACGCCTCGGACTTCGGCGGGCTGGCAACAATATCCGTTGCGGCGGAGGAGCCGAAGTCGGCTTATGCTGAAGCCTTCTCCAAATTTGCGGGCCAGCCGGTGCGCGCGGTCTATTATGCCGAGCGCGCATCGAAGGAAGACCCATCGAAGCTGTCACAGGATCGGCTCGTTACATTTGCGTCTTTCGCAGAAGCGCTTGCCGCCTACATGCAATCCGGCGAGGCTGCCGCAAACAGCCGTCCGCAGCTTCTTCTCATCGCGCCCGGCGGCTCGCCGCTTTCCGGTGAGGGGACCGACGGCGCAAACTCCGGGCTTTGGGCCTTTGCCCGCGTCCTGCAGAACGAGTATGAATTCCTGGACGTCCACATGCTCGATGGGGAACCCGGCGATCGGCGTGTTTCCGGCATCGTGAATTCGATTTTCGCATCACATGGGGCAAACCGCGAATGGATGCTCGACCCGGCAACCGGCGAGGTCCGTGAACTTCGCGCTGTTACCGGGCCTTCAGCGTCCTCTGCCCGGATGACCGACGGCTATGCCGCTGCCACGATCCGCCAGCATTCGGCCGGACGACTCGACAGTGTTGCCTGGGAAGCATGTGACGTACCGTCTGCTGCCGACGGTGAGATCGTCGTTGCCGTCGAGGCAACGGGTCTCAACTTCCGCGACGTCATGTGGGCTATGGGCCTGCTCCCCGAAGAAGCACTGGAGGACGGCTTTGCTGGCGCCACGATCGGCATGGAGTTTGCCGGACGTGTTGTCGAAACGGGCATGGGCGTCAGTGATCTGAGGCCTGGGGACAAGGTGATGGGCATCGGCCCGGCCGCCTTCTCGACGCATGTGAGGGTTCGCCGGGATGGTGTCACCAGGCTACCCGAACGGATGGATACGGTCGCCGCAGCAACTGTGCCGGTCGCGTTCCTCACGGCCTATTACGCCATGGTCGAGCTCGCCCGCATTCAGCCCGGCGAGACGATCCTGATCCATGGTGCCGCAGGCGGTGTCGGCCTGGCTGCCCTGCAGATCGCAAAGCTGAAGGGTGCCACGGTCATTGCCACGGCGGGAACGCTTGAGAAGCGTCGCTTCCTGGAAACGCTCGGCGCCGATCATGTCTTCGATTCGCGCTCCCTGGACTTCGTGACCGATATCCGCCGGATTACCGATGGTGCCGGTGTGGATCTCGTTCTCAATTCGCTCTTCTCCGAAGCCATGGAACGTAGCCTGGAACTCGTGAAGCCGTTCGGGCGCTTCCTTGAACTTGGAAAGCGCGACTATTATTCCGACCGCAAGATCGGGCTCCGGCCTTTCCGCCGCAATATCAGCTATTTCGGCATCGATGCCGACCAGCTTCTCGTCAATGTGCCGGAACTCACGAAGCGGATATTCACCGAAATCGGAGAGTTGTTCTCCGCCGGAAAGCTGGTGCCGATCCCTTATCGCGCTTTCGGTTATGACGAGATCAGCAGCGCATTCCGTCTCATGCAGAATGCCGGCCACATTGGCAAGATAGTCGTCCGTCCCCCGGTCATCGGCAAGGACAAGGTCCTTCCGGCGCCCGGCAAGGCGCTTCATTTCGAGTCCGATGGCATCTTCCTAGTGGCAGGCGGTATCGGCGGCTTCGGCCTTGCGACCGCAAACTGGCTGGTTTCGAAGGGCGCCCGGAAGATCGCGCTTTGTTCGCGCAAGGGCGTTGCCGACGACGAGACCCGCAAGGCGATCACCGAATGGACAAAGAAGGGCGTCACGGCAAGCGTGCATGCTTGCGACATTACTGAGGAGAAGGCGGTCGCCGCCCTGCTTGGCGAATTGCGCACCAAGGCGCCGCTGAAGGGCATCGTCCATGCAGCCATGGTGCTTGACGATGCCCTGCTTTCGAACCTCACCGCAGAACGCAACCGGCCCGTCGTCGACGTCAAGGTCAAGGGCGCGGAAATCCTCCACCGGTTGACGGCAGATGACGACCTCGATCTCTTCCTGCTGTTCTCGTCCGCGACGACGATGCTCGGCAATCCAGGGCAGGCGAACTATGTCGCAGCCAACGGCTACCTCGAAGGTCTGGCGCGCCAACGCCGCGCAGCCGGACTTGCCGGTCTGGCGGTCGGCTTCGGCGCGATTGCAGACAAGGGCTACCTGGCGCGTAACGCCGAGGTGAACGAGGTGCTTTCGAAGCGCATCGGCAAGTCGGCATTGAAAGCGGGCGATGCGCTGGAGCAGGTCGAGCGCTACATGCTTGCCGATCAGGGCCGCATCGAGGGTGCGACCGTCATGATCGCCGAGGTCGACTGGAGCGCGGCGCGGCTTCTTCCAATTGCCGGAAAGTCGCTCTTCGAGACGATCATGCGCCAGGCAGGAAGCAGCCAGGCGACCAATGACAACGAAACCATCGATCTCGAGGCGATGATCGCCGGCAAGTCTGCAGATGAAGCGCAGGCCCTTCTCCATAAGCTGGTCGCTGCCGAAATCGCAGCGATCCTGCGTATCACCGAAGATGGGATCACACCGGAAAAAGTGCTGAAGGATATCGGGCTCGACAGCCTGATGGCGATGGAACTCGGCATGAGCTTCCAACAGAAGACCGGTTTCGACATACCGCTGAGCGGTATCAGCGATGGCACGACCATCGGCGATGTTGTGGCTCGTCTGCGGGAGCGCGTGGCCAGCCGTAGCGGTGGAAACGAGGGAGCAGGCGAAGCCGAGCAGGTTGTCAGCCAGCTGATCCAGAGTCATTCTGGCACGGTTCAGAAAGCGGCAATGTGAAATGACGGACAGTCCAGACGGCAAGGCGCAGGACCGGAAAACGGGACTGCTCGATCAGATGCGGCACGCCAACGAGTCGTCCGGCAGAAACCGGGCAGCCCGGATGAACCGCCACCCTCAGCCGCCGGTTCGCCAGGTGACACGATTCGACGAACTGCCGGAATATCAGCGGGTGATGACCCAGAAGATCGGGGCGCAGATGGCTGGCATCGGCAACCCCTTCTACCGATCTCATGACAAGGCGGCAGGTGCAACGACTGTCATGGCCGGCCGGGAATTCGCAAACTTTGCCTCCTATGACTACCTCGCAACCAATACCGACCCGCTCGTCAACCAGCGGGCAAAAGAGGCGATAGATCGCTTTGGCATTTCTGCATCAGCAAGCCGGCTGGTTGCCGGAGAGCGGCCCGTGCATGTCGAACTTGAACGTGCTCTTGCCAAGGTCTACGGCGTCGACGCTGCCGTCTGCTTCGTCAGCGGCTACCTGACCAATGTTGCTGCGATCAGCTGTCTGATGGGCCCGCAGGATCTCGTGATCCATGACGAGTTCATCCATAACAGTGCGCTTGCCGGGATCAAGCAGTCAGGCGCGACGCGCCGTCTCTTCAAGCACAATGACGTCGAGAACCTCGAATCCGTTCTGAAGTCTCTGTCCTCCGACTTCCGGCGTATCCTGGTGATCGTTGAAGGCGTTTACTCGATGGATGGCGATATCGCCGACCTGCCGGCACTGGTCGAGCTGAGGTCGCGTTACGGCTTCTGGCTGATGGTCGATGAGGCGCACGCTCTCGGCGTCCTTGGAGAAACCGGTCGCGGCAGCTTCGAACATTACGGCATCGATCCACATGACGTCGACATCTGGATGGGAACGCTTTCAAAGACCACATCGAGCTGCGGCGGCTACATAGCCGGAAGCCAGGCTTTGGCGGACGTCTTGAAGGCGGAGGCCGGCGGCTTCGTCTATAGCGTCGGCCTGGCGCCGGTACTGGCGGCTGCGGCATTGACCGGGCTGGAAATATTGACGAAAGAGCCGGAGCGTACCGCCCGGCTGCGGCGCAACGGCGCGCTCTTCCTCAAGCTTGCGAAGGAAGCCGGTCTCGATACCGGGCTTGCGACCGGCTATTCCGTTGTTCCGGTGATCGTTGGGGATTCCGTTCGCGCCGTGCAGCTTTCCAACGATCTTCTCGAAGAGGGCGTAAACGCGCTGCCGATCATCCATCCGGCAGTTCCGGAAGGCATGGCCCGGCTGCGTTTCTTCATCACCTGCAATCACACGGATGAGCAGATTAGCCATGCCGTCACTGTGACGGCAAAGCGGCTGAAAGATTTACAGGACCGCAATTTCGGCCTAGGTTCGATCGACTTCGAAAAGGTCATGAAGCTCCTGCCGATGAACCAGATGGCGGGCAAGCCTTAAGGCAGGACGATGCAATGCATGTCATCGTAACCGGCGGTTCAAGCGGTATCGGATTAGCAGTCGCAAAGGCTTACGCCGCCAGAGGCGAGCGTGTTTCGCTGATCGCACGCGATGCGGCACGCCTCGATCAGGCGGTTCGAGACGTCCAGGCTGTATCGAAGGGCGGAAGCTCTTTTGCCGTTTCGGCTGACGTTTCCAAGCATGAGGACCTGGCATTTGCAGTCAAAGCCTGTGAAACGGCAAACGGCCCCTGCGATGTGCTGATCGCCTCTGCCGGCATTGTCGAGCCGGCCGCCTTCGATGCTATTTCGGCCGCGGCCTTCGACCAGCAAATAACCACAAATCTCCTGGGCACCGCAAATGCCGCCCGTGCCGTCTATCACAGCATGAAGGCGAGGGGGCAGGGCACCATCATGGTGGTCTCGTCGGGTGCCGCATTGATTGGCCTTCACGGTTATGCGGCCTACTGCGCCTCTAAATCGGCCCTCAAGGGTTTTGCGGAAGCCGTACAGGCGGAAGCCGTCGGAACGGGAATTCGCGTCTCCATCTGCTTTCCGCCTGACACGCTGACACCCCAGTATCAGCGTGAAATGACGATGCGGCCATGGCAGGCCGAGGTTCTCATGGGCAAGGTGAAGCCCTGGACGGCGGAAGCAATTGCACAGCGCATAATCGCCGGTATCGACCGCAACCGCTCGAAGATCCACTTTACGCTATCTCTCATGGCGCTTGCCTATCTGGGGCCGTTCATCAAGCCGCTGCTTTCGCGCTGGTACCGATATCGATTGAAGCGTGGCGCAAGGGAAACGCATGCAACGCCATCGACTGTGCATTTGAAGACAGGGATATCATCGGGCATTGACACGCCCAAGCTTTAGTCGGATTTGGCATTTGTTGCCGGTAATAGAAAATCGATGGTTCCTTTGCGCTTACATGACGTCCCCTTTCTGTTGGTTGCCTCCTGCTTCGTCCTGACGTGCATCTTCGTCTACGCAACGGACTGGTTTGCGATGCCGTCTGCCGTCTATCGCCAGAACAAGATCGAGCGAACACCCGCACGCTATGCGCTCGATCTTGCGGCGCGCCTTCCGGTTATCGCTCTGGTCTTTGCGGGTTTCTTTTCGGTGACGTGGCGGCCGATCTACGCCATGCAGGCGACGATGAGCTTTTTTGTGATTTTCACCGGGATTTCGCGCGCCAAATTCAAGTTCATCCGAGAGCCGCTGATTTTCTCCGACATCGCGCTCGTCGTCGATGTCTTCAAATACAAGGAGATCTTCTACGCCACCTCGCTGAACGTCTTCTTCTGGATATTCTCGTTCCTTTACGTCTTCGGCGTGACCGGGCTCTATTTCTATTTCGAGCCGCATATCTTGCCTGACAGCGCACGGGTGTTCTGGGTGCTGGTCGGACTTGCCGTTGCCTTCGGCCCGTGGCTGGCGCTTTTCTACGGCCCTGTGAACGGGCCGGTTTCGCGGGCCACTCAGCAGCTGGTTGGACCGATCGATATCAAGAAGAATACGGTCCGCTTCGGCACGTTCACGTCTGTCGTCCTGCATTTTATCATATGGCTTGGCCGCCGCCGCGAGAAGATCGTGCACGAGCTGTCGGTCATGCTGAAGTCGGCGCTGCACGATCTTTGGGATCCGGACGGCGATAACGAGCCGCCGCTCATCGTCGTCTGGCAGTCGGAATCCTTCATCGACCTTCGTCATTTCGAGGTCAAAGATTTAAAGCTTCCCAATCTTGATCGACTGCGAAAGCGGGCGGCGCAGTGGGGCCGTATGACGAGCGTTTTCGAAGGCGGCTATACGCTTCGCACCGAATTTGCAATCTTAAGCGGCCTTCAGCCGGACGACGTGCATATCGATGCGAGCTATCCATATCTGAGCGCAAGCCAATACACGGATGTCGTCTGGCCGAACAAGCTGAAGGATGCCGGTTGGAAGACGCAGTTCATTCATCCCTACGACCGCACCTTCTTCCTGCGTCATAAGGCAATGCCGCAGCTCGGCTTCGATCACATGATGATGCTCGACGAATTCGATCACAATCCGGAGCGCGACGGCCCTTATGTCAGCGATCAGGCGCTGACGAAAAGCGTCATCCGCGAGATTGAAAAGGATCCGGATATCAAGAATTTCCTGTTCGTCGCCTCAATGGCCAACCATGGCCCCTGGGAGGCCGGTCGCGTCGGTGATCTCACGGATCCTGTGGAGATCTATTCCGAGCTCCTCCGTCGCGCCGATCACGCGCTTGGAAACCTGGCCCATCATCTCGACACGCTGGACCGGCCAGTCTGGTTGCTCTTCTACGGTGATCATGCGCCACTCTTGAAGGCTTTTGCCGATCCGTTTCCGGATCCTCGTACCGATTACGTGATCGTGCCGCTCGGTCGCGCTCGCTCGCATTCGCAGCGTCCTGTCCCTCCGCGGGAAGAGGCGCCATGGAACCTGCTCGGAACGCTGCTGCGCTTTGCTGGTCTTAGCAAAGAGTTGCCGGCGCAATGATCGTGCAGGTCCGCTCAGAGGAGAAGGCGAAACGCGTCTTCCTGTTTCTCCAGGGGCCATCGTCCATCCTCTATTGCCGGATTGCGGACCGTCTTGAGGCAGCAGGCTGCGCGTGCGTTCGCGTCAACCTCAACAGCGGGGATTGGCTGTTCTGGCGCAGGCGTGGTGCCTTGAACTATCGCGGTCCTTTCGCCGCCTGGCCGGGCTATGTCCGTCATCTCATCGCGGACCGCAAGATCACCGACCTTATCGTCCTCGGAGAGGAAAGACCCTACCACCGTGCTGCCATCGCCGAAGCCCGCGCGATGGGCGTTTCGATCTACGCCATCGAGATGGGCCATTTGAGGCCTGATTGGGTGACGATCGAGCGCGAGGGCCTTTCTTCCAACTCGCGCTTTCCTGTTGATCCGAATCATATACTTGCGGCTGCGGAGGGCCTGCCGGCGCCGGATTGGAATAGGCGCTACAGTCACACTTTTCTCTCGGAAGCGGTCGCCGATTTACTTTATTACCTGCCGACCGTGTTCTTCTCGCTTTTTTATCCGCATTACCGGCGCCACGGGCTGTTTCATCCGCTCGCCGAATATGCCGGCTGGCTGAGGAGGCTCGCAACCGGCCGCAAGAGGGCTCGCGAGGCGAATTTCAAAGTTGGCCGGCTGTCTTCCGATAACGCAGCGTTCTTTGTCTATCCCCTGCAGATTGAGACCGATTATCAGTTGCGCGCCCATTCGCCGTTCCACAGCCAGCGGGATGCCATCCGTTTTATTCTGCGCTCATTTGCGGAGCACGCACCGCAAGAAGCCAAGCTGCTCGTCAAAGTGCATCCGCTCGATAACGGGCTTATCGACTGGGACGACTATGTGAACGCCACCGCCCTGTCGCTCGGCCTGTCCGGCCGCGTTGAGGTTATCGACGGCGGCGATCTCTCGGCGCTGATCGCTGCAAGCCGGGGCATGGTCACCGTCAATTCGACAGCTGCGCTTTCAGCATTGCAGGCACTCAAGCCTGTTAAGACGCTCGGAGTTACGATCTATGATATCGAAGGGCTGACGGATCCAAGTTCCATCGATCGTTTCTGGCAAGATCCACAACCGCCATCGGCAAAGCTTCTTGACGCGTTCATGCGACTGCTCGCAGCCTCCGTGCAGGTTCGCGGCAACTTCTATTCGAAAGAGGGAGCGAAGGCTGCTGCCGAAAGCATTGCCTCGAGGTTGCTGGCGCGAAATGTCAACGAGCCGGGCGCATACGTCGAGCCGCCGATCCGAAAACATCCGATGAAAATAGACGTCCCTTGACCAACATCTGGTAAGAAGTCGGCAGGGTGAAGATTCGCCACTACGCTGGGCAACGGAGATAGAATGATACTCGGGAAGACGAAAGCTGTCATAATGTCAACGAGCCTCGCCTTGTTGGTTGGCTGCCAGGGCGGAACGGCCTATATTGACAGCTCCTTTTTGCAGCCGGATCTTGGGTATCAGAGACCGCATCCTCAGCGACCAGGCCCGTCCGTGCCGTCGCCCGATGAAGGCGAAAACACTGGGCCACTAACGCCCGTCGAGGAAAGCCCCACCGACACCTCGCCACCAAGCGAAGAGGCTGGACAGAACACACCGTGCGGACAGGCGACGATCTCCAAAATTAGGGCCCCTGGTTCAGAGCCGGTTTCTTTGCGGTGCAACATCCAGCTGTCTTCGCGTGACGTCGTGACCCATCAGCTGATCTTCGAAGGAAGTTCCGCTTCAAACGCGGTACTTGATTGTGGCGGGGGGCTAATTGACGTTAGTTCCGGTGGTTCACGCATGCAGAAAACCGGGATCATCGTTCGCTCAACGCGAATTGCGTCAGGGCAATGGGATGCACCGCGCAATGTCACCATTCGCAACTGCCGGATCAGAGGATTTGTCAGGATCTACGGTCTCGGAGAAAATGCGAACGGCGAAGTGATGAAGGCTTCGTCACTCAAGGCTGACCACACCAGTTATGCCCAAGCCGCGGCACCGGCCAACGTGAGATTTGAAAAAGTCCAGATCGAGGCGCCCAATGGCATCCCCTTTTATGTGGGGCCGGGCGTAACGGGAGCGGCTTTGATATCGTCTCAAATATCAGGCCGCAGCACCGCGGTTGCCGTATATCTTGACGCCGAGTCAGCCCGCAATACGATCTCCGGAAACGTCTTCAGCATCAAAACGGACAAGCGTGAGTTGATCGCGATCGATGGTTCTGCAAGAAATACGATTTCCCGCAATACATTCGAAAACTCCGACAATGGCGGAATATTCGTCTATCGCAATTGCGGAGAAGGCGGCGTTATTCGCCACCAAAAACCGGAGTTCAATCAAATAACGCAGAACACGTTTCGGTATTCTTCCGGCCGCAAGCAACCGGCAGTTTGGTTGGGATCCCGCAACGGAGGCAAGGACTATTGCTTTACCGACCCGGCCTATCCATTTGGCAGCAGCGCAAGCAATGCAGACTTTGCTGACAACAACAATGTCGAAGGAAACAGGATCGTCGGTGGTGGTCGCAATCTGATCGTTAGCAGGGGCGGCAACAATGTCGTTCGAGACAACACGTCACAATAGACGGCTTCTGACAACGGAAACCATGGCCGTGCTATTTTGCATCTGCTGGCACGCGCCGTATCTGTGCTAAGCGCTTGAAGCATTGGGATTTTAGAAAGGAATAGCGGAGCAAATGGCTGTGAGCGAGACGCTACCTGCGGTAGGCACGACGAAACAGGTGATCTGCATAAATTGGGGTACGAAGTTCGGCCCCCCCTATATCAATCGCCTTTATGCAATGGTTGCGAGAAACATCACTCCGCCGTTTACCTTCACATGTTTCACCGATAAGCGAGATGGCATTCGGCCTGAGGTTCTTTGCGAGGACCTACCACCGTTAGACGTCCCGACGATGCCAGAGAAATCCCCAGGCATTTGGAATAAGGCGCGGCTTTGGGGGGAAACTTTAGGGTCACTCAGCGGCCCAGTTTTGTTCCTCGATTTGGACCTTGTGGTTGTTGCGTCACTCGATCCGTTCTTTGAGGTTGGCAGCGCCGAGGACGTTGTTATGGCGCGCAATCAGACCACGCCATTTGAAAAGCTAGGACAGACTTCGCTATTTCGATTTCCGGTGGGCAAGCTCGCACCGCTGCAAGAGAAATTTAAGGCGGCACCACAGGTGATTGCGGATCAGTACCGGTTTGAGCAGCGTTTCGTGACCAGGAACGCTCCGGATGGTCCGAAGTTTTTCCCGCGCGAGTGGGTGCTGCACTTTCGTCAAGATTGCCGCCGTGCATGGCCGCTCAATTACTTCCTTGCGCCGCGGCTCCCCCAGAGCGCAAAAGTAGTAATTTTCCCTCGTGGCCTTCGCCCAGAGCAGGCGATAAGAGGGAAGTACCACCCACGGGGCGCCGACACTCTGTTTGGACATCTCATGGCAAGTTTCAACAAGACAAAGCGGCAGAAGCGGGACTCGTTCTTCGCGCATCTTCGGCATTTTATCCTCCCGACACGTTGGGTGGCGGATCACTGGAGGGAGTAAGTGCGTTAGCCTTGAAATCATGTGGACGCTGGAGCCTTCGCCGTGTTGGGACCGGGGGCAGCATCGGAAAGTCCGCATTGCCGGGATGACCGATTCAGCCGGGGTTTCGGAGCACGGCATACGTGCAGGATAAGTTACCTGCGAACCTGAGAGATCCCGTTTGCGTCCGCACGAAGCTAGCCGGTCCTCGGAGCGCCGCTGAACAATGCTCCGAACCTGTTGGCTCGCTGGCAGTCAGCGGCTAGGGAGACGTCCTTGATTGAGAATATAGCGATGACACTTGGCGGAAATCTGAAGTCCCTGCCTCATTGCGGGCAAATCGTACGGCTACGGATAGCCGCGATTCAGCGGTCGAACTTTCCAAAGGAGCCGAAATGATATTGAGCCAAAGCCGGCCCAGTTATAGGGCCGAGCTCGATGGGCTGCGGGCCGTCGCCGTTATACCGGTTGTACTCTATCATATCGGCCTGGCCTGGCTTCCCGGCGGCTTCGTTGGCGTCGATGTTTTCTTTGTCCTCTCTGGCTATTTCATGGCCAGAATTATCTCGTCGGATATCGCGGCGGGCTCCTTCAATATCTGGCAGTTCTATAGCCGCCGCATCAGACGAATTTTGCCCGCGCTCACCGCGGTTCTTGCCGCAAGCACGATCGCGGCGTGGTTCCTGTTCATGCCTCAGGAGTTCGAATACTTCGCTAAAAGTCTGATTGGAGCAGCTACTTTTACCGCCAATATACTGTTCCAAAGAGAAAGCGGCTACTTCGATCTTGAAGCGCACACGAAGCCCTTGCTTCACACGTGGTCACTGAGCGTCGAGGAGCAATTCTACATATTCTTTCCGCTTACCCTCCTGCTGACGCGGAAGTCGCGCGCAGTGACATTGGCAATTCTAATAGCGGCATTCTTTTTGTCATTTGCCGCCAGCTGCTGGGCGGCCTTCAACGCCACATCTCAGGGGTTTTACCTGCTTCCTTTTCGGGTATGGGAGCTCCTGCTTGGGTCGCTGGTTGCCCTTGTTCCTGCACCGAAACTGACGCAGCGCAGCGAAAGCTTGATTGCCGGGGTTGGCCTGCTTGGAATCATCGCTGCTTTCTTCGCCTACAATGTTGACACGCCCTTTCCTGGTTACTACGCGCTCCTGCCGTGCCTGTCTGCTGCCGCAGTGATATTTTCACAGGCCCGGGGGAGTTGGAGTTACGCCCTTCTAATGGCGCCCCCGATGGTGTTCATCGGAAAGATTTCGTACTCTGTCTATCTCTGGCACTGGCCCATTATCGTTTTTACCCGCTACCTCAACCTCGGAATGGAGGCCTGGTTGGAAGGCGCAATGGTCTTTGCTTGCGCGCTCGCGCTCGGATACCTCTCGTGGCGTTTTATCGAGCAACCATTCAGGCACGGCGGCGGCATGAGTATAGTCACGCCGCTTGTTTCGGGCGCGGCGGCACTTGGGGCCTCGGTTGTAGTTGGGAGCACGATCATTGCCTACCATGGGATGCCGTGGCGTCTCAGTGGGGAAGCGCTCCGGCTTTATGCGGCAACTTACGATCAAAGTCCTTTTTCTCAACCGCGTTGCTTTGCCGATACCAACGGAAACGGCCTGTCCGTCGCGGCCATAGAGGAAGGCCGGCTTTGCGTTGTGGGTGATCACTCCACAACTGCTCCCCCGTCCTTTGTCGTTTGGGGAGACTCGCATGCGGCCGCGATGGCTCCTGCAATCGATCTTGCAGGGCGTAAGGTAGGAATAAAGGGTGTACTTATCGGTCGTGGCGGTTGCCCACCGCTCCCTAACGCCGCATTTGCATCTCAAAAGAACGTCGAACGCTGCGTCGATCACAACAAGGCGGCGCTTTCCTTTATTGAAACACAGAAGATCCCTTATGTATTTCTAGTCGCCTATTGGCCAAAATATGTCCACCGCTCCGAGCTGCCTAACCAGGGCATCTTCTTCGATCCTAACGCTGCTCCACCGGTCGAAGACTGGTCCGGGCCGGTGCGAAACAGCCTCGAGGAAACGATCACACGGTTAGACGCGGCTGGCACGAAGTCTGTATTGGTACTTGACGTTCCTGAGATGGGCGTACCGGTCCCCGAAGCACTAGCGAGAGCCGTAACGACAAGCCGCTCTGAGGATATTGCTCCCTCGCGCGACTACACCGACCAAAGACAGTCGTTGGCAAGAATGGTGCTGAACGATGTCGCCAAGCGCAAGAATGCCTATCTCGTGGACCCTCTCCCTAAGCTGTGCGACGCTACCCGCTGCCACGCGATGATCAAAGACACTGTAATGTACAAGGACCCCGATCATCTTTCCGCATCGGGTGCTAGAATTCTTGCTCCCATCTTCGACGGTGTGATCAACGTGATTGCGCATTCCATTCCTGCGCAAGCAGTTGGCGGGAAGCTTGGAAGGTCAGAAGCGATGAAACCACCATTCGATGTGGCGTTTTAGTATACGCAAGGGATGCATGCTCTGCTGCTTCTCTTGACCTATGGCTTTGCGGCTCGCACCACTACCCAAAGCTAGGTCTTGCCAGTCATGGCCGTGCGGGCGCGCCTTGACACTGCGGCCTTAACGGGTGTCGGCATGGCTGAATTGAGGCCGATAATTGATATCTATTCCGTACAATACAACGTCGAGCGCGCGGGCAATGGTACCATTTCGCTTACTCCTGGGCAGAACACGTTAACTGCGGACAACACAGACCGGGCTAGCCATGTGTTTTTCGATGTCATCCCTGTTTCGAACGAGGGGAAGCCCGATTTGTGCGGAGAGCTCGCCCTCCGTGGTGAACACATTCCCGCGGTTTCGAAGCTGCGTCAGCACAAAAGTGTCCTCCGCGATCTGTCGCCGAAGCTTGCCCTTGTCGTTGTAAGAATGGCCCATTTTCGTCACGGAGAACCCGGCCAGGGTCACTGATGGCGCGCCCATGAAAAGGGCGTAACAAACAGCTGCAACTCCGTTTGTGACTTTTCCGAGTTCTCCCACACCAGGGGGAAGGCCACCGCTCACGGCAGTGACGATCGCCTCGCGCTCATCCTTGGTGGCGCGCATCAGACTCTTGTACTGCACCTGGGGCATCAGCAGCAGCCTAAGCCGCATAAACCATAGGGGTTTCGTGTGGAGCCATAAAAGACCTCTCGTTCTCACGTGAGGATGCTCATCCCAAGACTTCTTTCTCTTTCGAAACGTCAGGTCGGCCGGTGGGAGACCCAAGGCGGCAGCCGTCTTGCCCGAGTTGTTGACGTCGACGCGAGCGCAATGTCCGATCAAGTCAGCCGGTATTGTAGGGCATGGGGCGGAGCCGAGGATCAACCACGGCTGATCGCGAATGTCGAGCTGCGAGAGCCAGCGGCGGTGTTTTTCCCGGAGGATTTCGAGCGCGTCAGGTCCAGCTGTCATCTAGAAATTTCCGTCGCTTAGTTTGCAAGTAATATTCTGCGCAATGTCTTGCATAACCCAATCGACGTGTCCACTCCGCGCTGAGTTTCCGTGACGCCGTTAATCGAGGCAGTTTATATTCGGCGATTCCTCTCCCGCACATCAAGACGGTTGATGCACGGTTACTTGAACAACTTGGCCACGATGGTAGGACTCAGGTTTCGTGAAGGCGCTGTTGGGCTGCGGCGGGCATATCCCGTCACGTCCGATGCCGACAGTGTGGCTATCGTTCCTCCGAACACCGCTGTGGCCTTCCTCCGCGCGAGTGATCGAGGTTTGTGCTTGCAGGCTCAGCGATGGAAATGATGCAGTCGCAAAAAAGTCCATGTTCTGTTTGTGACTGACCATAACGGCCGGCCCGCCTGGATCTTGCATATGCCGATCTTCTCTGTGCCGGCGTTGCCTAGCGACATTTCGCGAGCAGGTGATTGACGAGGCCAACGGCTCGGCTACAAGTAGCCGGCCAAAGGGTTGAGCGGATTACATTACCCATGCCTGAGGCAACGTCCGCGGTCGGTAGTTCATAGAGGAGCACCTCGATTTTAACATATCGACCCATGGAGTATCGACCCGGCTTGGACGGATTGCGAGCCGTGGCAATCTTGCCGGTGCTCCTATTTCATGCAGGTTTCGGGGCGTTCAGCGGCGGCTTCGTCGGTGTCGATGTGTTCTTCGTCCTCTCGGGATTTTTCATGGCGAGGATCATCCTGGCCGACCTTGACCGCGGCAGATTCAGTCTTCTGGAGTTTTATGTCCGGCGCATGCGGCGCATCTTCCCGGCGCTGTTCGCAATGATGGCTGTTTCGGCTGTCGCGGCATGGTTCTTGTTCATGCCACAGGAATTTTGGTATTTCGCTGATAGCCTAATAGCCGCCGCATTGTTCACTTCAAATGTTCTGTTTCATCGCGAGAGTGGCTATTTTGATATTGCCGCCGAGATGAAGCCTTTGCTTCATACTTGGTCCCTGTCTGTCGAGGAGCAGTTCTACCTTGTTTTCCCCGTCGCGCTTTTCATTTGCTATAAATTTGCAGGCAGGCGCATGTTCGGGATCGTTTTGGCGGTCTCGCTGCTGTCGTTTATAGCAAGCATCTTCGAAGTATATCATAAACCGGAGAAAGCATTTTACCTGCTGCATTTCCGCGTTTGGGAATTGCTAGTAGGAGTTCTGGTCGCTATTGCGCCGCAAGCGAACTATCGAGCCCGCGCGTCTCAAGCCATGACAGCACTGGGGCTCGTTGCAATCTTCGCAACCGTCTTTCTCTATTCTCCTAGCACTCCTTTCCCGGGGTTCAATGCCGCAGTTCCCTGTGTTGGTACGGCCCTTGTGATCCACGCCAATTGCCGAGACGGCTTGATTGCCCGCTTTCTCGACAATCCCGTTTCGGTCTTTATCGGCCGCATCTCGTATTCCCTCTATCTTTGGCATTGGCCCGTTATCGTGTTTTCGCGCTCCGCTCTTCAACACGAACTGACGACCGAGTGGGCACTGACGGTCGTCGCACTGTCGTTCGCGTTGGCCTACCTTTCTTGGAGGTTTGTAGAGCAACCCGCCCGATACGGGAGGCTAGCGCCCTCGGGTGCAGCCATAGCCGGCCTGAGCAGCGCCGCAATTGTTTCGGCGATCGCCTTCGGAACTGTCGTCAAAAGATTTGAAGGCATTCCCCATCGTTTGCCCGAAGAGGCGCTCCGGCTTTACCAAGCCACTCATGATGAGAGCCCGTTTTTCTCTCGGCTGTGCTTTGCCGATTCGGACGGGGATGGCTTGACCTTGGCTCAGATAAGAAGAGGCGAACTTTGCAGGATTGGAGTGCAATCTTCAAGTGAGCCGCAGTTCCTTGTGTGGGGTGACTCTCACGCCGCGGCCATTGCTCCGGCAATCGACGTTGCGGCGCGCGAGATGGGTCTGTCTGGTATGTTCCTCGGCCGCGCCTCCTGCCCGCCCTTACCGAATGCGGACTTCGGTCCCCCTTGGGCGGTGAAGCGGTGCATCGAGTATAATTCAACAGTAATGTCGTTTATCGAGCAGAGAAAGTTCCCTTTCATCTTCATGGTTGGTTACTGGCCGAAATACGTTCATAGGGCCGAGCTTCCGGGTGGGGGCGTCTTTTTCGACCCGCGTGTAGAACCCTCCTTGGCAGATTGGTCTTCGCCTGTCAGGGCGAGTCTAAACACCACACTCGCTAGGTTCGCTCAGGAAGGGACGAAGGCGGTGCTGGTAATGGATGTACCGGAGGTTGGCTCCGACGTCCCAGAAGCGCTCGCCAAAGCCGTAGTCGATGGAAGATCGCTTGATATTGCCCCTCCTCTTGATTACACGAGCAAACGGCAGGCGTTAGCACGGCGGGTGCTGGACGAGGCAGCCAAATCGAACGGAGCGCTGGTGGTAGACCCCATGGGCGCAATCTGCGATGCTTTCAGGTGTCACGTGATGCGAGAGGGCACTGTCCTGTATAAGGACGGAGATCACCTATCGGCCAAGGGTGCGGCGAGTCTCTCGGAAGTCTTCCGCCCCGTCATGGGTGTTATAAGAGCGGGCGTCCCTTCTTTGACGTCTGAAAAGCGATCATGACCTTTCGCTAAAACGCGGCCAAGCGGCGCTGGAGGAGAGCCTTAGAGTACTACCAGTGTGATGAACTGCAGATATCAGCGCATGGCGCTCCTGCACAAGGTCTGCGGGCTTAAACCGCTGAACTCAATGCGGATCAGAAATGCTCAAACGGCATAAACGCCCGCTCTGTCACAAGACGCCGGCCGTCATATCACAGGCATTACCCGAAATCAGTCGGCCATGCCTACAACAAGGAAAACCTGGTGCGGCTGCACACGGATATGGATCGGACGGATACTGGAGCATCTTATCAAGAAGGGATATCCGCTACAGCAGATCCATATGTGTCGCAGGCTTCAGGCATCCCGATTTGGACTGGCGCTTTGCCAGCGTGACAGCGGTGAGACCGACGATATCTCGGGTCGGGAGAGGGCGATCGAGCGACCGGTCACGAATTCGACCATCGAGCGGTCTTCCACTAAACTTGCTTCTATGTTTCGAAGGGTCGTTTCCATTTTCTTCTTCAGGAAATCCGCTGAGACAATGTAGTCGGACCCGCGGGCGATCTTCTCGGCCATTTCCTGAGCCGACTTGCAGTAGTAGTGGTTCAGTTGGAGATACTCGTTTGAATAAAAACTTCGTTTCTTCCTGCCGTCCCTGGTCGTGCGAAATCCTGTGTCATTGACGGTAAGATCGCCGAACGACCGCGTCTTGAATTGGTGCACCGTAACCTCTACGACTTCGCAGGGATCTACGATGCACTTGAAGTTGGAGAGGTGCTTCGCTTTGCTAAGCGGATCGTCGTTGCGCCACGTATAATTCATGACAACGGGGCCTTGCGGCCTCACCTTATGTCCGCCCGTGCCAAACATATGCCAAGGCAAGGAGACATTCGGAAATCCCTGTGTTGCTTCCAGCGCTTCCTCGATCGTGCCTCCCTTGCGCGGAAGCAAGAATTCGTCGACATCGATAAAAGCTATGCGGCTGAATCTACCGCCGAAAGTGGCGACGGCATGGGAGAAGGCGAGAACCTGGCTATTGATGAATCTCGATTCCAGGTACATCTTGCCGGACCATGGAATGATCGTAAGCTCGTCGGCATTGAGAACCGACTGCAATATGCTGCATGTGGCATCGGTCGAGCCGTTATCATAGACGACAAAGTGACTGATCCCGACGGCTTTATGAAACATCGCCCATTCTTCGATATATGATGCCTCGTCTTTAACGATTACGGCAATCGCGATTCCGGACCGGCCTGGCAGAGGCTCCGGCGGAATGATGGCAAGACTATTGATCGGAGTGTTCTTTCGTCTGAACCACGACATTTTGCCGCCTTATGCCCCTGGATTGGTAGAAGTTGAATCTCGTTTCAGGAAAGTCGCGCTATAATAGCGCTGGATTAGAATCAAGTGACGTCGCGGCTTTTTTGAGAGCCGGCCCCGGAAGGACTCCATGTGAATTGACACAGGGTTTCTGGTGGTGCACAGCTGCGGACCGTCAGAGGAACTTTTCCCTCTCCATGAGGGGGGCGACCTTAAAAGAGGTCTCTGCACAGCCAAAATGAAAGGATCATCGATGAGAGATGACGTTGCTCGAATTTTTGTCGGTTTTGATTCCAAGGAGGTAGTTGCCTATCATGTTCTGTGCCAGAGCATTATAGAGCACTCCTCGATCCCTGTCGCCTTTTCGCCTATTGTCCTCGATAATCTGAGGGACATTTTCACGCGCGAGCGCAATGCGCTGCAGTCGACGGAGTTCTCCTTCTCTCGCTTTCTGGTTCCCTACCTCAGCAACTATGAGGGGTGGAGTATTTTCATGGATTGCGACATGCTGGCGCGGGCCGACATCGCAGAGCTTTGGAAACTCCGGGATGATCGATATGCTGCGATGTGCGTGAAGCATGACTACGTTCCGAAGGTTGAAACCAAATTTCTGGGCCAGACTCAGACGAAGTACGAGAAGAAGAACTGGTCGAGCATGATCTTGTTCAACAACTCAAAGTGCAGGGCATTGACCAAGGACTTTGTCAACACGGCCACTGGCCTGCAGTTGCACCAGTTCAAGTGGCTAGACTCCGACGAGCAGATTGGCGATATTCCCGTCACTTGGAACTACCTGGTAAACGAGTACGACAAGCGCGACGATGCGAAAATCGTTCACTTTACCGATGGCGGCCCATATTTCGACGAGTACAAGAATGACGATTACTCCGACGAATGGTTTGCCATGCGCGAGCGCGTGCTTGCCGTGACCCAGAAGGCTGTCGGGAGCCCAGGTTGATCACGTCTACCGATCAAAGCGCAGGCACGCTTCAGCTTAAGGGCGCCGTCGCTGATCTCACTGATACCTTGGACTGGAAGAAAGTTTTCTCCCAGTTCTCACACATTGTCCTTGTCGCCAACAGCGGTCTAAATGACGTCCAACTGCTCCAGCGCCATTATCCTGCGAGCGCCTTGTTCGTGTTCTTCAACAAGGTCTACAAAACCTTGTCTGAAGATTTCAAAGGCAACGCTATTCTGGTCTCGCGCGGCCAACCCGCGGGAGCAAATATCGTCTACAAGGGCGAAGTGGACGAGGTTCTCGCGTTTTTCGAGCAAGCGACATTTCTTGGCATTCTGAATCTCCGCTTGTCCGTGCTGGAAAAGCTGAATACGTCGGCCGATTTCCACGGTGCCCCGACCGGTCACCTCGATCTTGTTGGCTTTGCCGACCGTTTCTACACTCCCGGAAAAACGCCGACCAGCGGCTTTGCGATGGCGATGTGGCTGACACGTATGGACCTTCCCGGCTCTATCGTACTCGCGGGATTCTCAGCGCGCCGGACCGAAAAATGGAGAGTGGTTGCTGCACACGATTGGAGTTTCGAGCAAACTTGCTTTAGACTGCTAGCAAGGGCCAACAAGATTTCGATACATGATGGCGTTGCAGTAAACGTTTACGAGAACTTGAGTGATCTCTTTCCGGAAATTTCAAAGACGGACATTGCCTTGGCCGCTGCAGAAGTGCTTTCCGAGCGTCTCGGGAACACCGATGCCGAGGTCGATAAACTCATCAGTCTGACTGGCGCGGCGCGAAAGATCGATCAGATGTTTCGATCGCTCAGACCGGCGTGGATGAAAAAAAAGAAGCCGCATTTTCCTGGGTCCAAAGCAGAATAGATCAACGGCGAACGAACTTTCATTGCTGACCGTCTGGCGTTCGGCCGCGGCCGCTTCCAATTCGTCGCATCGTCGCATCGCCTCGTCCTTGAGGCAGTATCCAATATTTCAGGTTCCACGTTCACCCATTCACTACTTTACCTTGCAGTGCCAGAGTAAAATCAACACTCAGGGAGCGGACGAGCAACGAACGGGAATTCATCGCGCGATTACATGCGACGAAAGAAGACCTTCCAAAGGACGCAATCACAAATCGACGCCACGCCACCAATCGCACGCGTCGTCAACGGAATTCTTGAAAATGCCAACTAGATCAAGAAGTTCCAAGCCATGACGAGACACTGCAAGCGAGAGCCCTAATCAATTAAAGAGGCGATATCACGAAACATCGCTGTCGCGTCGCGCTTAGCTCGCGCAACATACTCTGCAGCAGCAACCTTTTCGGCATCGCCCCATTTGAACTCCGAGCTAAACGCTGTGCCCGCGTCTGTCGCCAGCAACCCCGGAATGCCCGCGTCTATCAGCATCCCGCGCGTCTTGGACGTGTTTGACGCAACAGCGACAAAGGGAGTATCGGCAAGAAGGCAGAGACAGGCGGCATGAAAACGTCCCGCGACAACGCATTTTGCCTGGGCGATCGTTGCCAAAATCTCAGTCGCTGGACGGAAACGAGAAAAGTCTCTAGTCATGGCCCAGCGCTGCATCATGTTGGGCCGGAAGACCGACTTTCGAAAAGCCTTGTATGATATGCGCCCAGGAGAGCGATGAGGCGGAGTCCCCGTTACTTGGCCGCTAGGGGAAAATACCACACGAGGTCGCAGCTGTTGATCCATGAAGGGATTTTCCAAGTCGCTCGTGTTGAGATTCAAGAAAGTCGTATCCTTCCGTCGAATCGCGAGATCGATGATTTCCTTTTGCGCCACCTTGTTGGCGTTATCCGTGACAACAATTTGGGTATTCCGCTCTGTTCCGGACGTCGGAGCAAATACATTGCTTGAGATCGTCAAATCCGGCACCACATTGACCCTAAGGCCCAATGAAGTGGCGCTTTTTGCGCTCAGAGATTCCCTGACATAGATCTTATCGAAAAAACTGCATGCCTTTGCGATAGCCTCGTCATTTCTTTCGAAAACCGAGTTTATGAGTACGCAAGCCACCCCCGCATCACGGCAAAAAGGAGCGACATCTGCGAGAGCCTTTGCCTGTTTGGTTGCATCATGGAGAGTACCTTCACCATTAACAATAACGAGGTCGGCCTTTCGCATATGTTCCTGTACAAGTGGCTGCTCACGCCAATCGACATGAACGGATGACGTCGCGCTAATTTCGATGCCCTCTTGAGAGGCGAGGTTTACAATTTGAGCTACAACGAGACGGCATCCTAGGTGCGGCTTTGTAGAGGTATCATTGATCAAAACGGCTTTGCGATTGGCCATGGAAAATCCTGAGAATACGAGAACATGTTTGCCTGCCTTGAGCAGATGCAGAAGAAGATCGAGTGCCGTAAGAAGGCCAAAACTGGATCTATCCATCGTCGGCCATGAGTTCGCCGGACTGTAAGGCAGGGCTTTGATAACGCCAATTCTAAACACCTATAAAGACGATAATATGAGGCAATGCGCCTGGAGCTCGGTCAATTAATTAGAGCGCCAACGATATTCTTTGCGACAACATCTGCACCTGCCCTCGTGAGGTGAAGTTTGTCGTAAATATAAGCTTGGCCTCCTGATGCTAAAACACAGTTATTGTCAGCTGTGCTGCAAAACGAATGCGAGGGAAAAACCCTGATTATATTACCGCCCTTAATGCTGTCCAGGTAACCAACTGCGTCTTTCGCCTGGGAAGAATATTTTTCCTTAGAAACCGAAACTGTTGGCTTCAGGTTGCCGGTTAGCATTAGTTTGGCGACCTTGGCCACAACCTGTGAATCTCCCCTGGGGACAGGGTACAGCAAAACGACCCGAATGCCGGATTCCCTTAGTTCATTCACCGTCGATTGAAGCGCTTCACGCACCAGGGCTTTTCCCTTCGAAGAGGCAAGCGTGATTTGTTGTTTGTTGAGCACCAGGTTCTTCTCGTCGAAAAACGTGATCCACGCCCCAGCTAGGATGACTGTTTTAACCCCACTGGCTTTGATACGTTCGAATGCAGTCCGAATATAGTTTGGACAGCCTTGTGCGGACTCTCCACTGCTCTTAATTCCCACGATTGGAGCGCATGCGGTATGTGTCATCTGCTCCAAAGCAATGCCGTGTCGATCGAGTTGCGCGGCTAGAGAGGGGCTCAGTGACGAAGCTATGGAATCCCCTACGATCGCGTAGCTAGAATCATGCTCAGAATTATAAACGCAACTTGGTTCCGGCAATTGGAGCGGAGAAGGATCCTTAAATGCTAGACAGCGTCGATTCCATGCGTTCTCTTGAATAAAATTGGAAATTTGAGGTGGTAGCCGGGATGGGGCGCCTTTTGTGAGGTTTCCGTAGATTCCAAAACTAACAAGCGCGATTGTAAAGACAGCGCAGCCACCGACGAATCCCTTGCTAACATGAATTTCTTGGTCAGGCTTGCGTCTGAATGGCAGTTCAATGAAACGGTATGTGCAATATGCCAATGCCAAGGAGACGACTATCAAAGCGAACATCGTCATTCCGTTTGGCGCGTCTACGCTGCGAATTTTAGCAAAAGCAAACAGGGGCTGATGCCACAAGTACGCGCTGTAGCTGATGCTGCCGACCATCACGAGAGGTGATAGGGATAGGCAATTTCCTACAAAATTCCCGCTTCTCGCAAATGTTAGGACTAAACACGTTCCAGCTACCGCTAGACTTGCTGCGGGGAACTGAGAGCTCTCATCGAAACAGATAACCGCAAAGCCGATAAGGATGATCCCCGCGCAAGCCCACCATCCATGATCGCGTTCTCGGCCGCCGGAGAAGACAGCGCAGGCCCCTCCAAAGAAAAACTCCCATGCTCGTGTCGGAAGAAAATAAAAGTTCAGTTCGGGGACATATTTCGAGCATATGTAACTTACTATAATACTGACTGTGGCTCCCGCCACTAAAAATAGTAGCGTTGCGTTCTTCTTGTATGACTTCTTGCCTATTACAAGTAGCAAAAACGGATAGATCGCGTAAAACTGCTCCTCGACCCCAAGGCTCCATGTATGAAGTAGCGGCATTTGGGCCGTTTCAGGCGAAAAATACCCACTTTTTGTCCAGAAGAAGATATTTGATACCGAGAGGCATGCTGCAATAACTGAATCCGAGAACGCGCGTAATTCCGCCGGCATCATCCAATACCACGCGGCCGGAACACAGCATGCAATTACAAAAATAAGAGCGGGCAGAATTCGCCGCGCACGCTTTTCGAAGAAGCGTGCGATGTTAAAAGTTCCTGCCTCTATGTCCCTTACGATGATCGATGTTATCAGATAGCCGCTAATCACAAAAAATATATCGACGCCGATAAAGCCTCCTGGCAGAGCATTTGGATACGCATGGAAAACAATCACGGACAAGACAGCTACGGCGCGAAGTCCTTCGATCTCTGTCCTGTACTTCATAAATCGGCGCCCACGAGTGATTGAGAAGTCGAGGTCATATTGGAATGAGCAAAAATAGCAATATCGAGGCGGCTCCTTCAATCGGGGCGCTTCCGGTAAGCCACAGCGAAAATGCCGCGGCGTTTACACGCTCTTGATGGGTGTGCACGCACCATCAGCCGAATTGGCTCCCGAAGCCACGCCCGTTGGCAATCTTGATGAATACTCGACTATCCCATCATTGTGACCTGCCACTACCCTCCGGCGGGGACCGCCTTACGAAGTTCCGGTCTCCCGTGAGTTCTGCGATCAACCTCGTGTGGCTATACGTCGCATTCACGCATTACGCCGGCATCCATAGCGGTATGCCGATCGCTGAAGAAACTTGAGGATCCGCGGTGTAAAGCGGCCACCCATCGCGCAACAGCTTACTGAAAACCATCTCGTCCATAGTTTGATGAAGTCGCCCAAGATTTTCGTTGTTGTACGCATGCCCAGTGGACCGAGGATTAATACCGGTAATTATGACTTCACTCGCGCCATGGCAAAAGGCAAACAGCACCGCATTTACCCCGTTGGAACACTTTTCACTCGCGTCCATTTCCGCAGTCTTTAGGCCGCAAACTTTATCGAGTAGCGCCATTCTTTCGTATTTGTTGACAAGCGTTAGACTCTCGTAATGGTAGTGAAATGCGCTCAAGCCCGCCTTGAGTGCTTCCTCACCCTCCGGCCAGAGAAAGACATATAAGGCCTTTGTAGACTGTCCCCGCAGCACCCGGCGAACCTCAACCGCATTGGTATTTTGACCTCTGATCTGGTTGAATTGCATGAATGTAATGTCTGGTCTCTCGATGCCCCAGTTTTTTGTGACAGCCTGAGACCCGTTGACTGTCACAATGCTATAATTGCGATCTAATCCAGCAGGGAGATTTGCTTGCGGGGCAGATCCAACCACGACGACGGGACCGCGAAACGGACTGCGTAAATCCGGAGGGCTTGGCCGTGCAAGTTTGTATTTTAGTGTTCGGTACACCCGCTTGCGAAGTTGACTAATGTTCATAATAACTCAAGGATTTCATAGAAGTAGGCAGTTCGCGTGACAGCCAGTTTTCTACCGGTCAGTTCGACGTTCGGCAGTCGAGATACGGTTTTGTTCTCGTCGCGATTATTACCTTGACACTCCTAGTAGTCGCAAGCCAATAACTTTGCACAGACCACACTTTGAACAATCACACGCGCGGCCGGCCTTCAGGAGACGCTACAGATAGCGAAGATTTCAAGCGCCCGCTCTTGCTAAGAAAACGATCAGGTAGCGTTGTCATGGGAGAGATATTTCACTCAGCAAACCGCCCGTTGGCACGATCCATTATCAAAATCGGCGTTAGGCTGTTTCTCGGCCGATCTAAAAGCCATTTTCAAGATTGGCTGCCGGGGCTCAAAATCATTTCCTTCGAGGAGCGGCAACAAGCCTTAATTCGTTATCGGTCGGTCGATATTGTTGAAACGCTGGCTTTTGCTGATGTCAATCCAAACAAACCTGACTGTGTTTTTATCGTCGGCAGCGGCCCGTCAATCAACCAGTGCGCAATTGAGAAGATACCGGCCGGCAGTGCGTTGTTACTCAACGGAGCGATAAGCCTTATTGGATCAAAGATACAAGAGCCGCTCGCTGTAGTTGTGGAGGATGAGCGCTTCGTGTGGAGGCATTTCACTCTCCTTAAGGAAAAGGTTCCTCAGAACGTTCCATGTTTACTATCGATCAGCGTCATTCGAGCGATTTGTGAGATTGACAGTGCCTGGCTTCGAGACAGAAAGGTAGTGCTCATCAGAAACATTCTTGCACCATATGGGCAAAAACGACGTTCAGAAGGGGCTGTTCAGAGCGGCTTGCTTTTCCGGAGTGAGAATTCGGCAGTATCGATAGATCCTGACAAAGGCGTATTCCCCGCGGGCTCTGTCGCCGCAACTGCCATGCAATTTGCGTTAGCGTCGGGCGCGACGCGCATTGGCCTTTTTGGTATAGATATTTCGAACGCGAATCTCCCTCGGTTCTACGAAAATGAAACCTCCTCCGCTTATACTGGAATACTATCGGCAGAGCATCGTATTCTCGCGTTCTTCGCTGCGGCAAAGCAGTATGCAGGTAGAAAGTCCATTGAATTGGATTGTTTTTCGCCCGTTTCCGCATTGCTGAAAATCGGCTATCGCTACGACGGACGCTTCGAAAACGTCTGACTATTCTCCAGTCAATGGGCCGGGTTGGAACCCGATCCTTCGTTCAATGACGCGCGCAATACGCTTGGCTTCATTTAGCGGTGAATACGAATAAGCCTCAAGTCGACCTTCGAACGACCGCGTCAACTTCAATGTTTCTCGCAGATCTCGATGAAAGCGCTCAAACTTCACCAGCCTATCGCCGGGAACAGCTGACAGATCCAAGGAATATACCGGTCGGCCGGTCACTAGCGCCTCGCATGGCATTGTCACTGAATCCTTTGTGATGAGAAAGGCGTCAGCCGCCGCGACGTAGTCAATGTAAGGATTTGGTTCACATCGATCCCAAACGGTGACGGTTGGCGATTCAATCTCGCGTAGTTTTCGCAACGTCTCATCGTCGGATCTTCGAGATGTTGACACGAGAACTTGCCAGTCGTCGTCTGCAAGAGTTCTAACCGCGTCCTGGATGCCGCTTATCGCCCGATCGTCATAAACGTAGGCACCGTTTGAACCTCCCACGAACACGGAGGCTATTTTGCGTCCCTGCGGATTATACAGGCGCCTGGCATTTTCCCGCCGCAGCAGTATCTCTTCGGCCCGGAGCCGATGTGGCACGCCTACCATCCGCTCGTATTGCGGCAGTTCATCGAACTCATTTGTCCAGTCATGATTGGATACGAAAACCAAATCATAACCGGATACCCTCGGGCGCTGGAGATGCACTATAAACGGCCGGCGTTTGAAGGCTCGTTTCATCTTTATGACGTGGCTCTCAGACCTGAAACCACAGGAAATGATGACATCAGGCCTTGCTTCTCGTGAAGAGAACAAACGCGGTGAAAAATATTTTGAGATGCCGTGTTTTACCACAACGGGTTTTTGAAGGACTGGCCCACCAAAATTATTTGCTACGCCGGTGCATTGAGACATCGTACCAATTTTAGACTCGCTGACAACCCATGCGTTGAGCAGGTCGCTCTTGACCGGATCCATTCTAATTGCCCTGTTCGAGACCACGTGGCTGACGTAGTCCCTTCCGTTGTTTTCCGAGGTCATGTTGTTATCAAGCCGTCTCACCGATTCCAAGTGAGGTTCACCAAGTGAGTAGCAGGAGACCAGATCAGGATTCTGCGACATTTTTCGTGTCTGGCAATCTCCCAAGGCGGCAAACGGCTCGCAGGCCAGAACGAGGACGGCCACGTGATCTCGTGGCAGCAGCGTGACGTCAATCTGCTGCCCGACCCCATTCTAAACTTAATGGCAGTCGCGTTCCTCCGCAGGGTCTATAGGAATCTGACGGCTATGCAACACGATCAGCCGAATGCTTCCCGGCAGACGCGCCGTTTCGTCAGGCGCGATGAATACTCGACTTTCCGGTCATTGGCCGGTAAGACGCCAGCTCGAACCTTATCGCTTGGCTGAGCCGGCGGGGAATTCATACGAGCGCTCATGTCTCCAGCAAAACAGAACGTCCGCACTCTTGAGATATTGAAGCGGGTGGTCTCCGAAAATTTTAGGGACCATATTCCAGGCTATAGCTTCGCGATAGCCTGCCTCGCTGCGGTCGCGCTTTCTACTGCCTATACGGCTTACGTGATGAAGAGCATTGTCGATGAGGCCTTCGTCAGTAAAGACGCAGAGCTCGTCGCGCTAATCTGTCTCTCACTCTTCGCCGCATTCGTCATCCGAGGATTTGCAAGCTATGGTCAGGCTGTTGCTCTTTCAAGGGTCAGCAACGGTATCGTCGCCCGCTACCAGAAGCGGCTTGCGGCCCATCTAATGACGCTTCCGGTCGAATTTTTCGACCAGCGACGGTCGGGGCAGGTCGCTGGGTTATTGAGCCAGAATATTTCCGGCATACGCGACGTTCTCAATCTGACGGTTACGTCGACGGCGAGGGACATGCTCTCCTTCGTCTCGCTGCTCGCAGTGATGGTCTATCAGGACCCGCTGCTAAGTACCGTCGTTTTGGTGATGGCACCGGCGCTGCTCTTCGGGCTCAGGTATTTTTCACGTCGCCTCAAAGAGGTTGCGGCAAGAGGCATCCGGCTCAACAGCATTTTCTTCGGAACTTTGCAGGAGACGATCCAGGGCATTTCCGTGGTTAAGGCCTTTACGATGGAGCGCGCGCTGGAGGCCCGGGTCGAAAACGTCATCATTGCGGTCGAAAATCGAGCCAATCACCTTGCCCGCCTATCGGAACGCAATGCACCCGTAACCGAGAGTTTTGCCGGCCTCATGCTGGCCGGTTTACTTGCTTATGCCGCCTATCGCTCGATCTATTTCAACGTACCGCCGGGTGCCTTCTTCTCTTTCTTCACGGCGCTGCTGCTGCTCTACGATCCACTGCGCCGTCTTGCGAAGCTGCAGGTGCAGATGGAGCGCGCGGCCGTCCACGCACGGATGATCTACGAAGTGCTGGACATGGAGCCACGCCAGCGCGACCTGCCGGATGCTAAGCCGCTGAGGCCGACGGAGGCACGGATCGAATTTCGCGACGTCTCCTTCGCTTATGGCGCCGATAGCGTTCTCAACGGGGTCAGCTTCGTCGCCGAAGGCGGTAAGACGACAGCGCTCGTCGGCCCGTCCGGCGCCGGAAAATCGACGATCATGAATCTGATCCCGCGCTTCTATGATCCGGCGGGCGGCGAGATCCTGATCGACGGGCAGGACATCGCCCATGTCACCAAACAGTCGCTGCGTGAGCAGCTCGCCTATGTCTCGCAGCAACCCTACCTCTTCGAAGGCTCGATCCGCAACAATATCCGATATGGCCGGCCGGATGCGACCGATGCCGAGGTCGAGGAAGCCGCACGGCTTGCCTACGCGCATGATTTCATCTTGGCGCAGCCGCAGGGCTACGATACGCCCGTCGGCGAAAGCGGCGTGACGCTGTCGGGCGGCCAGCGCCAGCGCCTGTCGATTGCCCGCGCGCTAGTGCGCAACGCTCCGATCCTCTTGCTCGACGAGGCAACCTCCGCTCTCGACACCGAATCCGAAGCTGCCGTCCAAAGGGCTCTCGACGAAGCGATGACCGGCCGCACTGTCGTCGTCATCGCCCACCGGCTTTCCACCGTCGTGCGCGCCGACAAGATCGTCGTCATGCAGCAGGGCCGTGTCGTCGAAGAAGGCAATCACGAGACGCTTGCGAAGCTCGATGACGGTCTTTACGCTCGGCTTAGCCAGTTGGGATTCAGTGCGTAAAATCGTTGCGGTTCAGAACTCGCGCGGAATTTGGTGTCTTCGCCGCAAACCCGTAGTGCCTTGTGCTCGAACGGGAGCTGCCGCCAACGATAATCGCCGAGGGCGCGCGGTCCAATGCCTTCGGTGACCTCACAAAGCGCTTCCGCAAGAATGCGATATGATAAAAACGCATCCTAGCCAGCTGCTTAGCTTAGAATTGCACGGAAAATCAGACTCTCACTCTGATGATGTCAGGAATTTCGACGGGGATTTGCGCCTCGTGGGCGGCATCGATGAAGGCTTGTCTTGCTTGCTCTTTTGACGTTCTTCCCTCAGCTACGCCGATGCATACTTCCATGGCATCGAAAAAAGCTTTGCCATCAGAGACTGGCCAATACCGGAGAAGGATATCGAGGGCTTCCTGGGTATTTGTAATAGTGTAGAGCTGTCCGCTTTGCTTGCAGACGATCATTACCGGCTGAACCCACTGCGCACTGTCCATGGCTCATCCCACAACCTATTGGCAAGTTAACACTCGCTGGAATCCTGCGCAGGCGCAAGCGGATTCAGAGGCTGGATTAATTTCTCATCGATCCAGAAGGCACAGAAGAACGCGGGGGGAGCACTTGCCGCGCTCATGCCGTGTTTCGTTCGATAAAGCCTGAACGCAAAGCGGTTTCTGGAGCCTTTGCACGGGAAAGTTCCTGCAGGAATTGTTCCATCAGAGGAGAATTTCCAAAGCGTCGATAGTTGCGTTCGGAGGCCAGCGAAAACTCGGGTTTGGTTTGTACCAATCGCGCCATTGCAACCTGGGCTTCCGCCACATCCCCGCGACCCGCCAACAATGCGGTTCGGATCAGCAGGCAGTCCGCGTCCTGCGGCGCACGGATCAGGCACTCTCCAATGACGCTGTCTGCCTCTTCCAGACGACCAGCGGCATAAAGTGCCTGGCCGTGGACATAGGTGTAGTATTCCGGCGCCATAGGGTGTAGGCGCCGCGCGCGTTCGGCGTTGCTTACTGCCTCGCGGTAAGCTCCGAAACGGACCTGCGCCTTTGCCAAGGCCATCAGGCTGTCAGGGTCGTTGGGATTGAATTCCACCGCGCGACCCGCGGCCTGCAAGGCGCCGGGATAATCACCGCTGGCTGCAAGACCGAAGCTCAACACCTGGTAACCAATGGCAAGGTTGGGATCGAGACGGATCGCCTGTCGCGCCTCGCTCAAGCCCGTCTCCACGTCGGCCATCGTGGCTCGCCCGCTTACGCCTTGCGTCATGTCGATGATGTAGGTCATGCCGAGATGGGCTCGTGCCAACGCATATCCCGGATCCAGCTCCAACGCGCGATGATAGAGTGCTCGCGCGGCAAGAAGCGCTTCTTTGTCTTTCGAACCATGTTTGTAACGGTCGCGCGCTTGGAGGACGAGGTCATAGGCCTGCAGGTTTTCGGTTGGCCGCTTTGAGGCGTCGGCAACTTCAGATTCGCGAACATATGATACGAGGTGCGAAACAATCTCGGTCGTGAGTTCCGTCTGTACGGCAAAGACGTCTGCGATGCGGCGATCATAGCTTTTCGACCACAGATGGGCGCCGCTGCGCGTATCAATCAGCTGCGCGACGACGCGAAGCTGATCACCCACTCGCCGCGCGCTGCCTTCCACGATATAGCCAGCATCCAACTTTTCGCCGACTTCGCGAATATCGGCCGCCTCTCCACGCAATGCGAATGTGGAATTGCGAGCGATCACCTGAAGCTCGGGATTGCGCGCCAGTTCCGTGATGATGTCTTCCGTGAGTCCATCGGCAAAATAGTTCTGTCCCGTATCGCCACTCATATTGTCGAAGGGAAGCACGGCAACTGAGGGACGCCGATCCATATCTCCGACGCCGGACAGCCAGGTAACCCTGTCGGCGATCGTTTCTGTCATCGCTTTCAATCCAGGAACCTGGGTTGCTGCGATGAAAAGCAGGAGGATGCTTAGGCCAATCGCATAGGGCACCGCTCCGCGCGACCCGTGCAGGGCGCGCGTGAGCCGCCTCAATCCGCTACCACTGGCGTCGTCTAACCTGACCGCATATACCTCAAGTTGCTCAGGGATGTTTTTGACTTGCCGGAAGCCAATTCTTTGGAAAAGGTCACTACGACCGCGGTCGGCGCTCCGGACGACCGCAGCACTCACAAGAATGCTGCCAGGCTCGGCCATGGATTCAAGTCGCGACGCGACGTTGACGCCATCACCAAACATGTCGCCATCATCTTCGATGACATCTCCAAGATTTATACCGAGACGCAGATTGAAAGGGCTTTCGGCAAAGCCGAGCTGGATGCCGATAGCCGCATCAAGGGCTTCATTCACGCTTGGAAATGCGGCAAGGAACCCGTCGCCGGCGCTCTTGAAAATCCGGCCACCGTGGCGCTCGACCGACGGTTTGATTATATCGTCGAAAACTGAACGCAGCTCTGCATAGGTCGCCGCCTCATCCTCGGCCATGAGGCGGCTATATCCGGCGATGTCGCCGGCCATGATTGCAGCGAGCTTTCGTTCCACGTTGAGTCCTCGTTATTCCGGCTGAAGATTACAGCATGGTCGCGATTTCAGCCATTCACAGTTGAGTGCGCACAAGGTTTCAGCCGTCGATGCGATCTGCATGGCCCTTTTGAAACAGACGCCAGTTTTTTGAAGCTGCGTGTGAGCGGGCTCTGCCAACACAGGCTACCTTCGGGTTGGAAGAAAAGGATATCAGCCCTTGCGCTTGGCCGTTCCTGAAATCCATTTTGCCTGCTGGCCGCTCAACAGGTCGCGATAGCGTTCCTGGCTGGCGGTCAGGTGGGCGCGCATGGCGGCGCGGGCGGCTTCCGGGTCGCTTGCGGAAATCGCCTTCAGGATTGCCAGATGCTCGCGCTGCAGACCTTCCTGGTAGTTGCGGGATAGCATGCTGTCGGTACCCCAGGGCGAAGCGACGTCGCAGGGGATTGCCCGCATGCCGAGTGCATCGAGAACCTCGACATAATAGGAGTTGTTCGTGGCAGCCGCAATTGCGCGATGGAAAGCAAAGTCGCTCTTGCCCGTTGCCTCGCCACGCTCAAGCAGCCGGTCGAATTCGAAGAAAGCTTCGTGGATCTGTGCCTCCTGGGCGGCATTGCGCCGGAGCGCAGCAAGCCCCGCACTTTCGATCTCGAGCCCCATGCGCACCTCGATCACGTTAAGCGCATGGGAGATCTTGTTACCGACGTCGAGGGTGATCGAACCGAAGGCAAGCGTCGGGTGGTCCTTGACGAAGACGCCGGCGCCTTGCCGCGCCTCGACGAGTCCATCGGCGGCGAGGGTCGCAATCGCCTCGCGGACAACGGTGCGGCTGACGCCGAAGAGCTCGCCCATCCGGCTCTCCGTCGGCAGCTTCTGGCCGGGCGCATATTCCCCAGACAAGACCTGCGCGCGGATGGCCGAAACCACGCTTTCAGAGAGTTTCGGCCTTCGCTCGATCCTCAAATCAACGACTGCATCGGCCGCCATGTCGCTCTCCTACTTGAACGCAGCCGGCAGCCACAGCGAAATGGCCGGGATGTAGGTGACCAGTCCGAGCACCACGAGGCCTGCGCCGTAGAACGGCCAGATAGAACGCATAGCCTCCCAGACGGAAATCTTGCCGACCGCACAAGCCACGAATTGCACCGCGCCGACTGGAGGCGTGTTCAGCCCGATGCCGAAATTCAGGATCATGATCACGCCGAAATGCACCGGATCGACGCCGTAGGCCTGCGCCACCGGAAGGAAGATCGGTGTGCAGATGATGATCGTCGGTCCCATGTCCATGAAGGTGCCGAGCACAAGCATCAAAACATTGAGCAGGAGCAGTACCGTCAGTGGATCGTCGGCCACGGCCTTCATCCAGGCCACCAGCGAGGCAGGCACCTTGAGGAAGGCCATCAGCCAGGAGAAAGCGGCGGCGGTGCCGATGATCAAAAGCACCATTGCCGTCGTGCGCACGGCGCCTTGCGTGGCGTGGACGAAGTCTTTCCAGCTCATCTGGCGGTAGACGAAGACGGTCACCAGCAGCGCGTAGAGCACAGCGATGCACGAGCTTTCCGTCGCCGTGAAGATGCCGGACCTCACGCCGCCGAAGATGATGGCGATCAGCAGGAGCCCGGGCAACGCGACAGCGAGCAGATGCGCCACCATGGTAAAGCCGGGGAACGGCTCCGTCGGATAGCCGCGCGAGCGCGCGACGATGTAGGCAGTCACCATGAGTGCAACTGCAAGCAAAAGGCCTGGCAGTATGCCGGCGGTGAACAGGTCGGCGATGGATATCTTGCCGCCGGCAGAGATCGAATAGATGATCATGTTGTGGGAGGGCGGCAGAAGCAGCGCGATCAGCGCCGCCATCGAGGTGACGTTGACGGCGTAGTCCGCGCCATAGCCGCGCTGCTTCATCTGCGGGATCATCAGGCCACCGACGGCTGCGGCTTCCGCCACCGCCGAACCGGAAATGCCGCCGAACAGCGTCGCAGTGACGATGTTGACCTGGCCGAGGCCGCCGCGCACGTGGCCGACGAGGGAAGCGGCGAAGGAGACGATGCGGCTCGCGATGCCACCGCGCACCATCAGGTCGCCGGCGTAGATGAAGAAGGGGATGGCGAGCAGCGAAAACACGCTCATGCCGGAATTGAGCCGCTGGAAGACGACCAGCGGCGGCAGGCCCATGTAGACCACCGTGGCGAAGCTGGCGACGCCGAGGCAGAAGGCGATCGGCGTGCCTATCAGCATCAGAGTGGTGAAGACACCGAACAGGATCCAGAGTTCCATCGCACTATACTTTCAATTTGACGTTCGGGTCGGCATTGACGTTTTCGATCTCGACGGCGATCTCGGCCGGCAAAACCTCATCCAGCGCATCGTCGATCGGTTCGCCGGCGAGGCGGAGCACGATGCGCTCCAGCGAGAAGATCACGGCAAGCACGCCGCCGCCGGCGAGCGGCAGATAGTCGAACGCGCCCGAAATTCCCAACGACGGCAAGGTGGTGTTCCAGGTCAGGTTCATGAGCGCACCGCCGTACCAGATCATGCCGGCACCGAAGGCGAGAATGACCACGTCCGAGATCATGCGCAGGACGCGCTTGCCGGATTTCGGCAGCACGTAGAGCAGCACGTCGAAACCAAGATGGTTGTTCTCCCGGATGCCGACGGCAGCGCCGAGGAAGATGAACCAACTCATCAGCATGACGGAGCCCGGCTCCGTCCAACTCGGCGAGTCGTTCAGCACGTAGCGGCAAAATACCTGCCAGGCGACGAAGGCCGTCATCAGCACCAGGCCGGCGCCGGCGAGCCACAGGGCGGCGTTGCTCAGGCGCGCCAGGAAGTTGACGGCGGGTGTCAGGCTATTCGACATAAAGGACCTCGTCGAATTGGGCGTTCACTCTCCCTTATCGGGAGGATCGATGAAGATATGCGCGAAACGGCAGATGAACCGGGGCGGAGATGACCGCCCACCCCGGTAGCTTACGTCGCCTTCCCGCAAAAAAGGCAAGGTGCGGCTACTGCACCGCCTTTACATCCTCGACCATCTTCTTCAGCACGTCGTCGGTGACGTGCTTCTCGTAAACCGGGGCCATGGCGTCGATGAAGCCCTGCTTGTCCGGCGTGGTGATCTGCGCGCCGAGCTTTTCGACATTGGCGCGCGATTCAGAGACTTTGGCTGCCCAAAGCTCGCGCTGCTTGGCGACGCTGTCCTTGGCCGCCTGCTTGAAGATCTCCTGATCCTCCGGCGTCAGCTTGTCGAACGCGACCTTGTTCATGACGAACACCTCCGGCAGGATCGTGTGCTCGTCGAGCGAGTAGTTCTTCGCCACTTCTGCGTGCTTGGCGGTGTCGTAGCTCGGGAAGTTGTTTTCCGCGCCATCGATGACGCCCGTTTCGATCGCCGAGTACACTTCGCCATAGGGCATAGGCGTGGCGTTGGCGCCGAGGGCCGCCACCATGTCAACGAAGATGTCGGACTGGATTACGCGGAACTTCAGGCCTTTCATGTCGGCAACCGTGCTGATCGGCTTCGTCTTGTTATAGAACGACCGCGCCCCGGCGTCATAATATGCCAGCACCACGAGGCCGGCCGGTTCGAACGCCTTCTTGATCTGGTCGCCGATCGCGCCGTCCATGACCTTGTGCATGTGCTCTTCCGAACGGAAGACATAGGGCAGCGCCGGAACGATGGTTTCCTTCACCGTCCCGTTGAACGGCGCCATCGAGATGCGGTTCAGCTCGATCACGCCCGAACGCACCTGCTCGATCGTGTCCTTCTCCTCGCCGAGTTGGGCGGAATGATAAACTTCGACCGAATAGCGGCCCTGCGTGCGCTCTTTCACCAGCTCGCCGAAATATTTGACGCCCTCGACGGTCGGATAGCCGTCCGGATGAGTATCGGACGATTTCAGCACCGTTTGAGCGCTGGCCGCGCTGCTCATGAACGAGGCGGCAACCATAAGACCCGCCGCCAGTTTAACTAAGTTTTTCATGCTCTCCTCCCGTTTTGCATGACGATTTAATTTTTCAGATCAGGTAACGCCTTCTTTGCGAGCCAAAAAACGGGCCCTCGCAAGCTTTCGTCCTCCTTCCGGCGCTCTTTCGCGACCGGACGCTGGTGGTCCGGCACGATTGAGAAGCTCCGCGGAATTAGAAAAGGGTTCATCGAGGGCAACCGACACATCTCGGTGCCCATTAGGCTCACGATGGCGCGCGCTGCTTACCTCCGAATAGAGGCGCGTGCGCTTTTCTCCTGGATACAGAAGATTTGGATCGATCAGCCCCCTCATTCTTGCCGCTCCTCCAACCGGCCCATTATGGCTAGAACCAGCAAGGTGTAATGTCAACATACAAAACCTACGCACTTGTATGATGAATTTTTTGCGCCGCCGCGGCGGTTTCTCAACGTCAGTGCGCGGGAGAAAACAGGCAGAGGAAGTTGGAGACGCGGCCATATCGAAGACATTGACAAGCAGGTGAATGCGGGCATTCCTGTATCGACCGACTGACGGGTTGACGGAGAGACTGAGATGGCAAAATTGCGCATCGGGCTGATCGGTCTCGGCATGGCAGCAGCGCCGCATGCCAAAGGGCTGCTCGATCTTCAAGATAGGGTGGAGGTCGCTGCCGCCTTCAGCCCGACGCCTGCGAGGCGGCAAGCATTTTCAGGAACTTACGGTTTTGCGACTTGCGAGGACGCCGAGACAATATTCGCCGACCCGTCTATAGCCGCGGTCATGATCCTGACGCCGCCCAATACGCATCTTAAGCTGGTGCGGCGGGCAGCCGAAGCAAACAAGCATGTGCTTCTCGAAAAGCCGCTGGAGATCACACAGGAGCGGGCGAGGGCGCTGGTCGAGGTGACGGAGCATGCCGGCATAAAGCTTGGCATCGTGCTTCAGCATCGCTTTCGTCCGGTCAGAATTGCACTTGCCGCACTGATCCATGACGGACGCCTCGGCGAGATCGTCAGCGCTTCGGCGCGTCTCCACAACTGGCGGCCGCAAAGCTATTATGACCAGCCGGGACGCGGCACGCGGGCTCGCGATGGCGGCGGCGTGCTTCTCACCCAGGCCATCCACACACTTGACCTTCTGGTTTCGCTCGCCGGCCTTCCGGAGGAGGTCAGAGCCTATACGACAACCAGCAAGGTGCACCGCATGGAGACGGAAGATCTGGCGATGGCTGCCATTCGCTTCGCAAGCGGAGCAATAGGCACGGTAAGCGCTACCACCTGTGCCTACCCCGGTTATCCGGACGAGATCGACGTCATCGGCACGCGCGGCATGGCCCGCCTTGACGGGCGACGTCTTGCCGCTTCCTTCCACGATGGAACCGAAATCTCAATCGAAGACGAAGCAGCCGGCGGTGCCGGCGCCGATCCTATGGCCTTCCCGCACGACCATCATCGCTCCGTGCTTGCCGATTTTCTCGATGCCATTGAGGATGGACGCGAGCCGCGCGTCAACGGGCGCGAGGCACTGCAGGTTCACCTCCTCATCGACGCCATTCTCGCCGCCGCCCAAAGTGGCCAGCCGGAACGTCCATAAAAAGCTCCCGCGAGCAACCAAGCCGGCATCGGTAAGCTCCGTCTGGTTCTACTTGGCACTGGCTCAGGAACCAAGCTTCCCGGCGGGAGTTGAGCGTGGAAAGGAGGAACCGACATGCCAGCAAAATCCAAAGCACAGCAGAAGGCGGCTGGAGCAGCCCTCTCCGCAAAGCGAGGCGGAATACCGAAAAGCGAGCTTAAGGGGGCCTCCAAGCAGATGGTTGAATCCATGAGCGAGAAACAGCTCGAGGAGTTTGCCGCGACCAAGACCAAAGGAAAGCCAGAACACATCTCCCGGAAGAAGTAGGATAACTGCGTCAAAGGCGACCACCGATCATACGCAATCCGTAAGGGCTCGAACACGCGAGCGCTATAAAACCGGTGCCGCGACTGCCGTTAAACTCCGGCATTACCACAAGGACCGCTCCTTCTTCCGTTGTTCGATGTACTGATCGAAGAATGTTACCTTGAAGGCTCGCTATCTCAATTTATGACACCTTGAGGTGACATCGGGTTGACAAATTGAGTACATGCTGCAATGTTCTCTTGAGGTTACTTTACGACAGATAAGGAGCTTTCAAGGTATCATGGTGGCAAAAAGCGCATTACTTTTGGCGCCCCCTTACGCTGTAGAGCGCTCACTGAACGTCCTTGGGGCAAACCTCAAGACAGCTCGCCTTCGTAGAAATCTTACGCTTCAGGAGGTCGCTGAAAAGATCGGTGTCGTCAGGCGCGTGGTTTCAGACGCCGAGAAGGGTAAGCCTTCAACCAGCATTGCCGTATATATCGCGCTGCTTTGGGCATATGGCCTTACGGAACAACTCACGCAAGTTGCCGATCCCGAAACAGATCAGGAAGGGAAAGCTCTCGAAAGGGCACGGACACCTCAGCGGGCACGACAGGAAAGAACATTGGATGACAATTTCTAAAGACGGTCCTTCGGATTGCTTTGTTTATATAACCCTTCCAGAAAAGACCAAGCCGGTAACCGCTGGCCGCTTTTCGCTAAAACAGGATCGGCGAGGCACAAACGTGGGGCAGTTTGTCTACGGTCGGAGCTATCGGGAAAACCCGGAAGCCGTTGAGATTGACCCTGCTGAACTACAAATTGCCGCTCGAACTTATGAAACAGCGGCAATGGGTGGTATGTTTGGTTCATTACGCGACGCAGGACCAGACCACTGGGGGCGTAGACTGATCGAGAAATACGTTGGCAAAGCGCCTCTGGGCGAACTGGACTATCTACTCCATTCCCCTGACGACCGCGCGGGCGCATTAGGTTTCGGATTGAATGTCGAGCCACCTGCTCCGAGGCGCCATTTCAATAAGACCATTGACCTTGCACGACTACAAGAAATCGCGGACGCAATAGTGCGCGACGAGGATGTCGACGAAGCTGCCGAACGAGAGCAGATCGAGAAAATCCTATTGCTCGGCACGTCCATGGGCGGTGCACGACCGAAAGCAGTCGTAGAAGACGAGAGCGGCCTATGGCTCGCCAAATTTAACCGTACCGATGATCGTTGGAATCAAGCGCGAGTGGAGCATGCGATGCTACGACTCGGCCGTGAATGCGGTCTGGTGACGGCTGATAGTCGCATTACGTCAGTCGCCGGGCGGGATGTCCTTTTGGTGAAACGGTTTGATCGAGAAAAATCCGAAGACGGCTATTACAGAACGAGGATGGTGAGCGGATTGACGTTGCTCCGTGCCGAGGACAGCCACCGTTCTCGTGATCTATGGTCATACATTTTACTTGCGGAAGAATTACGTCGTGTGTGCGCAGAACCGCAACGTCAGGCACAAGAGTTATTCAAACGCATGTGCTTCAATGCACTTATCTCGAACACCGACGACCATCCCCGAAATCACGCAGCTATTGCAAAGAACCGGAGCTGGAAGTTGTCGCCCGCCTATGACCTGACTCCCTCGACGCCAATAAGTGTTGAACAAAGAGACTTGGCGCTCATTTGTGGAGATCAAGGTAGGATAGCTCGCGCAAGCAATTTTCTCTCTCAGTGCCATCGTTTCCTCTTAGATAAGGAGGAGGCCGTTAAGATTGTAAAAGACATGACAAAAATCGTTCGGACGACATGGTACGATATTGCCCGATTAGCGGGAGTATCTGAAAGCGATTGCAGGACCATTGAAGGCGCATTCGTCTATCCAGGATTCGAGGCCGAAAAATTGTGAGTGATGAAGTCAGCCTTCCGACCGATTGCGAGATCATCGCTACACAGTTCCGCGAAACTCAGCGATGAACTTCAAGCCATCCGGGAAGCCAATGTCATCGTCTCCAATCTGCCGCCGATCATCGGCCTCGGCATGGGCAGCAGCTTCGAATACCAGCTTCTGAGTCTCAGCGGGCGGCAGTGCCGCCGAAATCGCGCAGCGCCCTCGGCCTTGTGTTCGCGGCCAACCAGGATCCGGCGCTCAACCGGGTCTTTACGACCTATGCGGCCCACACGCCTCAGCTCTATGTCGATATCGGCCTTTTGGGCCGCCATTCTTGATGTCTCCGACCAGTTCCTTCTTCTGGTGTCGACCGAGATCGCCGGCTCAGCTACCGCCAGCGCCTCTTTCACCCGATCGTTGATGTAGCCAAACTGCGCATCGCGGGCGGGATGGTTTATTCCCTCGCAGGCCTTGCGGTTGGCCCGCAGAATGTAACCCATCTGCCGCAACAGATAGCCACCACGTTGTGGCCGAGGGATTACATCCTTGCCGTTTTATTCTGCCCTTCGAACCATCCGGTAATGGCGTCGAGGCGCCGTTCCACTCTCGTTTTGCGGCCCGTCGAGCGGTGGAGCTCGGCAAGGCTTTGCGTGGCCTTCAGTTCCCAGGTCTTTGCGCCCTGTTTTTGAGCGAAGGCGGCCGACTTGCGGAACGCGCGCTCGGCGGAGTGAGCATCGCCATTAAGGTACAGGCCGGCCACGCCTCCGAGGCGGAGCAGTTCCGCTGTAAAGTAATGCTCACCTGTCTTCTTGGTCAGCGCCAGCGCCTCATCGATGACGCGGACGGCACCTTCGAATTCGCCAAGCGCGAGGTTCGCTTCTGCCAGCAGGCCGAGATAGCAGGGCTTGTCTATCTGCTGTTCGCCGAGGTTGTCGCAGGTGCCGCGCATCTGCTGCAAGCCCCGGCCGTCGTGATGCGCATGAACCATCGCCCAGCCCTGAAAGAATGATGCCAGGTTCGCCCATAGCTGAAAGCCGTTCGCCTTGGCCAGCGGGCCCAACTCGTCCACCATTGCCTGCAAGGCGGCCACGTCCTTGCGCAGAGCCATCAGAACGCAGCCGTTTCCAAGCCAGCCCGCCAACTGGTAATCGGATTGCTGGCGCGCGCCCTGCTCGGCCTCGTGATAAAGCATGATGGCGCGCTCGTGATGTCCAAGCAGATGCAGTGTCCATGACAGATAGATCATCGTCATGTTCGGAAAATCGCTGCCGACCTCATCGGCCTTCGCGCGATAATCGAGAGCCTCCTCCAGATATTGCCGGGCCTCTTCGAGCTTGCCCTGCGAAAAGAGGCACATGCCCTTGAATTGCATGCCGAGGACGAGGGCTTTCAAATTCTGTTGCTGACGCCCCATATCGAGCAGCTGGTCGCTTGCCCATTCCGCATCGGCGAACCGCGCTGAATTCAAGGCGGTACCAAACAGCCCGTCCAGGGCGCGGATACCCGCTTCCGGATCGCCGAGACTTTCGCTCAAAGACATGACATTGCGATAGGCCGCGCTCCCTTCGGGCGTGACGTGGCCGAACGTGGCATAAAGCACATCGCCGCGTTCGAGCTCGAGCTTGAGGCATTTCCGGTCGCGTTCCCGCGATGGCGGCAATTTTTGAAGGCACTCCAGCCCGTTTGCGAACATATTGGCGGCCTCGACCTTCGCCCAGGTGGCGCCCGTCTTGAGGCCAGCGGTGAGCCAGCAATCGGCTGCCCGTTGGTAGAGCCCGGCCGCAGCGAGATGTTGCGCAAGGACTTCCGGATGCTCGGCCGCCTGTCTTGGATAGAGCTTTTCGATCCCTTCGGCGACAAGATGGTGCAATTGTCGGCGGCGCTCGCGTAGGAGGGTTGCCTGGGCCGCCTCTTGCAGGAGGGCATGGGTAAAACTGTAGCTCGGCCAGTTGATCGCCGGTTGCGGCGCGATCAGTCCGGCTTGGATCAGGCGATCCAGGATCGAAACGAGAGCCTCTTCGGACAGACCGGAAAGATGCGCAAGCAGCCCGATGTTGAACACTCTGCCGATGACCGCCGCCATTTGCGCGATCATCTTGCCGTTCCCCAGCTTGTCGAGGCGCGAGAGCAGGAAAGACTGCAACGTCACCGGTATGCCCGCCGCCGTATCCGGTCCTTCCTTCAATATGCTGGCAGCATGGCCGTCGGCGACCGCGCGGCACAGTTCCTCGACGTAGAGCGGCACTCCTTCGGCCCTGGCGAGAACGAAATCGTTGGCGTCATCGGTCATAGCGCTGCCGGCTGCCAGCACGCGGCAAAGCGTCTGGGCTTCGAAGCGGGTCAGCCGCTTTAGCCGGAGCCCGTGCAGCGATGGATTTTTCACAGGCGCCTGCAGCGTTGCCTCACGCGAGGTGACGACGACCAGCATGGGCGCGAACCGCACTTCATCGATCAGCGTTTTCAGCACGTCGCCGGAGGAGGGGTCGATCCATTGTTCGTCCTCGATCGTCAGCCACAGCGGGTTGGCCTGCGACATGCCCTGCAGCCATTCGACGAAAAAGCGGCGCACGATCGTCTGCTGCTCTTTCGATGTCAGGTCCGGCAAGGAATAGTCCGTTTGCTCGATTGCCAGCAGTCGCGAAAACACGGGCAGCGTTTGGGAAAGCGGAATATCGCTGGAGGCAAGGATCGTCTCCAACAGTTCCGCATTCGCCTTTGCCGGCGCGGCATCGTTGATCCCCGCATGACGCTTCAGCAGATCCAGAAACGGATACAAGGCGCTGTTGGAATAGGCAGGCGCACATTGAAGCGTCAAAGCTGTAAAGTGCGGAGCGCGTGAGCGCGCCTCGAAAATCAGCCGCGATTTGCCGATGCCCGCTTCGCCCGAGATCAGGATCGCCCGTCCGCCCTTTTCAGCCACGATCCCATCTGCAAGTTCACGCAGGCGGTCGAGTTCGGCGCGCCTGCCGACAAGCTTCGTCAAGTGGGTTCTTTTTGCGAACCGGTTTTCCAGCGTTCGCGCCTTGTCGACACGCCAGATTCGCACCGGATCGCCGAACCCCTTCAACGACTTCGCACCAAGATCGACAAAATCGAAGGCTCCGTTGGCGGCGTCGCGGGTCTTCTGGTCGGCAAGAATTGTCTGAGGGGCGGCCAATGTCTCCAGCCGCTGGGCGAGGTTTGGCACAGGTCCGAAGGCGACAGTCGACACGCCGGCGGGCGCTCCAGCGAAATCGCCGACAACCACAAGCCCGCTTGCGATCCCGATGCGGATCTGCAACCGGGATCCGTCAGGCGTTTCAATCTGCGGCATCGCCTGTATGAGGCTGAAGCCGAGCCTGATCGCGCGTTCCGCGTCATCTTCTTCCGCTGTCGGATAACCGAACAATGCCTGCAGCGCGTCGCCGATATAGTTGGCGGTGAACCCGCCGTGCGCATCCACGAGTGCGGCGCATCGGTTGAGATAGGTTTGAGTCAGCTTGCTGAAGTCTTCGGGATCGAGGCGCGCGGCATATTCTGTCGAGCCGACCATGTCGCAGAACAGGATGGTCAGCGGCCTTCGTTCCACGGGCACCATCGGCCGCTGACGCGGTTCGTGGGCATCGTCCAGCTGTGCGATGGCGGAGAGGATTTTTCGGCGCGGACCGAGAGGGATTCCAAGCTCTTTGAGGTCATCGTCGGACAAGAGACGAAGCGTGTCGAAATCGATCTGCGCCTGCGCAAAAGCTTCCCCAAGCCGACTAAGGCCGAGCGTGTTCAACCATTTTGAAACCTCGTCCATCGTATTCCCTGCGAGAAATCCGTTCTTCGGCATTCACGGTGATCTGCTGAGGTCAATCGCAATCACGCCGCCGGTGTCGTCGTCCCGCGGCGTCCGATTCATGTTACATGGAGCACTGAGTAAAGCGGAACATGTAACTCTTCTAAATTTAGCAATTTCTTTCTTACTATTTCAATATAATGTATTCTACCGTTAGTTGGGGACTTCATCAAACAGTGCATCGGACTGCGGCGGCTTCGATTTCAGTCGAACGACTATGCTGATCCGGAGAGAAAAGCCGTTCGGCAATAATCTCGCAAAGTCCGGTGCCCAAGGCATCTGCCGATCTTCAATCGAGGCGCGATCAACAGGAGGGAAACGTGGCTATTCTTCGAAAAGAGAAATGGGCGACAAATATACCTGCTGCATTCATGCTGGCGGCCGCTGCGGCGATCTGGCTGATATCCGATCGACCGGCGTTGGCAGTGGACCCAGTATGTGACGATCCCACCGCCAAGAACTGGAAATACCCGATTACGAATCCCGAACCGGCCGAACGGCAAGCGATTATGGATCTGATCCACCGCTACTACTGGGCGCTGGACGAAAAGAATGCATCCGCCATTGCCGAGATGTTTACGCGCGATGCGGAATATCAGGTCTGTAGCGGAGGCGGAGGGCTCAAACGCGAGAAGAGTGACGATCCTGAGCAATTGGAGCACTATTTCAAAGGCCTTTTTCTCGATCTCAATGATGCGCAATCGCGTATCCGCCACTTTGAAAGCAATACGCTCCTGAACATTGTCGATCCGAATGCCCCGGGGACGGTCGAAGCAAAGTCTGCCATGCTGGCAGTCATCCAGCGGGCTGACAACGAAGTGCCCACGCTCGACTATGCTGCGGTTTTAAGGGCGGTTTTCTTCAAGGAGAACGGTGCCTGGAAGTTCAAAATGCTGACGCTGATTACTGACGAGCCGAAGGTTATGACGCGGGCGCGGTGAAGGTCAGGTTTCTGACGGTTCGAGATTTCGCGTGTTCGGGCGCCGGCCAACCGGGCGAAGCATCTGTGCCGGAGGAGTGCGGAAATGGGTGTGAAGGGTATCGGCTTCGCATTCATGATCGGGGCTGCAGCGCTTGCCCCGGCTAATGCCCTGGATCGGCCGAAGGCGGATGACGTTTTCAATCCAGAGTCGGCCGACGAAAAGTTCGCCGAAACCGTTGATCGGTGGAACGGCGCCTTCCTCTGGGAGCCGGCATCTGCCAGCACCAACATCACGACCCGGTTCGGTGACGAGGCCCGTGCGGTTTTCGGGCCGATCCCGGACGCAGATTGCGGCGGCGGGGGTGCGAAAACGATCCCGCTCGAAGTCGACGGCAATATCGTCGACCTGCAACCAAACCCCGACAAGGCGGGCAATCCGCTGGAATTCGAACACCGGGATGCGGACGGCGCCGTGGTCAAGTGGACGGCAAGCATTCCAAAATGCGATAAGCCGTCGCTTGCCGGCAACGTCACTTATTGCGGCCTGAACTCGCGTCTGAACCGCGTCGTGAAAGGCAATGTGGAATGGCTCTTCCTGTGCCGCAAGTCCAATGCCAGCCTGGAGCTTGAGCCCGATCCTTATTGGCAGCGGTCAAATCCGAAATTCTCGCGCTTCGGCTCGATCGGGTTCAACAGGGGCACCGGCGAGATCGTGTTCTTCGACGGCCGCAAGGACCAGGAGGTGTTCGACTGGTCGAAGCCGTTCGTCCCGCCGGGCGGTCGGTCATATTCCGACACAGCCGGGCGGGCGGCGGCAGAAGCGCTTTACGATCAGACGTTTCAAATTCAATGTTCGGCATGCCACGACAACAAGAATCCCTACGTCATCAATCCGCATATCGGACAGGCAAGAATTGGCTATCCGGACGGCAGAAATGATCCGAGAGCCCGGGCCTTCAGCCTCGGCGCCTATCTCCCGAGACTCCCCCGTGATGAGAGGACGCCCTTTCGCGTCATCGGGTCCGGCTATACCAGCACCTACGCGGCCGAACTGAAGAACGCGAGCACGGTACGAGATCCGAACGGCGACTGCACGGAGTGCCACACGCTGACGACGCAGACGACCGGGCAGCGTCTCGCGCCTGACGCGGTTGGGCGTGAGCCGTTCATTTCCAATCCCAGCTGGGCACAGCTTCTGGAGCTTCGCGCCGAGAAGGAAAACTTCCGGCAGGTGGATATGCACCGGACGGAATGGGCACGGCGCTCCGGCGGCGGCAGAATTCACCCCTGGATGGTTCCGGCAAACGGTAACGATGTATCCGGGCACTCATCGCAGATCAGCCTTGACGCGTGGCGCGAGCTCAGCGATTGCCTATGGGGCGGTGGCGGGCCGGAATGCGGCTACCGCCCGCTCTACACGCCCTGTCCCGCTCCGGGAAAAGGGGCGGGCGGTGACGGATCGGCTCCGGGCGACCTCGCCGTCACCGTTTTGCCGCCGGACCCCGACGCGCCCGCGGAGCGGCGTATTCGTGTGAGCTGGAAGTACCTCAACAGCTACGGCGAAGTCCCCGGCAGAGACGACGTGCGATTCAACATGGCCGTCAGGGAGAGCCTCATTCCTGCGGCAGGCGAGGAACCGCATGCGAAGGACTATCCAAGTTTGGATGAAGCTATGGGCAACGATTTCCGGGCGCTTCGCCCGAAGGTCGGGTTGTCCGGTTCGGCACGGCTGATGCAGAACGCCTCCTATTTCGGACACGCACAATATTCCGAGGCGTCGAGTTCAATGGAACGCCGGGAATACCGGCTGGACTTTCCCGGTACCTGCAATCGCCGATATGCGATCCGCATCCTTCCGAAGAGATTTTGCTTCGACCAAAGCGATGTTGCCTATGGCTCGGAGGACTATCTGCTTTTAGCGGATGTCCGATGCGATTGATGGCCGCGACTGGAGCCGCGGCCATCTCTTGGGTTCAGGATGGCATGACCTGATCGCAGGGCAGATCGCGGCAGCGCCTGATGCCCATGGCAGTGATCAGCGCGCCAGCCACGGCGGCTGCGACCGGGACGATCAGCGCCGTTTGAAGCGATACCAGCCGGGCTTCGGCAGATGTAGCTTCGCCAAGAACATAGGCGCCGATGGCACTTGCACCCGACAGGCCGAGGGCTGCGCCGAACTGAAAGGCGGTATTGACCAGCCCGCCGGCCAGCCCCTGTTCGTCTTCATGAATGCCATCGGTGGCGGCGATTGTCAGCGGGCTATAGGCGATAGAGAAGGCCAGTCCGAGCAAAAGCATGCTTGGGAAGATTGCGGCATATGTCCAGTCGAGCTCCATCCCCAACAGCAATGCGTAGGAGATGGCGGCAAGAACGAAGCCTGCGAAGATAACGCGGTCGTTTCCGAAGCGATCGACAAGCCTGGGCGTCAGGATGGGAGCGACGACCGCGTCGATGCCGATCACAAGCATCGCAATGCTGGTCTCAATCGGCGTCCAGCCAAGCAATTCCTGGAGATAGAGCGTCGCGATAAACTGGAAGCCGAAGAACGACCCGGCAAACAGCAGCGCTCCGAGGTTCGACCGGACGAGGGAGCCGGAGCGGAATATTCCGAAACGCACGAGCGGCGCGGCGGACAGACGCTCGATCAGGAAGAAGGCAAGCCACAGGGCCGCGCTCACGCCGAAGATGCCGAGCGTCCATGCCAGGTTCTGGTCCGGATGTTCGAGGCGGGTCACGCCATGAACCACAAGCAGCATCGCTGCTGTGAGCGTAACGGCGCCTGGAATGTCGAAGCGCTCCCTGGTGGTTCTAGACTGTTTGTCGGCGATGAGCCTGATTGCGGCGGCAAAGATGAGGAGCGCCAGGATCACCGGGGCAAAGAACACCCAGCGCCAGTCGATTGCAGCAAGCAATCCGCCCAGGACGAGCCCGAGCGAGAAACCGGCGGAAGCCGTGGAGGCGTAGATGGTCACTGCGCGGTTGCGCTGGGGACCCTCCGGAAAATTCGTCGCGACGAGCGCCAGGCCGGCCGGTGTCATGAATGCCGAGGCGGCGCCTGTGACGAAGCGGGCCAACAGGAGCATCCAGCCCTCCGTCGCAAGGCCGCCGAGTCCGGAGAATGCAATGAAGACGGCAAGTGCAAAAAGGAAGACCCGGCGTTTGCCGAAAATGTCCGCAGCACGGCCGCCGAGCAGCATGAAACCGGCATAGCCCAGCACATAGGCGCTCACCACGCCGCTCAGCGTGGTTGTCGTCAGATTAAGATCGGCCCGGATTGCCGGAAGCGCGATATTGAGCATGGCAACATCGATGCCCTCAAGAAAGATGGCTCCGCAAAGGACGATCAGCGTCGCTGCGGCACGCGGCGTCATAGGTGCGGCGCCGGCTTCGGAAGAAGAAAGGGTCGTGGACATAGGCTTGGTCCTTCGTTGACGATGAAGGGAGCGAGTGACTTTTCGTCAGTCAGTTCCCTCTTGTAACCATCAAACAATTAGGCCATGCTCCGGACCCATGAAAGAAGGCACTTTAAACTCACCGAGTAACCTTTGCAGCAGCGAGGCGGATTACGACGTCCTGCAATGGGATGTGCGCGAAGGCTGCGAGGTGCGCCAGATCCTCGATCGGATCGCCGATAAATGGTCGCTGCTGGTGATCGCTCTTCTGGAAAAGCGCACGCTCCGCTTCACGCAATTACGCAATAGCATCGAAGGCATCAGCCAGCGCATGCTGACGACCACCTTGCGCAACCTTGAACGCGACGGAATTATCGAGCGAACGGTCTATCCCGTCGTGCCGCCGCGCGTTGAATATGCGCTGTCGCCGCTCGGCTGCACTCTGCACGAAACCATCCGCGCGCTGGTGGGGTGGACGGAATCGAACCAGGCTGAAATTCTGGCGGCCCGAGCCCGTTACGACGCCAAGGCAGCCAGCGAGCGCTGGTGAAAGGTGATTTTCCGATGCCGACTGAACATCCGACTTCGCCTGTAAGGGCGACGCTTGCTTCCATCGATCGCTTCTGCCGCGCCGTCTTCATTGCAGCGGGTGCTGACGAGGCTACCAGCGATGGAGCGACGCGGGCGATGATGCATGGGACGCGGCTCGGCATCGACAGCCACGGCGTCCGGCTTTTGCCGCACTATGTCGAAGGCTTGATGAAGGGCCGCATCAACCGGCAGCCGAAAGTGGCGCTTGCTTCGGCATTCGGAGCGGTCGGTGTGCTCGACGCCGATAATGGCCATGGAGGGCTTGCTACCTTCGTGGCGATGGATCATGCGATCGAATTGGCGGACCGCCATGGCATCGGCGCCGTGGCCATCCGCAATTCCTCGCATTTCGGGCCGGCCGGCGCCTATGCGCTTCATGCGGCCCGGCGGGGCTTCATTGGTCTTGCGTTCTGCAATTCCGACAGTTTTGTCCGCTTGCATGACGGCGCGATGCGCTTTCACGGCACCAATCCGATCGCCTGTGCGGTGCCGGTTCCCAACGACAATCCCTGGCTCTTCGACATGGCCACCAGCGCGGTGCCTTATAATCGCGTTCAGCTTTACAGGAGCCTTGGCAAGAGTTTGCCGGCCGGTACGGCTTCGGATAGCCACGGCTACGATACCACCGACCCGGAGCAGGCCGATATGCTGGCGCCGCTTGGCGGTGAATTCGGCTTCAAGGGGGCCGGGTTGGCCGGATTGGCCGAAATCCTCAGCGCCGTCCTGACCGGCATGAAATTGAGCTTCGACATCGCGCCAATGCCCGGTCCGGACTTCTCGACACCGCGCGGACTGGGTGCCTTCGTGCTGGCGATGAAGCCTGAGGCTTTCCTGGACAGACACCACTTCGACGCTGCCATGACGCGTTATCTGGAGACGCTGCGCAATTCGCCGGCCCGCGATGACTTGAACGTCATGGCGCCAGGCGACCGCGAATGGAAAGTCGCCGAAGACCGCGAGAAAAATGGTGTCGAACTCGACCCTGCGACAGCGGCATCCTTTGCGGCGCTTGCCGCACGTTACGCTCTGCAACCGCCGTTCGGTCCATAGAGCCCGTCCTTGCGGCGGATTGACGCATAAGACGATCAATGTTACGAATGGATGAATTGGTCAGGCCACTTGGCCAATTGCGCGTTTGAGGAGAAACGCGCCGGGGAGGCTAGATGTTTTCGGCTGTTGAATCGCGCCGCCTTTACAGGCAGGTGGCTGACCAAATTCGTTCGATGATCGCGGCTGGCGAGCTGGCCGTTGGCCAGCGCCTCCCGCCGGAGCGCGAACTGGCCGAAAAGCTGGCGGTCTCGCGTCCGACCATTCGCGAGGCATTGATCGTGCTGGAAGTGGAAGGGCTCGTGCATATCCGCATGGGCTCGGGAATATATGTCGCCCGCAAGCACACCGTTCAGCCCGCTCAGCCGGAGCGCGAACCGTTCGAAGGGCCGTTCGAGCTGCTGCAGGCCCGCTCCATCATCGAATGCGCGATCGCCGAGGAGGCTGCGCAGCGCGCAACCGCCAGCCACATTGCAGTGCTCGACGAGAACCTGCAGCAGATGGCAAGCGTTGTGAACGATACCGATGCGGCGCTCGAAATCGACCGCGCCTTCCACACGGCAATTGCCGGCATCGTCGGAAATGCCGCGCTCATCCGCTTCACCGGCGAAATCTACGATCAGCGCATGACGCCGTATTTCGAGAAGCTGGCGAGCCATTTCGAGGGACCTGATTCCTGGACGCGCGCGATGGAGGAGCATCGCGCCATCAGAGATGCGATCGCCGCCAATGACCCCGCAGCCGCCAAACAGGCCATGCGGACCCATCTCGACAGATCGCAGAAGAGATTTTCCGAAAGCTTCGGGGAGGAGCTTTTCGGGGAAGACGAAGGCGGCCGCGCTGCGGCCCGGAGGAATGCAAAGATCTAACGCAAGCTCGGGAGGAAAGAGCGATGAAGATCAGACTGGCTACGATAGTTTGCACCGCAGCCGCCATCATGGCGACGACAATTGCCGCACATGCACAGACGGTCCTGAAATGGGCCCATGTCTATGAAACGTCCGAACCCTTCCACACGGATTCGGTCTGGGCATCCGAGGAGATCAACAAGCGCACCGGCGGGCGCTACAAGATCGAGGTCTATCCCGCTTCACAGCTCGGCAAGGAAGCGGACATCAACCAGGGACTGAAGCTCGGCACCGTCGATATCATCATTTCCGGCTCGAGCTTTGCCGCCCGCGATTACAAGCCGATCGGCGTCACCTACTATCCCTATATCTTCCGCGGCCCGGCACATCTGATCGCCTACACCAAGAGCGATGTCTTCAAGCGCCTTGCCCAAGGCTACGAAGACAAGACCGGCAACCATATTGCTGCCGTCAGCTATTACGGCACGCGCCAGACGACCTCGAACAAGCCGATCGCCAAGTGCGCCGACATGCAGGGTCTCAAAATCCGCGTTCCCGACGTTCCAGCCTATCTCGCAATGCCGCGCGCCTGCGGCGCAAACACGACGCCGATCGCCTTTGCCGAGGTCTATCTTGCGCTTCAGAACGGCACGGTCGAGGCACAGGAAAATCCGCTGACGACGATTGAGGCGAAGAAGTTCTACGAAGTTCAGAAGAACATCATCCTGACCGGCCATATTGTCGATCATCTGAACACCGTGGTTTCCAAGACCCTGTGGTCGAGCCTCTCCGACGAGGACAAGACAATCTTCGAGACCGTGATGCGGGAAGCTGCAGAGCGCACCACGAAGACAATCGAAGGACGGGAAAACGGCCTCATCGCCACCTTCAAGGAGAAGGGGCTCAACGTGACGGAAGTCGACAAGGCCGACTTCGAAAAGGCAGTTGCCGAGAAAGTGGCCTTCGAGGATTTCGGCTACGAAAAGACCGACTGGGAAGCCATCCGCGCTATCCAATAATCGCAAAGGATGCGGCGCCATTCAGCGCCGCATCCTCCCTTCCGGCGAAAACGGACGTTCCCCATGTCGCAAGAAGTCCACACCCAGATCACCCCAGACGAGATTGCCCATACGTTCGAAGGCGCGGCTCCGACCGCCAAAGCCTCGGATTATGCCCCGGAGGACTGGATCACCCTGATCGTCTTCTGGCTCATGACCGGCTGCGTCTTTCTGCAGTTCTTCACGCGCTATGTATTGAACGACAGCTATGCCTGGACGGAAGAGATCGCCATCAACTGCCTGATCGGCGTCGTCTTCCTTGGTTCGGTCATGTGCGTGCGCACCTCGCGCCACATCCAGGTGGACGTATTCTACCACTACATGCCGCAGCGGATGGCGAGGATCCTTGCCAGCTTCGTCGATGTCGTCCGTATCGGCTTCTTTGCCTACGCCTGCCATCTGATGTGGCGCTATGTGCAGATCGTCGCCGGGGAGGAGATGGTGACCATCGCGCTGCCGCGCAACATCGTTTTCTACAGCGTCTTTGCCGCATTCGTCCTGATGCTGCTGCGCGCCATCGTGGTCTTCGTTGCCAATATGCGCCGCGGCTATTCCGTTCTGGAGCGGCCCGAGGAATTCCAGAAAATCGAGGATTGATCACATGCTCCTGCTTGTCGGCTCGTTTCTCCTGCTGATGGTCATCGGCGTGCCTGTCGCGATCTCGATGGCGACCGCCTCGGTGCTCTATATCGTTCTTTACGGCGTCGCGCCCGACATCATCGTCGCCCAGCGAATGATCGCCGGCGTCGAGAGCTTTCCGCTGCTTGCCGTTCCCTTCTTCATTCTCGCCGGCAACCTGATGAATTCGGCAGGCGTGACCGGACGTATCTATTCGTTTGCGGTCGCCCTCGTCGGCTGGATGAAGGGCGGCCTCGCGCAGGTCAACATCATCGGCTCTGTGATCTTCTCCGGCATGTCGGGAACCGCGCTTGCGGATGCCGCCGGGATCGGCACCATCGAGATCAAGGCGATGAAGGACCACGGCTATCCGGTTGAAGCAGCCGTCGGCGTCACGGCGGCCTCGGCGACGCTCGGCCCGATCTTCCCGCCGTCTCTACCCTTCGTCATCTACGGCATGATGGCGAACGTCTCGATCGGCGCCCTGTTCATGGCCGGTATTCTGCCCGGCATCGTCATGACCGTTCTGATGATGGTGACCGTTGCCGCATTCGCCTATGCGCGGAGCTGGGGCTCGGACGCACCCTTCGATGTCAAGCAGCTTCTGTCGGCGTCGCTGGAAATCGTCGTGGTGCTGCTCGTTCCCGTCGCGATCTACCTCATGATTCTTGCCGGCTTGTCGATGAACGTGTCGGCCGGCATCGCGCTTGCCGCGCTTCTGGCACTGGACTGGTATTTCTCCTTTTCAGCCGTCATGGCCCTGATGACGCCGGTCATTCTCATCGGCGGCATGACAATGGGCTGGTTTACGCCGACGGAAGCGGCAGTCGCGGCTGTGCTCTGGTCGCTTTTCCTGGGGCTGGTGCGCTACCGCACCATGACACTCTCGACGCTCGCCAAGGCGAGCTTCGATACGATCGAGACCACGGCCTCGGTTCTCTTCATCGTCACCGCGGCCTCGGTCTTTGCCTGGCTGCTGACGGTCAGCCAGGCCGCACAGCTCTTGTCGACGGCGATCCTTTCAATCACCGACAACAAGTGGGTTTTCCTGATCCTCGTCAATCTGCTGATGCTTTTCGTGGGCTGCTTCCTGGATACGATCGCGGCGATCACCATCCTTGTTCCGATCCTGCTGCCGATTGTGACGCAATTCCAGATCGATCCCGTGCAGTTCGGCCTGATCATGACGCTCAATTTGATGATCGGCTTGCTTCATCCGCCGCTCGGAATGGTATTGTTCGTCCTTTCGCGGGTGGCAAAGCTCTCCGTCGAGCGCACGACCATGGCGATCCTGCCCTGGCTCGCGCCGCTGTTCGTCGCACTGATCCTGATCACCTTTATCCCGTCGGTCTCGCTCTGGCTGCCGCAGCAGCTCGGGTTGCTGAAGTAATGGGGAGGAAGCTTATGCAGACGCGATTTGCCCGGCTTTACGGAGCGCGGGACCTGAGGGTCGAGGCAGGCTCCGTGCGGGAACCGGGCGAAGGCGAAGTGCTCTTGCGCATGGCGGCTGCAGGGATCTGCGGCTCCGACCTGCATTACTACCAGGACGGCGGTTTTGGGCCGGTGCGCGTGCGCGAGCCGATCATTCCCGGACACGAGGCGTCGGGCTTCGTCGAGACGGCGGGCGCCGGAGTGGCCCTGCCTGAGGGCACCCTGGTCGCCGTCAATCCGAGCCAGCCGTGCGGATCGTGCGAATATTGCAAGCGTGGGCAGCCGATCCACTGCCTCGACATGCGCTTCATGGGAAGCGCCATGCGGCTTCCCCATGAGCAAGGCATGTTTCGCCAGTGGCTGGTCGTGCCGGCGGTGCAATGCGTTGCTGTTTCCGGTGATGTCAGCGCGGCCGAAGCGGCATGCGCCGAACCGCTGGCCGTCTGCCTGCATGCAGCTTCACGCGCGGGCGAGATCGCGGGAAAAAAGGTGCTGATCACCGGCGCCGGCCCGATAGGATGCCTTGCCGTTGCCGCGGCGCGTTATCGTCAGGCTGCGGAAATCGTCGTCACCGACCTTGCTGACGCCGCGCTCCGGCGCGCAAGCGCAATGGGAGCGGACAAAACGATCAATGCAAAAGATCAGGATGCGCTCGCGCCCTACGAAGCCGGCAAAGGCTATTTCGACCTTGCATTCGAATGCTCTGCCGCAGCGCCGGCAATCCGCTTTGCGATCGCGTCGGTCAAGCCGCGCGGCACGATCGTGCAGGTGGGCGTGACCGGCGACATAGCCATTCCGCTCAATGCCCTGGTCGGCAAGGAACTGCATATCCACGGTTCGCAACGCTTTCACAGCGAATTCAAAGATGCGGTGGCATTGATCGCCAGCCGGCAGATCGACATCCGTCCGATCATCAGCCACAGCTTCCCCCTCGAACGCGCTTTGGAGGCTTTCGAGCAGGCCGGCGACCGCTCGGCTGCGTGCAAGGTGCAGCTGGTGTTTTAGGGCGCAAAAAAGAGCTCGCCTAGCGCCTCGCGCGCGATCTCGCTAAGCCGCGCAGCCTCCGTCTCGTCGATGGCGCGGTAGGGCCACCGCAGCCGTGTTCCGACAGGTCCCCAATTGCCGATTGCGCTCAGCAGTTTATCAAGCGCGGCATTCGAATAACCGGCCTTCTGGCGGAAGGGGACGATGTGTTCGTCCATGAATCGGCAGATCCGGCGTTCCGTTTCCAATGCGGCCTCGAGGTTGGTCTCAATCAGATCGGTCCATCGCTGCGCGCCGCGCGGGCTGAGGCAGGCGACATTGGAAAATGCGCCTGCAGCCACGCCTTCTCTCATGCCGGTCGCCAGATGATGGCCGGGTACGAAGAGCGAGAATTCCTGGAGGTGTTTCCGCGCTTCGCCATACCAGTCCGCGCCGCCATCGGAAAGCTTGATCCCGACGATATCAGGGCAGGGGATGCAGATATTTGCGAGCTCTCTGGGCGTTAGAACGCGTTTGGCATGCGGCGGATTGTAGAGGATCAGCGCAATCCCATCGGCGACCTTAGATGCCCTCGCCAGGAAATCGGCAGCTTCGAGATCGTTGAGCGGCCACCAGTCCGGCAGGATCACCTGAATGGCAAGCGGCCTGAACGAGGCTGCACGCCGGACGCGGTCCAGCTGGATCATCGCATCCGGCTGGCATGCGCCGATGACGAAGGGCATTCCGGCTTTCGTGCAACGCTTTGCCAGCATGGACTGGATGCGGTCGAATTCCGCTTCGGTCTGGTTGTGGAATTCGCCTGCCGTGCCGTTCGAATAAATGCCGTCGACGCGGGCTGCGATCAGAATATCGATTTCCTCGCCGAGCTTATCGAAATTGATGCTGTCGTCTGGATTGATCGGCAAAAGAAGGCTTGCCCAGTTCCCGCCGATCGGATGCCGCCTTTTTTCTGTCACCGAATGCTCCTTTTGCCGATCAATCCAGGTCGTCTCGAATGCAGGCCTTGAAATGCCCAGGGGCCACTTCGCGCAGTTCCGGCACGGTCCGGGCGCAGGCATCCAGCGCCTTTGGACAGCGCGTCCGGAAGACGCAGCCGCTTGGCGGGTTGGCGGGGCTTGGAATGTCGCCCTTCAATATCTGCCGGTTACGCCGGGCATCCGGGTCAGGCGAGGGGATCGCCGAGAGTAGGGCGCGGGTATAGGGATGCTGCGGCCTGGCATAGAGATCGGCGCTCGTTGCGATCTCCATGATCCGCCCGAGATAGAGCACGATCACGCGGTCGCAGATATATTCGACCACCGCCAGGTCATGCGAAATGAACAGCATGGTGAGGCCAAGGCGCTGCTGCAGATCGCGCAGCAGGTTGATGACCTGCGCCTGGATGGAGACGTCGAGCGCCGAAACGGGCTCGTCGGCAACGATGAATTCCGGCGACAGCGTCAAGGCGCGGGCAATACCGATGCGTTGGCGCTGTCCACCGGAAAATTCATGCGCATAGCGATTGAGTGCGTCGGCCGGAAGATCGACCTTTTCGAGGGCGGACCGCGCCCGGTCGAGCCTTTCCTCGCGCTTTCCGATGCCCTGGATCTTCAGCCCCTCCGTCAGGATTTCGCCGATCGTCATGCGCGGCGAGAGGCTGGCATAGGGGTCCTGGAAAATATACTGCATGCGCGGCCGCGCGCGCCGCATGGCGGAGGCGGACAGCTCGGTGAGTTCGGTTCCGTCAAAGCGCACGCTTCCGGAAGAGGGCTCGACCAGCCGTAGCACCGAGCGGCCGATCGTCGTCTTGCCGCTGCCGGATTCGCCGACGAGGCCGACGACCTCGCCCTTGCCGATATCGAAGGAGATATCCTGCAGGATCGTAAGTTTCGTGCCGCGCGACGTATAATGTTTCGCGAGACCGCGAACGGAAAGCAAAGGCTCGTTCATCTAAATCTCCCGCCAGCGGATGCAGCGGCTTCGATGCTGCGGATTGACGTCTTCGAGCGGCGGGACAGCCGCGCGGCACGCGTCTATGGCGAACTTGCATCGAGGCGAGAAAGCGCAGCCCGGCGGCATTTTCATCAGGCTCGGCACCATGCCGGGAATGGCGGCGAGCTTTTCGCCGGCGAGCTTCATGCGGGTTGCGTCGCCGAGCCGCGGCATCGAGGCGAGCAGGCCGATCGTATAGGGGTGCTTCGGATGGCGGAAAACCTCGCCGACCGGCCCCTGCTCGACGATCCGCCCGGCATACATGACCGCGACGCGGTGGGCGATTTCCGCGACGACGCCGAGATTGTGGGTGACGAAGAGCATCGCCATGCCGCGCTCGCGCTGCAGCTTCAAGAGAAGGTCGAGGATCTGTGCCTGGATCGTTACGTCGAGCGCCGTCGTCGGCTCGTCGGCAATCAGCAGCACCGGATCGCAGGCGAGCGCCATGGCGATCGTCGCGCGCTGGCGCATGCCGCCGGAAAGTTCATGCGGATATTGGCCGGCACGGCGCTTCGCATCCGGAATGCCAACGCTTTCGAGCAGGGCGATGGCCGCATTCATCGCGGCCTTCCGATCCGCCCCGCGATGAATGCGGATCGGCTCCGATATCTGGTCGCCGATGGTGAAGACGGGATTGAGGCTCGACATCGGCTCCTGAAACACCATGCCGATATCGTCGCCGCGGACTTTTCGCATGTCGTGCTCGTCAAGCAGGACGAGGTCGGCGACGGCGCCGGTCTTCCGCTTCAAGCGAATGCTGCCGGCGGCGATCGCGCCGATATTGCGGGTCAGTAGCCGCATGACCGAAAGGCTCGTTACCGACTTGCCCGAGCCGGATTCGCCGACGAGTGCCAGCGTCTCGCCGGCGGCGACGGTCAGGTCGATGCCGTTGACCGCCGTCACCTCGCCGCCGCGGATGCGAAAGATCGTCCGCAGTCCGCGAATGTCGAGAATGGGATCGGCGGTCTGTTGCATGGCGATCATCAGCCAAGCAGCTCGGTCGCGCGCAGGATCTCGTCGATCTTGGCGGTCTCGGCTTCGTTAAGGGGAGCACGCGGACGCGGCATGAAGGCAGTGTCGATGATGCCAAGCCGCTTCATGGCGGTCTTGAAGGCGCCGATGCCCGAGGCGCCGCCGCTGACACGGCCCTGCGCGATCCAGACGATTTCGAAGAGCCGGCAAAGACGTTCCTGCTCCTTCTTCGCGAGAGCCCAGTCGCCACGCTGCGCCGCATCCCAAAGGCGGACATAACCGTGCGGGTCGACATTGGCGATGCCGGGAACGACGCCGTGGGCCCCCATCAGCAGCGCGGTATCAACAACGATTTCCGAGCCTGTCATCAGGAAAATGTCCTTGTGCGCGGCGAGATCCAGAAGCGCATAGCGGAAATTGCCGTCGTCGCCGCTTGAATCCTTCAAGCCGATGATCGTGCCTTCCTTGGCGAGCGTCACCGTCGTTTGGCGTTGCAGCTTGACGTTGACGCAGACGGGAATGTCATAGGCGATGAGCGGCACATCGACGGCGTCGCGGATATAGCGGAAGTGGTCGAGGATCTCGGACTGGCTGGTAACGGTGTAGAAGGGCGCTGTTACGACAACGGCGTCGGCGCCCGCTGCCTTTGCGATCTTCGCATGCGAAATGACCCGATCGGTCGTCGGATCGATGGTGCCGACGATGAGCGGCACGCGGCCGTTTACCACCTTCGCCGAATGTTCGATGATCTCGCGCCGCGTCTTGTCGTCGTAAAAGACCACCTCGCTCGTCGAACCGAGCACGAAGACCCCGTGGCAGCCGGCGCCGATCAGGTGCTCCAGAACGCGCGTATAGGAGGGATAGTCGACGGTGAAATCCGGGTTCAGCGGCGTTACGACAGGAGGAACCACACCCTTGAATTTGCTCATTTTCGCTTTCTTTCGATTGTCAGTTTAATTCGGCGCGAGGATCGAAGGCGTCCCTCAGGCCATCGCCAATGAAATTGATCGCAAGCACGGCAAGGACCAGCGCCCCACCGGGGAAGAGCCATTGCCATGGATATTGTTCGAGAACTGCGGTGGAGCGGGCGGCATTCAACATGTTGCCCCAGCTTGCAGCCGGCGGCGCAATGCCGAGCCCGAGGAAGGAGAGGCCGGCCTCGAGAAGAATGGCATTGGCGATCTGCAGCGTCGCATAGACCATCAGGATATCGATCGAATTCGGCAGGCCATGACGGAAGAGCAGGTGTGGCAGGCCGGCACCCATGCCGCGCGCCGCCAGGACGAAATCGCGTTCGCGCAGTTCCAGCAGTCGCGAGCGGATCATGCGGGCAAGCAGCGGCCAGGAGAGCAGCGAGATCACCATCACCGTCGGCCAGATGCCGGTACCGGCAATCGAGGCGAGCACGAGCAGGAAGATGACGGGCGGCAGCGTCATTACCAGGTCGACGAAGCGCATCGAAAGCGCATCAGCCCAACGGCCGGCCAGGGCGGAGACGGCGCCGAAGAGGAAACCGATCATCGCAGAGATCGCAGTCGAGGCGACGGCGACCAGAAGCGAGATGCGGCCGCCCTCCAGAACCCGGGCAAAGACGTCTCGGCCAACGCCGTCCGTGCCGAACCAATGCGTCGCGGTCGGGCCGCTGTTCATCGCCAGGAGATCGATGTCGTTCGGCAGGAAACGCCACCAGAGCGGATAGGAGAGGATGATCGCCAGCATCGGGATCGCGACGCATAACCCGAAGACGGCTGCCCGGTTGAGAAGGAAGCGGTCAAAGGCGCGGGCGAGAGGGCCGGGTCTGTGGGTTGCGGTGCGGGCCAGCATCACTCAGCCCACCTTGATGCGCGGATCGATGACCGCATAGGCGATATCGGTCAGCAGATTGACGATGATGACGCAGGCGCCGATGACGAGCGTCGCACCCATGATGACGGGATAGTCGCGCGTCTCAACGGCATCGACGAGCAGCAGGCCCATGCCCGGCCAGTTGAAGACGCTTTCGATGAAGATCGCCCCGCCAATCGCAAGGCCGATGGTCGAGCCGATCAGCGTGACGACGGGCAGCAGCGCGTTTCTGAGCGCATGCTTGGTGATGACCCAGAATTCGACGACGCCCTTGGCGCGGGCGGTGCGCACGTAATCCTGGTTGAGGACTTCGAGCATCGAGGCGCGCGTGTAGCGCATGATCAAGGCAGCCTGGGCGATGGCGAGCAATGCTGCAGGCAGGATTAGATGCCGCAGGAGGTCGAGGACTGAGAACTCCTCGCCCGGCGTCAGCATGCCGCCCGATGGCGTCCAGTTCAGCCGGACGGAAAAAATGTAAAGACCGATCAGCGCGCTCAGAAAGGCCGGGCTGGAAATGCCGGCAAGTGCGAAGACCGAAAAGGAAATGTCGGCGACGGAATTGCGGCGCACGGCGCTGATGACGCCGATCGCAATCCCGGCGACGATGGAGATCACCAGCGCGGTGCCCATTAGGAGCACCGTGGGGCCGATGCGCGAAAGCACGAGGCTAAGGACCGGCTGGTCCAGCCGCTTGATCGAATAGCCGAGATTGCCGGCCAGCGCCTGCTGCAGCCATGCGAGATACTGAACCGGCAAAGGCTGGTCGAGCCCGAGCCGGCTGCGCAATTCAGCAAGATCAGACGACGACATTGGGATGTTGGGATCGATATAGGCATCGATCGGATCGCCGGGCGCAAGGCGCAGCAGCAGGAAGATCAGCGCGCTCAAGGCAAGGAGCATGCCCATCCCGATGATCACGCGCCGGAGGCTGTATCTGAGCATTGGAAATCCATTCCGTGAGGGTGGCCGAAGCCACCCTCGATAGTTCAAGAAGAGCGCCTTATTCGGCGATCGACCACTGCTGCGGATTGGCCTGGTATGGCCCGCCGCCCGGAGCCGGCGTCCAGACGAAATCCTTGACCTTGGTCGACACCACGCCGTAGCGGTTCGCGACCCAAAGTGTTCCCCAGGGCAACTCGGTGTTCATCACCTTGCAGACCTGCTGATAGCGGGCATCGCGCTTGCTGCTGTCGGTTTCGGCAAGGGCAGCATCGAGTGCTGAGGTCAGATCCGGCATGCGGGCGCGCACGACGTTCGGGCCTGCCGGCGGTATCTGCTTTTCGTTGAGGCCGGGATTGATGCTGCCGGCATCCGGGCCGTTTTGCAGGCCGGCATAGACCATCTGGAACTGCGAGATGTCGGCATCTGCCTTCAGAACGATGCTGTTGTAGGTCGGCGCATCGACGGCGCGCGGCACGACATTGATGCCGACCTGGGCGAGCATCGCCTGCACTGCCGCGAGCACGTTGGTCGCAAGCGGCGTCGTGTAGTAGGTCAAAAGCGTGATCGGCTTGGCGCCGTTGATCTGATCCCAGCCCGCTTCCTTCAGCAGTTCCTTGGCCTTTTGCGGATCGTAGGCGTAGGCTTCGATATCCTTCGGCACCAGCCGATCGGCGATATAGGCGCAATTGGCCGGCGTCGCAGCGCCGCTGTAAAGGCTCTTGATGATGGCGTCGCGATCGATGGCATACATCACCGCCTGACGGACGCGCACATCCTTCCAGATCGGCGAATCGTGGTTGAAGCCCAGATAGTTGACGACGAACGAGTTGCCTTCGATGACTTTGAAGGACTTGTCGTCCTTGAAGGTCGGCACGTCGTTGGAATCGACATAGGTGAACTGGATTTCACCGGACCGGAGGGCGGCGATCGCTGCCGCCGGATCGGCGAAATATCGATTGATCACCTTTTCCAGCGCCGGCTTGCCGCCGCGATAATCGATGTTGGCAGCGAGCTCGACATATTGATCGGTGACGTATTTGGTGAACTTGAACGGGCCAGTACCGATCGGGGACGTCGACCACCAGGTGCTCTTTGCAAGCTGGTCGGCGGGGGTGGAGGCGAGCGCGTGCTCGGGCAGCATCATCACCTTGGTCATGGTATCCAGGATACTGGCACTCGGTGCGCTCAGCTTGACGACGAGCGTATGGTCATCGGGTGCCTCGACCGCGGAAACCGGCTTGAGGCGCGCGGCAAGCACCGAGCCCGTCTTGGCGTTCGTCGCCAGTTCAATGGTGAATTTCGCATCCTTCGCCGTGAAGGACTTGCCGTCATGCCACTTCGCATCCGCGAGCTTGAAGGTGTAGGTCTTCTGGTCCTCGCTGACCTCATAAGACGAGGCAAGCACGCCGACGACCTTCTGCAGCTTCTCGTCATAGGCGACGAGCGGCTCATAATAGATGCTGAGCCAGGTGAAGCCGGCGGTCGCGGCCAGCGGATTGAAATTGCCTTGAAAGCCGCCGGGGCCGACGTCGAAGCCGCCGGAAAGCGTTGCCGCTTCAGCCGGCGTCGTGAAGGCTGGAATGGCGGTCGTCGCCATCATCGCGGTAAGTGCGATGGCCGATAATCTGGACAGTCGTTTCATTGTGTTCCTCCCACATTTGAACTTGTCTTGTTATTTGCGATCACCCGGGAGATGCCGGCATAATGGCGATCCAGGCGTATGCGCGCTTCCTCCAGGTTCTTCGCTTCCACTGCATCGACGATCGCCTCGTGGTCCCTCCAGGTGGCCATGGGATCGACATTGTCGAGATTGACGAAGTCGGACGCCTTGTAAAAAGCCAGCCAGAAAACATCGATCAGCCGTACGAGCGTCTCGTTGTTCTGGCAGCGGAAAAGCAGGCGGTGGAAAAGCTGGTCGTCTTCGGCGAAGGATTCGCCGCGCTCGGCATGGAGGCGCATCCTGTTTGCCGTGGCACGCAGCTCGGCGATATCCTCATCGCTGATCATCTCCAGCGTCTTGCCGATGAGGCCGACTTCGAGCGTGCGGCGGATCTCGAGGACTTCCTCGATCTGGCGAAGCGCGCCGCCGAGGCCGTAAGCCAGATTGTCGAGCAGCGGCTCGAAGGAGAAGGCCTTGACGAAGATGCCGACACCGCGCCGCGATTCCAGAACGCCAAGCGACTCCAGTGCCTTGATGCCCTCGCGTAACGAATTGCGGCTGACGCCGAGTTGGCTTGCAAGCTCTCCCTCGGCCGGTAGCAAAGTTCCGGGAGCAAGGCCGTTGTCGGCGATATAGGCGCGAAGGCTCTCTTGCACCGAAACGTGCAGCAAAGGCGCCCGCGTCAGAGGCTTCATCGTCTTAAGCGTCATGCCGTTTTCGTCCATGCATGAGTTCAGAATAATGATAGACATATCCACTTGTAGGATATCTGTCAATTGGACATATAGCATAGCCACGCCTTGAGTAAAAGCGGCATCGGTTGCATCCATTGTGGTTGAAATCGTTCGGAGAGCCCGGCGTGACCGTTCTCGCGATCTGCCGATTATTCCGCCGAAAATCTTAAGGCAAGATCATGATTTTTGGGGAGAGCCATAAAGTTGAACTTAACCTATATAAATAATAGCTATTTATTGTGCGTTCATGCTTTCGGCGCTATTTGCATGGATAAAAGAAAGCAGCGGCGCATCTGCGGGATGATCGAAAATGCTGACCAAAAAGGGAAAATACGGATTGAAGGCACTGGTTGATCTGGCGCGTCTGGCGCCGGGAGAAACCGCCTTCATCAACGATGTCGCCGCACGCAACAATATCCCGAAAAAGTTCCTCGATACGATCCTTCTGGAGCTGCGCAATGTCGGCATTCTTCGCTCCAAGAAGGGGCCGGGCGGCGGCTATTCGCTGTCGCGGCCAGCGTCGGAAATCCGCATCGGCCATGTCATCCGCACGCTTGACGGGCCGCTCGCTCCCATTCGCTGCGCAAGCCGCACCGCTTATGAAGCCTGCGACGACTGTTCGGATCCGGAAACCTGTCATGTGCGCCGCTCGATGACCGAAGTGCGCGATGCGATCGCCGATATCCTCGACAACATGACGCTCGAGCAATTCGTCGCGAAGGGCGGCAAGCTTAGCGATGGAGACCACGAGACGTCGCCGGTTTTCGCGGCAGGCTGATCTAGCGATCCTTACGCAGATGATGGGCGGCGCGCTGATGAAGAACATCGGCGGATGTTCTCAGTGCGCGGATGCGGGCGTTCCGCCAATGCCGGTCGAGATTGAGGCCGATACTCGCGGTGTTTCCCCCCATTAGTTCGAAAATCAGGTTCGAGGCATCTATTGCCACCTTACTTGCGACGGCGCGCGCCGCAGTAGCGGAGAAATAGGCATCTTCGGCCGCCGGGCCGCTCATATTGATCTGCGCGATGTCGAGCTTGCGGCCCGCCCTTTCCAGGAGCGCGGCTACCGTCTCTATGCCGATCGCGAGCTTGCCAACGTCGTTTGCCTGTGCTGCGCCGGCATCGGCGGAAAGAACCGCACGCGCGATCCCGAGATCGACGGCGGCATGCAGCAATTCGCCGATCGCCGATGGCGCGTGCGCGACAAGCGCGACTGCGTCCGCGTTGACATGCAAGTCGCTGACCACGATGGCGGCTGTGCCGTTGGTGCGCTGGCCAAGGCCGTCCCAATCATCGACAAGTTGAAGGCCTTCGCTGTCGCAGGGGAGGTAAAGCGCGGTCTGATCATGTTCGACCGCGATCCAATCGGCAAAGAGCACCGCCGGCGAAGACCTGCTGCGGCCATTCACTCGATACCCGAGACCGCGGGGACTGACTGCGGCAGCATCCGCAAAAGTGGCCGCGGCAAAACGATCGCCGGCAAGTACTCGCGCAAAGAGGGCGCGCTGCAGCTCTTCGCCAGCCTGCTGCCGAAGTCCGTCGAGGACTGTAAAATGGACTTCGAGAAACTCGCCGATCGAAGGATCGCCCTCAGCGATGATCGCAACGATTTCGGCGAGCAGCGAATTGGTAACGTCCAGTCCTTCATATTCGGGCGGAACGGTGATCGCGCCAAGGCCGGATTGCGAGAGGGCGTCGATTTCCTGATAGGGTAGGATGCGATTGATGTCGCGCTCGCTCGACTGCCGCTGAAAGGCGGCGGCAAGGGTGCGCGCTGTGCTGATCGCCTCTTCCTCGCTTCCGATGCGCTGTGCGACCGGTCGCGCCCGGTCGTGAAATTGCGATACGGTTCCCATCGATCGTACTCTTGTTCGGTGATGATAGGAGTGATGGATCACCACCTAGATGATAAGGCCGGTTTTTCTACAAAGTCGGTGTGGTTTGAATTTTCTTACCAGCTTGATAGAGATGGCCATGCTTGACCATCCCACAAACCTTTCAATTCTCAACCGCGCAGCTTTCAGTCAGGCACAGGATTGATTATGGCTCATCCATTGAAGATGACCAAGAGGTTCCCATGATGCTATCGCCCGCCCGGCAACGCCTTCAGCTCGATCCCGGCGACAGGCCGATCTATGCCGTCGGCGACATCCATGGGCGGCATGATCTGCTGCAGATGGCCGAATATACGATCGTGCGGGATGCAGCACGCCTGCCCGGGCGCAAGCTCATCATCATGCTTGGCGATTACATCGACCGCGGACCGTCATCTGCGCAGGTGATCTCGCATCTGATGGGGCCGGTGCCGGACGGTTTCGACCGCATCTGCCTGACCGGCAACCACGAAATCATGATGCTCGACTATATCGACGGGAAGATTTCGTTTTCCGAATGGATGCGCATGGGCGCCGATTCGCTGCTGCGCTCCTATGGTCTCGACGCCGAGCATCTGCCGCTCATCTTTCCGACGGCTTCCAAGCTTGACGGCTTCATCCGCCAATCGCTGCCGCGCCAGCATATCGATTTCATGCGGGCGCTGCCGATCCTCGTCGATACGCCGGACGTTTTGTTCGTCCATGCCGGGATCGACCCAAATTTTACGATCGAGAAGCAGAGCGACGAGGACCTCGTCTTCATCCGCGAGCGGTTCCTCGACAGCGGCATCGCGCTGCCGAAGCTTGTCGTTCATGGCCATACGCCCTGCAGCGAGCCGGACGTCCAGCCGCGGCGGCTCAATCTGGACACGCGGGCCTTCAAGAGCGGGAGGCTGACCGTCGCCCGCCTGTGGCGGGGTCGGGTTCACCTCTTCTCCACCTGATCAGGCTTCGGCAGACTGCCGCTTTGGGGGAATTTCCTCCGTGTAGTAGCTGACATATTTGTGGTGGTAGCGTTCCGTTCCGCCGAAGTTGCTGAATTTGGCGAGCTCGGTCATATCCGTCTTGTTGAGGATGACGCCGAGGATCTTCTGCTTGATCTGCGGTTCGGCATTCACGATATCGCGGACCATGTTGGTTGGCGTCTGGCCCCATTCCGTCACGAACAGGAAGCCATCGACCTGGGGCGCAAAGGCCTTCGCGTCGATGACCGGGCCGAGCGGTGCAAGGTCGACGACGATGTAGTCGAACATCTTGCGGGCATTTTCCATCAAATTGAACATGCCCTGCGAGGCAAGAAGCTCGCTGGTGTGCATCAGGTTGTCGTTCGAAACGACCGGCAGGATCGCAAGCTTGGTGCGGCTGTCGACCCTGACTGCGCTTGCCCACGGTACGTCGCCGAGCACCGCTTCGACCAGACCATGCTGCGGCGGGGTCTTGAGCATGCGCGTAAGCCCCGGGTTGCGAAGGTCGGCGTCGATCAGCAACGTGCGCTTGCCGCTGGAGGCAAGCAGTGCTGCGAAGTTCGCGGCGGTCGTCGACTTGCCTTCGCCGGGAAGGGCGGAGACGACGCCGATGACGCGGTCGCTCTTGCCCTGGAACATGACGTCGCTTGCAAGCTTGGCGTTGCGTAGCGTTTCGGCAAAGACCGAGCGGGGCGCTTCGAGAACGATACGCATGATGCGCTCGAAACTCGCGCCGTCTTCCGGCACTTCTGGGGCCGGGGGTAGCGGGGTCTTGCGCGGCTGGAAGACCTTGCGCTCCTTCGGCAATTTGCCGACCAGCGGCAGATAGCCGAGGAACTTCAGGCCCAGGATAGAGCGAACGTCACCCTCGACGCGGAAGAAGCGCTCGCGGAATTCCTGGAATGCCGTCAACGCGCCGCCAGCCATCAGGCCGAGGACGATCGCCAGACCGAGCGTCATCGTCTTCTTGGGGCTCGACGGTGACGTCGGGATACCGGCTTCGGAAATCACACGCGCCTTGGCGATCGGGAAGGACTGTTGCTGTGCTGCCTCCTCGTAACGGCCGAGATAGGCTTCATAAAGCGTCTTCAGCGCGGTTGCCCGCTGTTCGAGATCGTTGAGCTTGACGATCGACTTGTCGGATTCCGAGTTCTTTCCGGTCAGATGCCGGATGTTTTCCTGCAGCGACTCCTGACGCGATTTCGCGACCTCGAACTCGTTGCGGTAGCTGGAGGTAAGCTGCTGGAGTTCTTGGAAGATCTGACCCGTCAGGTCTTCCTTTTCCGTGCGGAGCTGCACCGCCTGCGGATGGTCGGCACCGAAATTGGTGGTGATCTCCTGCTCGCGGCGGGTAACCCCGATATAACGTGTGCGCAGGTCCTGGATCACCGAATTGTCGGTCTGGCCGGAGGAAATTGCGGCGTTGTTGACCGCACCTTCCGGACCCTGATCGACAATCGACTTGAACTGGTTGTAACGGGCCGAGGCGCTGGCCGCATCAGCCTGCGCGACGATGAGCTGTTTGTTGAGGTCGGCAAGCTGCTGCTCGGACATCAGTTCGCCGTTCGCCGAGGTCAGGCCGTTTTCGGTCTTGAACTTTGCGACTTCGAGCGCAGCCTGCTGCGAACGGTCGCGCAGGTCGGCAAGACGTTCCTGCAACCAGACGGAGGCGCGTTCGGTTGCGTCGAAATTCGCGTTGAGCTGGTCGTTCAGATAGGCGTCGGCATAGGCCTTCGTGACCCTTGCCGCCAGCATCTTGTCCGTCGAGCGGAAGGCGACGGCGATCACAGAACTGCGGGAAACGCGTTCCACGGACAGCGCCTGCTGCAGCATGGCCGCAGCCTTTTGACGGCGGCCATTGCGGGCATTCTCCTCCGAGGCCGGCGGGCCGCCCGGTGTCAGGGCGCTGGCAATGAGTTTCACGCCGGATTTCACCAGTTCGACGGCCCCCTGGCCGGGATCGAGGATGGTATCGTTCTCGGAGAGGTTTTGAGCATCGACGACGCTCAGCGCCAACTCGTTCGACTTCAGAATCTCGACGGCGCTCGCGATCTGCATATCCACCTGCTGGGCACTGGCGGCAGGCGCCTCATCCTCGGCATATTTGGTCATGCTGTCATCGAGCAGGATCTGCGTCATCGATGTGTAGACGGGTGTCGAAAGGATCAGATAGATGGCAGCAAGCGCCACGAACGCGACGACGCAAAGCGCGATCGAACCGGCGCGGCGAAACAGGATCGCAATCAGCCGATCGATATCGATGAAGCTGTCGGAATCGTCGGACGCTTTCGGTACCGTGCTGTGCAGGGTCAGGTTTCGTTGATTCATGAGGTCATCCTTTGGGCGAGCGCGGCGCGCCGCCGAACGTTGGAATGTCTGTCTTGAGGCCGGCGCGATTGCGCAATGCCGCGGCCAATCTGTTGATGCGGACAGCGATCGGCATCTTGAGGTGGCGCAGCGCAATCGGATCGCTCCATGCCGCCTTGATCGTGCCGGAGATCGATCTGTTCTTCATGCTGTCGACAAGGAGAAGGAACGATCTCGCCTGCCGCAGGCTGCGTGTCCGGAATTTCTGCGCAGAGGAGGCCTCCACATCGAGCGTATGCTTGCCAAGGAAGACCCTGTCTCCCTCCATCATCGCCTCGATATGCCGGAGTTCCAGCACCCGGGAGATGGAACCCTCGCGGATATTGTAGTCATAGCCGGCAACGGGCTCGACCACGCAGCGCGCGCCAAGCGCCAGTGCGGAGGCGAGGAATACATAGTCCTCGCCGATCCGCAGATTTTCGTCGAAGCGCAGTGCGTGCCGCTCGATGAAGGCTCGTTCGAAAACAGGCTTGAGATAACCAAAATTATGCGTCGTCTGGAAGAGCGCATTGGAGCGAATGAAATCGGCCAGCGTCAGTTCCGGCATGGCTGCCAACGCTATCTCGGAAAACATGGTTTCCGGCGGCGTGCCATCGGCGCGGATCACCCGCAGATTGTCGACCGCGATCTGCGCCCCAGCTTTCTCGGCGCGGGCAATCAGCCTGGCCAGCCGCCCCGGTTCGATCGCATCGTCGGAATCGAGTACGGCAAGCCACCGGCCCGTTGCCGCGGCAATGGCTGCGTTGCGCGCTGCGGCCGGTCCGCCGTTCGTTTCGAGCGCGAGCAGACGGACATTCCTGTCCGAATAGCTGCGGGCCACCTCGCGCGTGTCATCGCCCGAGCAATCGTCTGCAATAATGACCTCGACGGTCACGCCGGTCTGCGCCAGCGCGCTTTCGATTGCCTTCGAAAGCGTTTCGGCTGCGTTATATGCAGCCATGATGAAGCTGATGTCCGGCAGCTCTTTCGTCATGCGGTCCCCTCTGCTGCGCCATATTGGCGAATCTCGCGCACGCCGAGCAGGCCGCTGACGACGCCGAGATGCATCGTGCCGCGAAGTGCATAGCGATAGCGTGGAACGGGCACCAGGATGCAGACGAGCGCCACGCCCAGGCAATAAACGGCCTTTGCGGTGGCAAGTCCGATCTGTTTCAGGCGGTTAAGACCCCTATGCCTCTCCTGCAATAGACGTCCATGCGTCTGGCCGAAACGGAAACGGCGTTTTGCGAGCCATGAAAGCTCCGCCCGTTTTTCCGGCACCGCCTCATAGACATGCGCTTCGGGAGCATAGGCGATGCGTCCTCCGTCCCGGTGCATATGGCTGAAGAATTCGGTGTCTTCGCCGCCCGTCTTTCCAAGCGCTAGGTTGAAGCGGCGGCCCTTCACATGTTCGGAGCCGAGACGGAGCAGCACGTTGCAGGTGTAGCCCGTGCGGATTTCCTCGCCCACCCAGACCGGCAACGTCGAATGAAAATCCCCTTCGCGCATCCAGGCAGGAGCGGTCGATGCATAGACGCTGCGGACCGGGCCGAGGATCGCATCGGCGCCGGTCTTTTTCGCCGCATTCAGCAGCTCCACCAGCCAGTTTTCCGAGGCATCCTCGTCGTCGTCGATGAAGGCCAGGAAATCGCCCTTGGCATTTTCGAGGCAGGCGTTGCGGGCAATCGAGATGTTCGATGCCGGGCAGTGCACATAGGCGATCTCGTGCGGGATCGTCGAGCGGAGCGCGTCGACGCGTTCCTGCGCGCTCGCCGTCACATCGTTGTCGGCAACGATGATGCGCAGGGTGACGTTTTCAGGAACCGCAAGCACGCCAAGCGAAAGCAGCGCCTCGTCCAACGAGGCGCGGCGATAGGTGCAAACGCCGATATCGATCTGCATGCGTTGGTCCTTCATCAAGACGCCTTGCGGTTGCGGAAGCTCAGGAGCTCCATCCAGAAACCGGCCGACCAGGCGAAATGCATCACCATGGCCGAGAGTGCGGCAAGCGGCCCGTATGGATTGCGCTGGCCGACCGCCATCCAGAAACCGTAGCCGACGCAGGCGACGGCCCAGAGGCTGAACGGAATGACCGCAATCCAGCTCAGCACGGCCAGAAACGCGCCGATAAAGACCGGAACCACCGCGAGCGGCAGCATCTGGCGAAGGTTCGGCATGCTGCCGTGCTTCAGAATGTTCTTCGCACGGCCCCGGCCATAGCCGAGATATTGCCGGAAAAGCGTTCCAACGGTTGATCTTGGATAATAGATCATCCGTGTCTTGTCGGTCATCCAGATGCCAAAGCCCGCCTTTTTCAGACGGTAATCCAATTCCGCGTCCTCATTATGACTGAATGTTTCATCGTAGCCGCCGACGGTCTCGAAGGCTGCGACGCGCATCAGCGCATGGTGGCCGTGATCGGTCCAATGGCCCTTGGCTCCCTCGCGATGCTTCGAGCCGCCGTTGCCGAGTTTGGAGTTCTGCGCGAAAGCGGTGGCCTTCTGGAAAATGCCGAATCCGATCGTCTCCATGGCGACCACGACCGAATCCGCCTGAGTAAGCTCGGCCTCTTCGACGAGCCGCTGGCAGTAGTCCGCCGGATAGTCGCCGTGGGCGTCGATCCGGATCAGGTATTCGTAATCGCGGCCGAAGGTCTTGACCGCGAGATTGATGGCTGCGCTCTGGATGCGGCGGGGATTGTCGAGCAGGATGACGCGCGGGTCGGTTTGGCTGATACGGCCGACGATCTCACGCGTGCCGTCGGTGCTTCCGCCGTCTGCGACGACGATGCGGGCGTTCAACTCATCAAGCGCCGGGCCGAGTTTTTCGATCAAGGGTTTGATGTGCTTTGCCTCGTTCAGGCAAGGAATGATGATGAGGCTGGCGACGCTGGAACAAACGTCAGTCTTCATTGCAGTCGACCCTTCTGGAACTGCGGTTGCGGGGTTAGAGGCATCGGCCGTCTGCGCTTCGGCGGCGGACGGTACAAGGCGGGACAGATTGTCGACCAAGGCGCGGCAATCGCTGCGGTCGGCGAGCCAGCTCTTCCGATCCTCGGCGGCGACTGCCGCAGCGAGTGTGCCGTATCGTTCACCGGTGAGGTTCTCGAAAAGTGCTTCGAGGCTTTCGACAGAGGCGTCGTGCAGCGTCAGGCCGATATCCTTGCGGGAGAGGAAGCGAGCCGTCTCGGTGCCTGCGAGCGCAATGGGGACGCTGCCATGGAGGCAACCTTCATAGATCCGGTTGGGAAGCAGCCAGCTGGAATTGAGGCCCTCCTCGAAGAAGTCGATCGCCCAGGAGAAGTGGACGTCGCTGTAGATCGCCGGCAGGTCTTCCGGGTTCTTATACGGCCCCTCGAAGCTCAGGTAGGGTTCATTGGCGACGAAGGCGTCGAAATCCTCGAATTCGGAATAGGCCGGCCGGCCGCGCAGCACGATGCGGACACGGCCGTTCATCCGGCTGGAGAAATCGGCAAGCAGTTGCAACGACTTGCGGCAGCGGAGCGCACCGAACCAGCCAATCTTCCAGGGCTCGCCCTCGTTCGGCGGCAAGCGGAGCGGGGTTGCTTCCGGCATGCCGTTCAGCGCGAGCACCTTGTTCTCGACAAGCATGATAGGCGCCTTGAGAGCCGAGCGCGGAACGAAGTAGTTCGCGATGAAGGCGGGCGAACTCGTCAGGATCAGTTTCGCATCTCGCCCGAAATAGGCTTCGGCACGGCGCACAGCCCTGCCGGCTATGCCGTCATTCACGAGAAGGCGATGGATATCGAGGCATTCGTAGACGATCGGCACGCCGCCGAAGAGGTGGCTGGCTCGTTCGGCGACTGCCAGCGCTTCCAGATTGCGCCCGATGATCACGTCCGGCCGTTCGACACCGTTCAGCAGGCCCCGCAGGCCGGCGACCGCCTTTGCGACAGCGCCCATGCGCTGGCCGAATTTGGCATCGACGGTCCGGCCAAGTTCGATCGGCGTGAGACCGTTGACGGCGGCAAGCGCGTTCTCGCCGCGCCGGAAGCCGGAAAGCGTCACCGAGGCGCCGCCTTCTGTCAACATCAGCACGCGGCGCCGCACGGCAGGATCGGCCAGATCATGCGCCAGATAGAGGACTTTGAGCATCAATACTCCTTGCGCTATCCCGGATGTCACCGGAGTCCGTTTCGGGTGTGCTGTGCAATGTTTCGGCGGTTATCAGAAGGCTTAGTTGAGCGTGCAGGCGATCGAACCCTGGAACTGGCATTTGTCACCCGGCGCCGTGTAGGCCACCCGATCGATTTCCATCGTCGTGGGTTGGGTGTAGGCGAATTTGCCCATCCAGTCCGAAAGTTTGTCCGTTCCCCAGAGGCTGAAGAAGATCTTCTGCGGGTTCTGGGGAATCTTGGACGGGTCGGTGACGTCCTGGACAAGCTTGCCGTTCAGGTAATAGCGAAGCCTGCCCGACTCCCAGACGAATGCATAGTCATTGAAGCCCTGATCGGCGCCTTGGCCGACGGGCACGAGCTTTTCGTTACCGCCCTTGGCCTTGATGTATTGGTTCACCTGAACAGTCGACGTGTCTTTGCCGAGCACCTCGAAGTCGATTTCGTCATGCTGCTGCTTATCGGCAGGGCCGATATAGGTGAAGAAGGCGGAGTTCAGGCCCTTGCCGGTTGCAGACTTGATCCGCGCTTCATAGGTGCCGTAGCTGAAGCGTTTTTTCGTCTGGATCTCGCCACAGAGATAGTTGCGGTCCTTGGATTTACCCTCGGCGAAGGTCAGCTGCAGCATGCCGCCCTCAGCCTTCACCTGGTTCTTAGACCACGTGCAGTTCTGGTGGGCGCCGTTGTTCCAGCCGTCGGAAACGTACCAGACGCTGCGGTCGATCTTATCGAAATCATCGACGAAGGATTTGCCCTTTGCCTGCTGGGCATGGGCGGGGAGGGCGCCGAGGATAAGGGCGCCGATCGTCAAACTCTGGCAAAGCAGTCGCGCATGCGCGATTTTGGCCGTCATGTCTCACCTTTGCTGTGGAACGAATTCTGCCGGGACATCCCGGCGGGAAGCGGATTGAGAGCTCTTTTTGGTCCGGCCGCCGGTCAAAACGGCGTAGAGACGCGGTGCGTTGCTGCGGACAAAGCTGTTGGAAAGCGCAAGCACTGGAAAGAGCACCAGAAGCGAGCCGCAGAAGAAGAGCGGATAGAAGCCGATGCCCGTCTTTCCCCAAATCATGAAGAATAGGACGAGCAGCGGATAATGGGCGCAGAAGATCCAGAAGCTCAAGCTTCCGGTCTTTGCAAGACGCTGGCCGAGAGGGGTCTTGATCAGCGGTGCCGAGAGCATCCAGAAGCCGGCAGCCCCGCCGATTGCCAGTGCATTTCGGCATAGTTCCACCCAGTCCGGCATCGATGGGCCGGTCATGTAGATCGCGGTTGCAAGCAGCGCCGAAGCGGCAAGCAGCAGCGCCACGCCAAGTGGTGCAAAGCGGTCGAGCGCCTTGATGTCGATGTTGTAGAGGCTCGCATAGATGCCGAAAGCGAAGCTGAAGAGGATCGAGCGCTTGATCACGATATAGAGCGACATTTCCGGAATGAGCGCGAGCAGCAACAATGTCGACAATGTCAGCAGGGGGATGCGCCGGATGAGCCAGGCGAGCAGCGGCGAAAGCAGGATGCAGACGAAGAGGTCGCGCAGGAAGTAAAGCGGGATGTTGGTGGGAAATTCCTCGGCCGCAAAGAGCTGACTGAGAAGGCCACGCACCGATGCGGTCCACGGGCTTACGACATAGCCGTCACCGATGCCGACGCTCAGCATCGCAAGCGCGGCGATGAAGAATGCCGTGTTCCAGATGAGAAACGGCAGGAAAACGGTCTGCGCTTTCGTGCACACGGTTTTCACATAGTTGAAGCCCTCCGTCCCGCCACGAAACAGCAGGTAGCCGGAAATGGCGCTGAGGCAGGGAACCCCGACACGGAAGAGCGCTTCGCTCAGGAAGACCCGCAGCCAGTCGAAGAAACCGTAGTTTCCGTTGAACGGCGTATTGGCAGGGTCAAACGGTATATGGACGAACACGATGCCCGAAATGAGCACGATGCGCATCAGGTTGATCCGCGAGGATACGTTGGCGTCAACGTTCACGTTATCAGTCACCCCTATTGGGTCGCACCCCCCTTGCGACCGTTTCAACGAGAGCAGACTCGAGCCCGCAGACCAAAAGCTAGAGCGTTTTTGCGGAAGAAAATATGGCACTGCAGCAAAAATGATCGGCGATCCCGTTTCGGGACGGCTGATTCGGACGGCTCAGCGACGGCTCTTATCGGGCTTGGCTTTAAGAGAAGGAACTGAAACGCCGATGGGGCAATGTATATCGGAAAGTCATCATAAATTCAAATTGGGGGGCGATGAAAGCCGCCGCGACGGAAAAGTTTTGTCGTTTGGTGAAGAAGTCCATCGGTTTTCACGCGATGCCGGGTGCCTGAATGTGGCTGAAATGTGGCGTCGCTCCCCAAATGGGTTTATTCGGCACATGGCTATTTGACAACGCGCTGGTGGGCTTTGACAAATTTCGGCCGGAATGACCTACATCATTTCGCAGTGCAGCAACTTGCTCGGGTGCAGTCTCGACCCTATGTGCCCATCACCGGACTCTTCAGGAGAAAGAATGGCGACCTTCACGATCATCATCCCTTTTTATCAGCGCGAGGACGGCATTCTGCGCCGCGCGCTGGCCTCGGTCTTTGCCCAAAGTTTTCAGGACTTCGATGTGATCGTCGTTGATGACCAGTCGCCTTATCCCGCCGAAGACGAGCTGAAGCCACTTGCCGAAGGCCAGCGATCGCGGATTGCGGTTGTGAAGCAGGCGAATGCGGGACCGGGCGGGGCGCGTAATACAGGCCTCGACAATGTTCCGGCGGCAACGCGCTTTGCAGCCTTCCTCGATTCAGACGACCTGTGGACGCCAAAACATCTGCAGAATGCCCATGATGCGCTGCAGACGTTCGATGCCGACTGCTATTGGGCGTCGATCCACGGAGGTGAGGAATTCGACTATCATTTCAGCATCGCCGACCTAGAGGCCAGTGAAAAGGCGGTGCGCCTTTCCGAGCACCCGCTGTTGCTCGAGATTCCCGACATTGCCGGCGTGATGCTCAAGAACTGGGCCTTTCTCCACATGTCGTGCATGGTCATCGGCCGGCCGCTGATCGACAAGGTCCGCTTCGACGCTGCGCTGCGGCTGGCGGCGGAGGACGTGCTGTTCTTTTGCGATTGCATGCTTGCGGCGCGGCGCGTGCTCCTTTGCGTGGAGGCGGGCGCCTTGCGCGGAGAGGGCATCAACATCTTCCACGGCGTAGACAACGATTCACCGCAGTTTCTCAAGCAGCAGTTCATCACCTGGATGGCGCTCGACCGGCTTGAAAGCCGTTTTTCGAAGCGTCCGCAGGAGATCGAGACCATCAAGGCCTACAAGAACCGGGCGCGGAAGCAGGCGCTTTGGAGCCAGGTGCGGCTGGTGCGCCGGCGGCGCCTGCCGGACTTCCAAATGCTGGCCCGCTGGGCGTGGCGTGATCCGGCCTTGTTTGCGAGTGCTCTTCAGATCGCCGGCGGCAAGCTTTCGAAGTAGCGCTTCCTATTCGGCTGACGACGGCAGCAGATATCTGAGGCCGCCAGCACCTCTGGTGGCGATCTCGACGCCGCCGGGGCTGCGGAAACGTTCCGTCTTGTCCATGAAGATGCCGCCGGCAATCGCCGGAACGGCGAAAGGATGGGTGAGGGCGTAGCGCAAGGCTGCACCAGCGCCCGACTGCTTCTTGATATCGAGGAAATGGCGAAGTTCGTATTTGCCGCGAGCATGGCTCTCGTGGCGGCGCACGGCGGCGGCGGCTTCCGGCGTCAGGCTGCAGTTCGCCAGGATCGCCTGGTCGGCTTCGTAGAGCTTGCGGAGATCCTCCGTCCGGTGGCTGCCGCTCAACGAGTTGCCACGCACGACAGCACCGTAGCCGCAGCTGTGGATCACTTTGTAGCGCGCGCCGTTGGCCAGGGCCCGGACATAGAGGTCATAGTCCTCCCCAAGACGCATCTCCTCGCGATAGCGCAGTCTGTGAGCGTTAAGAAACGCGCGCCGCATCACCGGCTTCAGGAAGCCGATTTCGCCGCGCCGGACGCCGCGCTTCGAAATATTGCCGTCGACGAAGGCCACCAGGTCGAGAAACAGCGGACGGTCCAGGAAATGATCGAGTTGCTGGGGCGCACGCGTCACGGTCTCCGCCTCGACGAAAGCGATATTGTCGGCGACGAAATCCCAGTCGTCGTCCGCAAGCATCCGGCTGAACCGGCCTTCAAAGAAGAAGTCGTCGGCATCGAGTATGCTGATCAGTGGGGCGGTGGAGATTTCGATCGCGTGATTGCGGGCGGCCGATGGGCCCCTGTTCTTTTCGAAGGAAACGACATTCAGGCGATTGCTGCCGTCATCGGCAGCTCTGGCAGCGCCGGCGGTTCCATCGCCGGATCCGTCGTCGATGACGACGACTTCAGCCACCTGTTTTTCCCGCAAAGCCGAAGCGACAGCCATTCCGATCGTATCGGCCGCGTTCTTGGCGGCGATGATCACGCAAACGCTTGCCTTAGCCATTTCAACCACGTCGTACCCTCCGTTGTCTCGCGCAAGAGTTAGGACGTCGCCGCGTCTGCGGCAATGCAAAAGGCCTTCAAAAGATATTACGGGATCAGCTGGCCGCTATCCGTGTCGCCAAACAAGCGTTGCTTTCAACGGTTGAAAGGCTCGGAACCATTGAAGGGCGAGACCGGAATCTTCTCCTTGTCGTCGCTTCGGGCCGGTGTATGGGATACCGCCGTGGTGCCCTGGGTGTTGCGCGCCTTTGCTTCCTTCCACACGAGGAACAGGACGCCGCCGAAATAGCCCAATTGCAGGAGAACGGCACAGATCACCGTGTCTATCAGTGTCGTTGCCAGTGAGCCGTTCAGCCAATAAGTCGCAACCGCAAAAACGGCCAAAGCGCCGATCATGCTAACGAAAACGCGAGGTGCATACATAACCGTGCCTCCCTTGGGGAGGTTCGTTCAATGAACAGTCATTGAATTCGGGCTTCCTCCCTAAGGACCCTTTACTTTGTATATTTTAGAAGGCCCCTTGTTTCAACCGAACGAGAGCATTCTTTTTCATCCGTCGTCTCGTTATCTACAGTATTCGGTTTAAGGTTTCCTTCCGGCTTTGGGTAAAATCGACCAAGCCTCGTTAAGGAGTGCCGTGACGAGGATTCGGGGTGCAAATGTGTCGAATTTACTTCAGGTTGTTCGAATTATGTCATTGCACGCGGTACTTTGCGTCACATTTGCCTACCGAACCAACGCATGAAAGCCAAATGCGTTCAACTTTTATTACAAAGTTTTCATCTAAACCGATTTGAGTGTGCGGCGCAAAATCGATGGTGCGATGCAATAAATTCCGCGATAAGACAATATAGTTGACCTACTCTCGGCAGTGCCCGTAGTGCTTAGTCAAATGTCACCCGAAAGGCGTAGAAAGATCTATTCTTCAATCTTTTTGCGACGCGAAGCAAACACGAAGACCTTTAGTGCGCCGCACAGAGTCTATTCAAAAACATTGCATGCTTTGCATATGAAATTTAGAGAACCCTTAAAAAAAGAAATGTGATAAAGACACGCCGGAAACGGGCCGTTACACAATCGCCATGAAATTGTGGCTTAAAAAAACAAATTCCACCCATACACTCCTCACTCGTCAGCGCTAGCTTAGCGGCCTGGGCTTACCGACCAAACGGCAAACATAAGTGGAGTTAACTCTATGAAGTCTGCGACGAGATCGGACAGTACGCCATTTTTTGGCGTGGTTCATGCGAATGTGTTTCCGCCGACTGGCGGGATCATGAAGCGGGCATTCGATATCACGGCTGCCTCGCTCGGGCTCCTTTTCCTGAGCCCGATTTTTCTGATGGTGATGCTGCTCGTAAAGCTCTCCGACAAGGGGCCGGCTTTCTATGGGCATCGCCGTATCGGCCACAACGGCCAGGAGTTCCGTTGCCTGAAGTTCCGGACCATGGTCGTCAACGGCGACAAGGTCCTGCAGGAGCATCTGCGCAACAATCCGAAGGCGATGGAAGAATGGCGTGAAACGCGAAAACTGCAGGACGATCCGCGGGTCACCACGGTCGGAAGCGTGCTTCGCAAGCTCAGCCTTGATGAACTGCCACAGCTCATCAACATCCTTCGCGGCGAAATGAGCGTTGTCGGGCCGCGGCCCGTGGTTCTTGATGAACTGGAACTCTACGAGTCTTCGGCCGTCTACTATCTACAGGCGCGTCCGGGTCTTACCGGACTTTGGCAGATCAGCGGGCGCAACGACGTGTCCTATGCTGCCCGCGTGGCTTTCGACACCCACTACGTCGAAAACTGGTCGCTCATCCGCGATGTGAAGATCATTGCACAGACGATCCCCGCCGTCTGCATGCAGCGTGGCAGCTACTGACAAACCGCTTCCATATACGCCAAGTAACGTACGGTACTGCTTTTGGCTTGCCGTGCCGATTTACGAGGAAGACTGAATGAGAGAAATCCTGTTGCGCCGCAACCTGCTTGGAAATTCCTTTATGCACGGCCTCGCTTTTGTTGCGGGGCTTAGCATATTGATCGGGTCCTCCGGCTTTGCCCGGGCTGCCGACTACCAGCTCGGCACCATGGACAAGCTGCGCATCCGCGTTGCCGAATGGCAAACGGCGGAAGGCGCGATCCGCGACTGGTCAGTGGTGAGCGGCGATTACACGATCGGCCCCTCAGGCAGTCTTTCACTGCCGTTCGTCGGCGACCTCCCGGCCTCCGGAAAGACGACGGATGCAATCGCGCAGGAAATCGGCGTCGCGCTTCAGAAGCAGTTCGGCCTCAAGGACCGGCCGTCGGCGTCCGTCGAACTTGCCCAGTTCCGGCCGGTCTTTCTGACCGGCGATGTGGAAAACCCCGGCGAGTATCCCTTCGCACCCAATCTGACAGTCGTGAAGGCCGTCAGCATCGCTGGCGGCCTGCGGCGGGCTGATGCCGGCCAGCGCTTTGCCCGCGATTTCATAAACGCCAAGGGCGACGCCGTCGTCTATACGACGGAGCGCAACCGGCTCATTGCCCGCAAGGCGCGGCTGCAGGCGGAAACCTCCAAGAGCGACACGATCGAAATGCCGCAGGAGCTCAAGGATCTGCCCGAGGCAAAAGCCCTGCTCGCCAGCGAAATGGCGTTGATGAACACGCGCAAGAAGCGGCTCACGCTGCAGCTTCAGGCGCTGGACGACCTGAAATCGCTGTTGCAGGCCGAAATCGAATCTCTCGGCAAAAAGACCGAGACACAGACGCGCCAGCTCGAGCTTGCCAAGGAGGACCGCGACAAGGTCGAAAACCTGGCCGAGAAGGGCCTTGCGCTCAGCGCCCGAAAAATGGCCGCCGAACAGCGCGCCGCCGATACCGAGGCGACCCTTCTCGATATTGATACCAACATCTTGAAGGCCAAGCAGGACATCAGCCAGGCCAATCAGGACGAGATCACCCTGCGCAACGACTGGGACGCCAAGCTGTCGCAGGAACTGCAGGACACCGAATCCGAACTCGACACGCTCAACCTGAAGATTGCCACCAGCGATGCGCTGATGTCGGAAGCATTGGCGCAATCGAACGACGCCGCTCGTTTCGACCCTCAGAATGCCGCCAGCATCAGCTATTCCATCGTGCGGGAGGTTGACGGCCAGTCGAAGGAAGTTCCGGTCACGGAAAATAGCACATTGCAACCGGGCGACCTGATCAGGGTCACGGCCGGGGTTGCGATGAGATAGCGGAGACCCGCATGCGGATCGCCAAATCGGTGCTGATAAAGCCAGGTGAGAACGAGCTTTACGCCATTCCGGCGGTTGCGCTTTCTCTCTTCTGCTTTGCTTACTCGATCCGCTTCGGGCAGGTGGCGATCCTGTTTTATTATGCCTTGTGGCTGCCGCTCGTCGCCGTCAATTATCGCAAGGTGCTCGGCAGCTACAGCCGCTTCATCTGGCTGTTCGCCTTCGCCGGTTTCGCCTTCCTCTCTGTCTTCTGGTCCGCCGTGCCGAGCGTGTCGCTGAGGGCGAGCATCCAGTATCTGACGCAGGTGGTCTGTGCGCTGATTGCCGTGCGCGTGCTTGATGTCCGGACGCTGACGCTCGGGGTCGTGGCAGGCGCGGCGGTCGTGCTGCTTTACTCGATCCTCTTCGGCTACTACGAATATGACGCGCTGGACGGGACTTACAGTTTCGTTGGCGCCTTCGCATCGAAGAACCAGCTCGGCTTTTATGCGTCGCTGGGCATCATCTTCGCCTTTGCCGCCGTCTTCATTTACGGCGAGCGCCGTTTCTGGATGATGGCGTCGGGCATAGTCGGCCTTATGGCGGCCTATTGCCTGCTTACCTCGCAATCGGCCACCTCGGTCATCACGACGGCGGCGGTCGTTGCCCTGCTGATAGGGTTTCGCGTCGTGCTCATGCTGTCGCCGCAACAACGCAAGCTGCTGGTGGTCGGCGGCGGCGTCGCGGCTGTCATCCTGGTGGTGGCGGGCGTCTATCTAGGCGCTGTCGACGCGGTCTTGGGCATCTTCGGCAAGGATTCGACCCTGACGGGTCGCACCTATCTCTGGCAACAGGGTATTGCGGCTGCGGCGCAGAACCCGGCCATCGGCATCGGCTATCAGGCTTATTGGGTTCAGGGCTTCGCAGAGCCTGAGCGGCTATGGAAGGAATTCTTCATCGCCTCGCGAGCCGGTTTCCATTTTCATAATACCTACATCGAGACGGCCGTGGAACTCGGTCTGATCGGCGTGCTCATCCTTGCTGTTACGATCATCGCGACCCTCTGGGGGCATCTGCGCCGGCTGATCGAGGACGTGCGCAATGATGAATCCTATTTCCTTTTCGGCATCACCGTGCTGCTTCTGATCCGTTCGTTCGTTGAGATCGACGTTTTGACGCCCTATAACGTCGGTACCTTTCTTCTTTATTTTTCCGCAGGCAAGCTTGTCGGCGCGCGCCAGCGCTCGGCGATGGCCGGCCTGCACCATTACCAATCTGCTAAGCCTGTTCGTTCCTGATTTTTGCACGTACGCCGCAAAAAGCGGCGCAACGAGGGATATGCATGAAGACCCTTTACGGGATCCAATATTTGCGTGCCTTTGCGGCACTGGCCGTCGTCGTTTTCCATGCGGCTGAAAGAAGTGGCGGGCACTTCACGATCGGTGCTGCCGGCGTCGACGTCTTCTTCGTCATCAGCGGCTTCATCATGTGGGTGATTAGCGACCGCAAGCCGCTGACGCCGCATCGCTTCCTTGTTGACCGCATCCGCCGCATCGCACCCTCATACTGGCTGGTGACGGTCATCATGATCGGCGGAGCGATGGCAGGATTGTTTCCGAACCTACAGCTCGATGCAGGCCACGTCCTGGGTTCGTTCGTCTTTGTTCCTGTGCACTCGCCGAGCACCGGCGAGATTTGGCCGATCCTCGTTCAGGGCTGGACGCTCAATTTCGAGATGTTCTTCTATGTCCTTTTTGCCGGCGCCTTGTTCTTGCCGCGCCAGTGGCGGCTGCCTTTCCTCTCCGTTGCGTTCGGCTTCTTCGTCGTGGTCGGCGTGATGTGGAAGCCGTCTTCGCCGATGCTCGCCACCTATACGCGGCCGATCATCCTGGAGTTCCTCGGCGGCGTCTTCATTGCCGAGCTGTGGTTGCGGCGCTGGACCGCCGGAAATAGTCTCGGGCTTGGCTGCGTCGGCGCCGCACTCTGCGGTTTTGCGGCGATTCACCTGATGGGTGCCGGGTTCGACGAATTCATATGCGGACCGCTGGCGATGGCGCTGGTGTTCGGCATGGTCTCGCTGGAGGCCGACGGCAGCATCGGCCGCGTGCCGCTGCTCACCTATCTCGGCGATGCGTCCTTTTCCATCTACCTGTGGCATACGTTTGCGGTATCGGTCGCCATCAAGGCTGCAGGAATTCTCGGAATTCCGGGCGGCCTTGCCGTCGTTGCGGCCATTTGCGGTGGAACGTTGCTCGGGATTGCGGCCTATGAGATGGTCGAGAAGCCGCTGCGCAAGCTCCTGTCCAACGAAGCACCCAAGCGCCGCCCGCTTGAGCAGCGCCCTTCGTAACGATCAACCTGTTTCTTCGACCGGTTGCCCTTTCGGCGCGACTTTGCGGCGGCGCGCGCGCAGCACGACGTAGAAGGCTGGCGTCAGGAACAAGCCGAAGATCGTGACGCCGAGCATTCCCGAGAAGACGGCAGTACCGAGCGATTGGCGCATTTCCGCGCCTGGCCCCGTCGCGATCATCAGCGGCACGACGCCGAAGATGAAGGCGAATGCCGTCATCAGGATTGGGCGCAGGCGCAGATGGCTGGCTTCAATCGCCGCCTCCACCGGCGTCTTACCGTCCTCTTCCGCTTGCCTCGCGAATTCAACGATCAGGATCGCGTTCTTTGCCGCAAGGCCGATTAGCACGATGAGGCCGATCTGCGTCAGGATGTTGTTGTCCATGCCGCGAAGATGGACGCCAAGCAGGGCCGCAAGGATGGCCAACGGCACGATCAGGATGATCGCGAGCGGCAGCACCCAGCTTTCATATTGCGCCGACAGGGCCAGAAAGACGAAAATCACCGAAAGCGCGAAGATAAAGATCGCTGTGTTGCCGGTGCCGCGCTCCTGAAAGGCGAGTTCGGTCCAGTTGAAGGTCGTTCCCGAGGGCAGTAGCGAACCCGCGATCTTCTCCATGCTGTCGAGGGCGGTGCCGGTCGACACACCCGGCGCCGGATTGCCCTGTAGCGGTACCGAGACATACATATTGTAATGCTGGACGAGCGCCGGACCGCTCCTGTCCTGGACTTCGATGAGGGTTCCCAACGGCACGAGCGCGCCCGTCGCCGACCGGACCTTCAGGGCAAGGATGTCGTCCCGCTCGAGGCGGAATTCCTGGTCGGCCTGCGCCCGCACCTGATAGACCCTGCCGAAAGCATTGAAGTCGTTGACATAGGATGTGCCCAGATTGATCGAGAGCGTATCGAATATGTTCGAGATCGGGACGTTCAGCATGCGTGCCTTGTCGCGATCGATATTGAGGAAGAATTGCGGGCTCGATACGGAGAAGGTCGTGAAGACGCCGGTCAGCCCGGGCGTCTGATTGGCGGTACCCATCATCTGGTTGGCAAGGGCCAGAACCCGCCGCATGTCGCCGCTTTCGAGGTCCATCAGCTGCATCTTGAAGCCGCCGGAATTGCCGATACCCCTGACCGACGGCGGCGGGATGGCAATGATGAAGGCTTCCTGGATGCTCTGCAGGTTTTGGTAGAGCTGACCGATGATCCGGCCGGCGCTCAGACCCTGCTCAAGCCTGTGTTCGAAGGTGTCGAAGGGTGCGAAGACAACGCCTTGATTGGACGCGTTGGTGAAGGTGGCGCCGCTGAAGCCTGCAAAGGCCACCGCGTGAGAGACGCCAGGCGTGTTGCGGATGACTTCCGCCGCCTGCTGCACGACGGCATCGGTTCGGTTGAGCGAGGCGCCCTCGGGCAATTGGAGGACGACGATTGCATAGCCCTGGTCCATATTGGGGATGAAGCCACTCGGGACGATTCGGCCCATGTAGTAGGTCGATGCCAGCAGTCCCGCAAATACCAGCAGCGCACAGAACAGGGCCGTCCTTGTCGCAACGGTGCGGCGAACAATCCATGAGTAGCCGTGGCTCATTCGGTCGAAGCCGCGATTGAAGCCGTTGGCGAGGCCGCGGCCCAGTCGCGTGAACGGATTTCGCGTCTCCTTCGCATGTTCTTCGTGCGGCCGCAGCACGAGCGCAGCGATGGCTGGCGACAATGTCAGCGAGTTGACCGCCGAGATTGCCGTTGCGACCGAGATCGTCACCGCAAACTGCCGGTAGAACTGGCCGGTAATGCCTGGGATGAAGGTTGTTGGGACGAACACGGCGATGAGTACCAGGGAGATCGCGATGACCGCCGTTCCGACCTCGTCCATGGTAACATGCGCCGCTTCCCTCGGCGTCATGCCCTTGGCCAGATTTCGCTCGACGTTCTCGACGACGACGATCGCATCGTCTACCACGATGCCGATAGCGAGCACGAGCCCGAAGAGCGTCAGCATGTTGAGCGAGAAGCCGAAGGCGAGCAGGAAAGCGAAAGTGCCGATCAGCGACACCGGGATCGCGACGATGGGGATGATGGCCGTGCGCCACGATTGCAGAAAGACCAACACCACAATTGCGACCAGCACGGCCGCTTCGAAAATGGTCTTGTAGACCTCTGTTATCGACTCGGAAATGAACTCGGTCGGATTGTAGACGATGTCGTAAGCCAGCCCTGGGGGAAAGTCCTTGGCGAGCTGTTCCATGTTCGCCTTGATTTCGGCGGCGGTAGCGAGCGCGTTTGTGCCCGGACGCGAGAAGATGCCGAGCGCCACCGCCGGCTTGCCGTCGAGGTAGCTGTTGGTGGCGTATTGCTTGGCGCCGAGCTCGATGCGGGCGATGTCCTGCAACTGTACGAGGCGGCCGTCCTCTGTCGCTTTCACAATGACGTAGCGGAACTGCCGCGCATCGGAGAACCTGCCCTGCGTCGTCACGGTGTATTGGAATGCGTTTATGCCCGCCGCCGGCGGCCCGCCGATCGAGCCACCCGAAACCTGCACGTTCTGTTCGCGCAAGGCAGCCACCACATCGTTCGGGGTCATGCTATAAGAGGCCAGCCTTTGCGGATCGAGCCAGATGCGAAGGGCATATTCGCGCTCGCCGAAGATGGTGAGGTCTCCGACGCCGTCGAGACGCACCAGCACATCGCGGATGCGGCTGCGGGCGTAGTTTGAAACGTAAAGCTGATCGTAGCGGCTGTTCGGAGACAGGATATGCACGACCATCATCAGGTCGGGTGAACTCTTCGCGGTGGTGACCCCGTTGCGGCGAACCTCATCGGGCAGGCGCGGTTCGGCGATCGCTACCCGGTTTTGGACGAGAACCTGCGCCGTATCCAGATCGGTACCGAGCTTGAAGGTGATTGTCAGCGACATCGACCCGTCGTCAGTCGAATAGGAGGACATGTAGAGCATGTTCTCGACGCCGTTGATTTCCTGTTCGAGCGGCGTTGCGACCGTGTCGGCGACGGTCTGGGCGTCGGCGCCGGGATAGTTGGTGCGCACGACGATGGTGGGCGGTGCTATTTCGGGAAACTGCGCCACCGGCAACTGGAAATAGGCGAGGCCGCCGAGAATGAGCAGAACTATGGAGAGGACGGACGCGAATATCGGTCGGTCCACGAAGAAGTGCGCAAACCTCATTGGGCAAGCTCCATGCTTGCAGCTTCCGGCGGGATATCCTCGCGGCTCTGCGGCAGTTCAGTCATCTGCGGCGTGATCTTGGCTCCCGGGCGAGCGCGCATCAGGCCGTTGACGACGATCGTCTCATTGCCTTCCATGCCTTCGCGGATGACGCGGTAGCCGTAAAGCCGCGGGCCGGGCCGCACGGGCTTGGTCGAAACCGTGCCATCGTTGCCGACGACATAGACGACCCGCTGGTTCTGGTCGGAGCCGATTGCCTCGTCCGGCACGAGAATGGCCCTATAAACGTTGGACGCCTCCACCTGCACGCGGCCGAAAAGACCAGGCTGAAGCACGAAGTTCGGATTGTCGAAGCGAGCGCGGACCCGCATCGTGCCGGTCTGGCTGTCGACCCGGTTCTCGGCGAAATCGAGCTTGCCTGTGAACGGCTTCTCGTTGGCATCCGTGATGCGGACCTGCACCTCAAGACCGCCGCCGCCCTGCTGAAGGTCGCTGCCGCGCGCACGCGCCGTCTGCGCGAAGTTCAGCAGCCGGCGCTCGTCGACGTCGAAATACAAGTCGATCGGATCGAGCGAAACGATCGTCGTCAGCACCGACTGGTCGGCCTGGACGAGGTTGCCGGCGGAGATCAGCCGCCGGTCGATGCGGCCGCTGATCGGGGCGGTAATCTTCGTATATTCGAGATCGAGCGTGGCCCGATCTGCCGTGGCCTGGGCGCCGCGGACATTGGCCTGAGCGGAAACCCATTCGCGGCGCCGGTCATCGAGCGTCGAAACCGACTGGCTGCCGCTGGTGGCGAGTGATTCTGCGCGTTTGAACTGCGCTTCAGCGTAGATCAGTGTCGATTTTGCGACTTCAAGCGCAGCGGTTGCTTCATTGAACGCAGTGACAAAGGGGCGCTGATCGATGACGAAGAGCAAGTCACCTTTCTTGACCATCGCGCCATCGGTGAAATGTACTTCCTGCAGGTAGCCGCCGACGCGCGATCGCACGGAGACCTCGTCGACCGCCGCGAAGCGGCCGATGAACTCGTCGCTGTCCACGACATCGCGAACGACGGGTTTTGCAACCGTGACGGGCGGAGCAGGCGGAGCGTCCTGGGCAATGACGGTCGCGGGAAAAAGGATAAGGTAAGTGAGAGCAAGGGCTTCACGAAGAGAGTAAGGCATAGCGATCCCCCATTCTGGGCGGCCGGTATGCCGCCAAACTTATGCGGTAACGATGCGATTCATTTCTGCTGTGTCGAACCCGGCTTTCCGGCCTTCGTCTTGTTGCTCTTGTCACGCACCGGCCGATCGGCAGGGGTGCCAGCTTGCAAAAAAAGGCCGAAGGTCTGCTCCGGTAACTCTATGAAATCGGACTATAAACGTCAGTAGGCAGAAATTGCAAACGCCAATCGCCGGTAGTTTGAGAATCTGACCGGGATCAGGGGGTCGACGATCAGCTCTTGCCACACGTGCCCTGCGGCATTTTGGCCGCAACGCGGAATCTGCGGCCGATGATCTTGTGCGTTGCACATGCTCACTATATCTATCAACATTATAAGCACACTTATAAATAGCTAGCATAGCTTTCATGAGCGCCTATCCGACCCTCGGTTTTGTCCTACACGACGTCGCCCGTCTGCTTCGCAAGCGGTTCGAGCAGCGCGCTAAATGCCTCGGGCTGACCCGCTCGCAATGGCAAACGCTTGCCTATCTCGCGAACAACGAGGGTATTCACCAGGGTGGGCTCGCCGAGATCCTCGAAGTCGAGCCGATCACGCTGGTGCGGATTCTCGACAAGCTTGCCGAACGCGGACTTGTCGAACGGCGGCAGCATCCGGCGGACCGGCGCGTCTGGCTTCTTTACATGCGTGACGAGGCATTGCCGCTGCTTGCACAAATGCGGGTGATCGGAGAAGCCACGCGCGTCGAAGCCCTCGACGGCGTCTGCGCCGAGCAGCGCGAACAGCTCTTTCAAATCCTATCGCTGATGAAAACAAATCTAGTGCAGGCGTGCCGCACACCGGCCGCCGGGAATGAGCAGAACCATGGTTGAAAAATCTTCCCTCCGCGTCGTTGACGACGCCAACGCCAAGAATCCGACCGAAGACAAGAATCCGATCGAAGACAAGGAAGTCTCCGAAACCCAGGAAACGGTAGCCGAAGCGCCTTCATCCAATTCAGCGCCGGCCGCCGCAGTGGCTGCGTCCGACGGCATCAGCGTCCGCCGTCGGCGCAGCCTCACCCGCCCCGTGCTGTTTGCGCTGCTGCCTATTGCCCTTGTTGCCGGCGGCTATTTCTACGTGAATGGCGGGCAGGTCATGTCAACCGACAATGCCTATATCCAGGCGGATATGGTCGGCCTGACGACGGATGTTTCCGGCATCGTCGACCAGATCAACGTTCACGAGAACGAAACGGTCAAGGCCGGGCAGGTGCTCTTTAGCCTGAAATCCGACAGCTTCAGGATCGCGCTCGACGGCGCAAAGGCCCAGCTTGGCGTCCAGCGCAACCAGATCGAAAACCTGAAGGCCAGCTACCGGCAGTCGCTTGCGGAAATCACGCAGGCGCAGGCCGACATCCCGTATTTCCAGGCGCAGTTCGATCGTCAGCAGAGCCTCGTCAACAGTTCGGCCGTAACACGTGCCGCCTATGATGAAGCCAAGCACGATCTCGATGCTGCGCTTCAGAAGGTTGCCGTCGCCAGGGCGCAGGCTGCGACCACGCTTGCAGAGCTCGGCGACGATGCCAGCCAGCCGGTCGAGCAGAACCCGCTCTACCTGCAGGCAAAATCAAATGTCGACAATGCCCAGCGCGAGCTCGACCATAGCGTCGTCAAGGCGCCGTTCGACGGCGTCGTAACCAATGTCAACGCGCTGCAGGTCGGCTCCTACCTGCAGGCCTCGCAACAGGCCTTCTCGCTGGTTGCGACCAATCGGCTTTGGATCGCTGCAAGCCCGAAGGAAACCGAGCTTACCTACGTGAAGCCGGGCCAAGAGGTGAGCATCTTTGTCGACACCTATCCGGGCGTCGAATGGAAGGGCAAGGTCGAAAGCATCAGTCCGGCATCCGGCTCCAGCTTCTCGCTGCTTCCGGCGCAAAACACCACTGGCAACTGGGTGAAGGTCGTGCAGCGTATTCCGATCCATGTCAGCATCGACGATGCCGACGGCAAGCCGCCGCTTCGCGTCGGCATGAGCACGATCGTCGATGTCGATACCGGCCATGCCCGCGGTTTGCCGGATTTCGTCAACAGGCTGTTGGGCCGCGAAGCCGGCAAGGGCCATGAGTAACGCTGCAGCATCTCCCGCCGGCCCGGTTGCCAATCGCGGTGCGATCACGGCCTGCGTCATTCTCGCCGTCATCATGCAGGCGCTCGACACCACCATCGCCAACGTCGCGCTGCCCTATATCCAGGGCAGCGTTTCGGCCTCCGCCGACCAGATCAACTGGGTCCTGACGTCCTATATCGTCGCGGCCGCCATCATGACGCCGCCGTCGGGCTTCCTCGCCGCCAAGTTCGGCCGCAAGAACGTGCTCCTGACGGCAATTGCCGGCTTCGTCGTGGCATCGGTGCTTTGCGGCGTAGCGCAATCATTGCCGCAGATCGTCGCCTTCCGCCTTCTCCAGGGCCTCTTCGGGGCTGCTCTCGTACCGCTCTCCCAGGGCATCCTCCTCGACATCTATACGGTCGAGGAGCGCGGCTCGGCCATGGCCTTATTCGGCGTCTCGGTCATGGTCGGGCCGGTCCTGGGGCCGGTCATCGGCGGTTGGCTGACCGACAACATCAGCTGGCGCTGGGTGTTCTATATCAACGTGCCGATCGGTGCGCTCGCCTTTGCGGGCATCGTCATCTTCGTCAGCGAAACGAAGCGCGATGCGCTCGCAAAGCTCGACTGGTTCGGGTTCGGCATGATGAGCCTCTTCATCGCCGCGCTGCAGCTGTTTTTAGACCGCGGTGAGCAGCTCGACTGGTTCTCGTCCGGCGAGATCATGGTCGAAGCGATCGTCTGCGCGGCAGCCTTCTATCTGCTGCTGGTTCATACGCTGACAGCCGAAAAGTCCTTCGTTAATCCACGATTGTTTCTCGACCAGAATTTCGCGATCAGCATGGTGTTCATCTTCGTGGTCGGCGTCACCTATCTCGCCTCGCTGGCGCTGATGACGCCTTATCTGCAGACGCTGATGGGCTATCCGGTCATCACGGCCGGCATCGTCATGGGGCCACGTGGCATCGGCACCATGCTTTGCATGTTCATCGTCGGGCGATTGATCGGCAAGGTCGATACCCGCTGGCTCCTCGTGTTCGGCCTCGGCCTTACGGCCTGGGCAATGTACGACATGACGGGTTGGACGCCGGACGTCTCGCAGTGGACGATCGTCTCGGTCGGTTTCATCCAGGGTGCCGGTCTCGGCTTCCTGTTCGTGCCGCTGACGACGATCGCCTTCTCGACGCTACCGGCGCATATGCGCGCCGACGGCACGGGCCTCTACAATCTTTCCCGCAACATCGGCTCGAGCGTCGGCATTTCGATCGTCTCGGCACTGATCGTCGAGAATACGCAGAGCAATCACGCTTCGATCGCGGCCTATGTCACGCCGTTCAACCGGGCCTTTGATGCCGCCGCCGCGCAGTCGCTCAGTCCGCTCACCGCGGCAGGCCGGGCTTCGCTCAACGAGCTCATCACGCTGCAATCGACGATCATCGCTTACATGGACGACTTCAAGCTCCTGATGCTGATGTCGCTTGCGGTGATGCCGCTGGCGCTCATCTTGCGCAAACCCAAGGCGGCGCCGGCATCAACGGATCACAGCGCCGTCATGGAGTGATCAGCGGAACGGCTTGCTCAGATATCGCGAGCCCTGAATGCCGAAGCGCCATGGAACTTCGGCATTCTTCGTTATGCCGATCCGCGTGCCCGAGGCGATCGGAACCGGCGCCGAGGGAAAGATCGCAAATGGCGGGCGGTCGAGCAGGCGGTCGTTGATCGCGATATCGATATCGAGCGCCTGGCAGAGCTTGCCGGGACCGCTGCAGAGCCGGGTGACCACATCGGTGCCGCGACGCTCGATCATTCCAGCGGTACCGCTTTGCGGCTCCAGCGCGCGGATGAGGACGGCCGAGCCCGGCGTGCAGACGAAGTTCAGGCACCAGTACATGCCGTAGATGCGGTAGATATAGACGTTGCCCGGCGGGCCGAACATCGCGCCGTTGCGCCTGGTCGGTCCGCGGAAACTGTGCGAGGCCTCGTCGTGCGGGAAATAGGCCTCCGTCTCGGTGATGCGCCCGCCCGCACCGTTGACGAGCAGGTGGCAGCCGATGAGATCGCGCGCGACGGCGATCGCATCGCGCTCGAAGAAGCCTCGAAGCTCACTACCGGTCAAGGGAGCGTTTCCAATGGCACTTGTGTTCGTCATTCAAGTTCCTGTCGTTTGATTCCGGCCGATATCATCGCGCATCAAATGCGACTACCCGAAACTTGCCCGCTGCTGCCCAAAGAGCTTCACCAGCCAGTCTATGAAGACGCGGACGCGCGGCGAAAGCTGACGATTGCGCGGATAAAGGAGCGAGACCGGCGTCTCGGTCGGCGGGAAGCCTTTCAGGATCTGAACCAGCTCGCCGGAGGCGATGTAGCGTTCGGCATGGTAGCGCGGCACTTGGATGATGCCCAGTCCGCAGCGTGCTGCCGCATGGAGGCTTTCGGCTGCATTGACCGACACGATGGCTGGGATCGACATGTTGCAGACCTGCCCGTCGATGATGAATTCGAGCGGCAGCAGCCCGCCCGTCGCGCTGGACCGGAACCCGACCATGCGGTGGCCGTCGAGCTTGTCCGGATGTTCCGGTATGCCATGGAGTTCGAGATAGGCGGGTGAGGCGAGGGTGATCTCTTCCAGCGTGGCCACGCGGCGGGCGATCATGTCGCTATCCTGCGGCACGCCGACTCGCAACACGCAATCGATGCCTTCACGGACGAGATCGACCAGACGATCGCCTTCGCTCATGTAAAATTCGATATCCGGATACGTCTCCAGGAAGGATGGCAGGCTCGGCAGCACGAAATGCCTGGCAAGCGTACCGTGCACATCGACCCGCAACATGCCCTTCGGTTTGGCGCCGACAAAGGCGCCTTCGGCCTCCTCGATGTCGGCGAGGATCGAAAGGCAGCGCTGGTAATAGGCCTCGCCGTCGAGCGTCGGGCTGACATGGCGGGTTGTGCGCTGGAGCAGTTGCACGCCGAGGCGCGCTTCCAACTGCTTGACGGCATCGGTCACTGTCGAGCGGGGCAGGCCCGTATCCTCGGCTGCGAGCGTGAAGCTGCGGCGTTCCACGACGCGGCAAAAGACCCGCATGGCATCAAATCGGTCCATGGTATTTGTTCGCATTTGTCGGATAGTGATGCCGAAGAATGCATGATTATCCGCACTATGGAAAGTATCATCTTCTCCTCATCAAAACGCGCTGCGGCGCAAGGAACTGAAGGAGAAGGAAAATGGCTAGCAATGACAACAGGGTCGCGCTTGTCACGGGTGCATCCCGCAGCATCGGTGCCGCCATTGCCGAACGTCTCGCCAAGGATGGCTTTACCGTCGTTATCAACTATTCCGGCAATGCCGCTCCCGCCGAAGAACTGGCCCAGAAAATCGAGCAGGCCGGCGGCAGGGCGCAGACGGCGAAGGCCGATGTCAGCGATCCCGAAGCGGTGCGCCGGATGTTCGATGCTGCGCAAGCAGCCTTCGGCGGTATCGACGTTCTCGTCAACAATGCCGGCATCATGATGCTGTCTGCGATCGCCGATGCCGACGATGCCAACTTCGACCGCCAGGTCAGCGTCAACCTGAAGGGCACGTTCAACACACTTCGGGAAGCCGGTAAGCGGCTGCGCAACGGCGGCCGGATCATCAACCTCTCGACCAGTGTCGTCGGCGTGAAGCTCGAAACCTACGGCGTCTATGCCGCCACCAAGGCGGCGGTGGAAATGTTGACGGCGATCATGTCGAAGGAAATGCGCGGCCGGAACATCACGGTCAACGCGGTCGCTCCCGGCCCGACCGCTACCGATCTCTTCCTCAATGGCAAATCAGACGAACTCGTCGCCCGCATGGCGAAGATGAACCCGCTCGAACGCCTCGGTAGGCCGGAAGACATCGCCGCTGCCGTTTCCTTCCTCGCTGGTCCGGACGGCTCCTGGATAAACGGACAGGTCCTGCGCGCCAATGGCGGCATGGTCTAATTCGATGACATTGTTCGCGGCTCGGTGGCGGCATTGTTCCGTTTTTCTGAACGGTGATGCGCGAAGTTGCGCCTTACATTCGGTCGGGATGCAGCTATATTCCTTGGCAAGGAGCGAACGGAAATCCCCATTCCGGCGCCAAGCCTCCAAAAGCCCGCCGCATCATTTTCCCTGGTGATGCGGCGGGCTCGATATTCGAAGTTGATCCGATCGCGGCCCGTCGAAGGTTTTTCTGCCTTCCGGGCCGCTTCCGTTTTCAAGCGTCGTTGAGCTTGGCGTCGGCAAGCAGCTTTACCATCCAGTCCACAAAAACGCGTACCTTGTTGCTTAGGTGCCGGTTCGGCGGGTAGACGACGTAGAGCGGCAGCGGATCGCGCTTCCATTCCGGCAGAACCTGGACGAGTTCGCCTCTTGCGAGGGCGCTGCGCGCCATGAAACGGAGCGTCTGGCCGACGCCGAGGCCGGTGGTGAGGGCGCTCATGAAGGTTCTGCCGTCATTCACCGAGACGATATATCTCGGGTTTATCTCGATCGCTTCGTTGCCATTCTTGAATTCGAACGGGATCGTGCGGCCGGTCTGTGCGCGGAAATAGCTGATGCCGTAATGGCTGCTTTCGAGCTCTTGCGGGTGCGCGGGCATGCCGAATTTCTCGATGTATCGGGGCGATGCGCAGGTGACCATTTCGATTTCGGATACACGTCTTGCGATCAACGATTGATCGGCGAGGGTGCCGGCGCGAAGGGCGCAGTCGACGTTTTCTGCAAGGTAGTCCACGGTGCGGTCGCTGACACCGAGATCAATGCGGATATCGGGATATTTCAGGTAGAAATCGCAGAGTGCGGGCACGACGATGGTGTCGGCAAAAGCGCCTGCCATTTCAACGCGTAAGCGGCCGCTTGGAAGGCTTTGGGAGTTGGAAAGACTGCCGTCGAGCTCTTCCAGTTCGGAAACGATCTGCGAGGCGCGTTCGTAATATAGTGCGCCGTCCGTCGTCACCATGACGCGCCGCGTCGTACGATTGAGCAGCTTGGTGCGCAGATGCGCTTCCAAGCCCTGGATGAGATTGGTGATTGTCGCTTTGGGCATTGCGAGCGTGTCGGCCGCCCGTGTAAAGTTGCCCGTCTCAACGACGCGTATGAAGGCGCGCATTGCCGAGAGCTGGTCCATCGGAGATCTCCACAGTTTGCACTGCGATATTATTCGAAAATCGGAACAGTGTAATCATAATACAGCTTCTTATTCCGCGATGTGAATAACAATATCTTTTTTATCAGAATGGCAAGCTGTAGGTGCTTTCCATGCGTTATCTTTGATTGAGCGAAAGCCGGACCGATGACGGTGCAGGTGAAAGACATGGTGCTGGAGAAGGTGGGCATCGGCCCCGTTTCCGCGCGCGTCTATCAAGGCGCCGAGTTCGGTAAAGGGGCGCCGATCGTTCTGTTCTTTCACGGCGGCGCCTTCCTGGAATCGGGCGTTCAGGCCGGCATCAAGGAAAGTGCGGTTGCTGAGAGCATGGCGAAAGCCGGTGCGATTGTTGCGATCCCTGACTACAACGCGCCGCTCGGCAACGTCTTTCCGAAGCCGCTGGAAGTCGGCTATTCCCTTTTTTCCTATCTTGCCAACAAGCGCGCCTCCGGCATTGGCGATCGCAACTCGCTGCTCCTGATCGCTGGCGAAGAGGCTGGCGGCAATATTGCGGCGGGTGTAGCGCTGAAGGCACGCGATCACTATGCCGACGCGCTCGACGGCCAGATCCTGATTTCGCCGCTCCTCGATCCGTTCATGGGCACCTCCTCCATCCGCAAGGCTGACGGCATCGGCATGCGCCAGCGCTGGACGGAAGGATGGAGCCATTATCTCAGCGGCGGCGGCTGTCACCCTTATGCGGCGCCCTGTCTCTGTTCGCGCATTGCCGGCGTTGCGCCGGCGCTGATTTTCACGGCGGAGGACGACCCTCTGCGCGACGAGACCGTCGGGTATGCCGCCCGCCTCAAAGCGGCAGGCGTCGAGGTCCGCCAGCATATCCTCCCCGCCGGGGCAGGCTGGCCATCTATTTACGGCGGGAAAACGGACGGCACGTCGAACTGGCAGGAGAACGTCAGCCGCGAGTTCAGAAGTTTCGTTCAGGAGTTAAGCGTCCAACACCAATTGCATTGAAAACGAACTGATTATCGTCGGCCGTATAGGGCCGTAAGGAGAGTACCAATGACGTCCAGAAAGAAGCGCTGGGCCCTGGTGGGCGCTGGCATCGGGCTTGTTGCGTCTGTTTCAGCAGCCGCCATCTTTTTTGAATTGCCGATGGGCACGGCTGCTACGGCCGCTTCCGCCCCTGCACAAGCTCCCGCTGTGCCGGTGACGGTTTCCGTCGTCGCAAGCCGTGATGTGACCACCTGGGAAGAGTTCTCGGGCCGTCTCGAAGCGGTCGACCGAGTTCAGCTACGCTCCCGCGTTGCGGGCGCCATCCAGTCGGTCCACTTCCGCGAAGGTGCACTGGTGAAGGCCGGCGACCTGCTCTTCACAATCGATCCGGCCCCTTACCAAGCGGCGGTTTCTCAAGCCGAAGGGCAGGTTGCCTCCGCCGAGGCCAAGGTCAGCTTGGCGCAGATCGAGCTTGAGCGTGGCCGCCGGCTTTCGGATAGCCGCACGATCTCGCAGAGCGATATGGACCAGCGCCAGAGCGCCTTTACCGAGGCGCAGGCAGGGCTCCGTACCGCGCAGGCGGCGCTGCAGTCGGCTCAGCTCGATCTCGGGTACACCGAGGTCCGGGCTCCGGTTTCTGGCCGAGTGGGCAAGCTGGAGATCACCGCCGGCAACCTTGTTGCTGCGGGTTCGGCTTCCCCAGCGCTCACGACGCTCGTCTCGATCGATCCGATCTATGCGAGCTTCAACGCCAGCGAAGAGATGGTGACGAAGGCGCTGTCGCAGCTTCCGGCCAATGACAGTGCAGTCCGGGCCCTCGAACAGATCCCGGTCGAGGTCGGCACGCTTGCTGATGAAGGCACGCCGATCAAGGGCAAGCTCCAGCTCGTCGACAACCAGGTCGATGCCGCAAGCGGCACAATCGGAGTCCGCGCCGTGTTCGACAATCCGGGCGGCAAGCTGATCCCCGGCCAGTTCGTTCGCGTCCGAATGGGCCAGCCGAAAGCCGAGAATAAGATTCTCGTCAGCGAGCGTGCGATTGGCACCGACCAGGACAAGAAGTTCGTCTTCGTCGTCGACGGCGAGAACAAGGTCAGCTATCGGCCGGTCGAGCTCGGTAGGGTAAGTGAAGGCCTCCGCGTCGTCGAAAGCGGTCTGAACCCGGGCGAGAAGATCGTCGTCAATGGCTTGCAGCGCATCCGTCCGGGTGCGGTGGTCGAGCCGCAGATGGAAGAGAAAGTGGCGGCCAAGTAGGGCCGCCAGAGCAATTCCCCTTCTCCCGGCGGGGAGAAGACGTCCGCAGGACGGATGAGGGGGTGAGCGACGAACGGGCGAACGTCTGAGCCAAAAGCGAAGACGACACCTGCCGAGCCTCCCCGTCGCCCGGCCCTTCGGGCCACCAACGAAATGATTTGACCCGCCGGCGGCACCCCAACCGCCTGGCAGGGGTTTGCATCCAAGTTCATCCCGGAGAGGGCTTTGAAATGAACATCTCCAGATTCTTTGTGGACCGCCCGGTATTTGCCGGCGTGCTTTCGGTCCTCATCCTCGTAGCCGGTCTGATCGGCCTCAGGGCACTGCCGATTTCCGAATATCCGGAGGTCGTGCCGCCGTCGATCGTCGTGCGTGCCACTTATCCGGGCGCCAATCCGGACGTCATCGCGCAGACGGTTGCGACACCGCTCGAAGAGCAGATCAACGGCGTTGAGGACATGCTCTACATGTCCAGCCAGGCGACTTCCGATGGCGTCATGACGCTGACGGTAACCTTCAAGCTTGGCACCGACCCCGATAAGGCGCAGCAGCTGGTTCAGAACCGTGTTTCGCAGGCCGAACCTCGCCTGCCGGATGAGGTGAAGAGCATCGGCATCACCACCGTCAAGAGCTCTCCCGACCTGATGATGGTCGTCAACCTGATCTCGCCGGACAACCGCTACGACATCACCTATCTGCGCAATTACGGCGTCCTGAACATCAAGGATCGGCTGGCGCGCATCGATGGCGTGGGCCAGGTGCAGGTCTTCGGTTCGGGCGACTATTCGATGCGCGTCTGGATCGATCCGCAAAAGGCCGCCGAGCATAATCTCGCTGCCAGCGATATCACCAATGCGATCCGCGAGCAGAACGTTCAGGCCGCTGCCGGCACGATCGGCGCTTCGCCGAGCCTGCCAGGCACTGAGCTGCAGCTGAACGTCAACGCTCAAGGGCGCTTGCAGACGCCGGAGCAGTTCGGCAACATCATCGTCAAGTCGGGGGCCAACGGTGAAATCACCCGCCTTCGCGACGTTGCACGCATCGAACTCGGCGCTGCCGACTATTCGCTGCGCTCGATCCTCGACGGCAAGCCGGCGGTCGCCATCCCGGTCTTCCAGTCTCCGGGCTCCAACGCCATCACCATCTCGGACGAAGTCCAGAAGACGATGGAGGAGCTGAAGATCGCAATGCCGGACGGGGTCAGCTACGAGATCGTCTATGACACGACGAAATTCGTCCGTTCGTCGATCGAGAAGGTCGTCGATACGCTGCTCGAAGCCATCGCTCTTGTCGTTCTCGTCGTGATCCTGTTCCTGCAGACGTGGCGTGCCTCGATCATCCCGCTAATCGCCGTTCCGGTATCGATCATAGGTACTTTCGCGGTGATGTACGTCTTCGGCTTTTCGATCAACGCACTCAGCCTCTTCGGCCTGGTGCTGGCGATCGGTATCGTGGTGGATGATGCGATCGTCGTCGTCGAAAACGTCGAGCGCAACATCGAGAATGGGCTCAGCCCGCGCGATGCGACCTACAAGGCCATGAAGGAAGTTTCCGGCCCGATCATCGCGATCGCACTGGTGCTCGTCGCCGTCTTCGTGCCGCTCGCCTTCATCAGCGGCCTGTCAGGGCAGTTCTATCGCCAGTTCGCGCTGACGATCGCGATCTCGACGGTTATCTCGGCCTTCAACTCGCTGACCCTGTCTCCGGCGCTGGCAGCCCTCCTGCTGCAGGGCCACCACGCCAAGCGTGACTGGCTGACGCGCGGCATGGACTTCATCTTCGGCTGGTTCTTCCGCGGCTTCAACCGCGTTTTTGGTGCAGGTTCGAAAGCCTACGGCAAGGGCGTTGGCGGCCTGCTGTCGCGCAAGAGCATCGTCATGGTCATCTACCTGGCGCTGGCTGGTGCGACCTATGGCCTCTTCAATGCTGTTCCGGGCGGTTTCGTGCCGGCACAGGACAAGCAGTATCTGATCGGTTTTGCCCAGCTGCCGGATGCCGCAAGCCTTGACCGGACCGAAGACGTCATCAAGCGGATGAGCGATATCGCCATGGCCGAGCCCGGCGTTGCCCACGCAATCGCCTTTCCCGGCCTGTCGATCAACGGCTTCACCAACTCTTCAAATGCCGGCATCGTCTTTGTGACGCTGAAGGATTTTGAGGAGCGCAAGTCGCCGGCGCTTTCCGGCGGTGCGATTGCCATGTCCTTGAACCAGAAGTTCGGGGCGATCCAGGATGCCTTCATCGCCATGTTCCCGCCGCCGCCGGTCAATGGCCTCGGCACGACGGGCGGCTTCAAGATGCAGCTCGAAGACCGCGCCGGTCTCGGCTACCAGGCGCTCGACGAGGCCAACAAGGCAATGATCGCTAAGGCCTACCAGGCGCCTGAGCTGACCGGCATCTTCTCTGCTTACCAGATCAACGTTCCGCAGCTCTTTGCTGACCTCGATCGCGCGAAGGCCGAACAGCTCGGTGTCTCGGTGACCGATGTCTTCGAAACGCTGCAGATCTATCTGGGTTCGCTCTATGTCAACGACTTCAATGCTTTCGGCCGCACCTACAGCGTCCGGGTGCAGGCCGATGCGAAGTTCCGCGCCCAGGCGGACGACATCGGCCAGTTGAAGGTTCGTTCGGCATCGGGCCAGATGATCCCGCTGTCGGCGTTGCTGAAGGTCAGCGCGACGACCGGGCCGGAGCGGACCAACCGTTATAACGGTTTCCTCTCCGCCGATATCAACGGCGGTCCTGCTCCGGGCTTCTCCTCCGGCCAAGCGCAGGCCGCGATCGAAAAAATCGCCAACGAGACGCTGCCGAAGGGCATCAGCTTCGAGTGGACGGATCTGACCTATCAGCAGATCCTGGCAGGCAATTCCGGCGTGATCATCTTCCCGCTGGCGCTGCTCCTCGTCTTCCTCGTGCTAGCTGCCCAGTATGAAAGCCTGACCCTGCCGCTTGCGATCATCATGATCGTGCCAATGGGCGTGCTGGCCGCCTTGACGGGCGTCTGGCTGACGGGCGGAGATAACAACATCTTCACGCAGATTGGCCTCGTGGTCCTTGTCGGTCTCTCGGCGAAGAACGCGATCCTGATCGTTGAATTCGCCCGTGAACTGGAGTTCGAAGGCCGTACGCCGGTCCAGGCGGCGATCGAGGCAAGCCGTCTGCGTCTTCGCCCGATCCTGATGACCTCCTTGGCCTTCATCATGGGTGTCGTGCCGCTGGTCGTCTCCACCGGTGCCGGTGCGGAAATGCGCGCCGCCATGGGTGTCGCGGTCTTTGCCGGCATGATCGGCGTGACTTTCTTCGGCATCTTCATGACGCCGGTCTTCTATGTGCTGCTCCGCAAGCTGACGGGCAACCGTCCGCTGGTGCAGCACAACGACAATCGTCCGCCGTCGGAAGAGGCCGCCATTCGGGTCGCAGCGGAGTAAGCGAAAACATCATCAAATCAAGAGGCGGGACATCCGGTCCCGCCTTTTTTATTTGCATGGAGGCGTCGCAGGTTTATGTCTTGATGAACGTACATCGACGGAGCATTTGGGAAGATATGCCGACTGCCCGTTCTGGAGGAAAGAATGAACGACTACAAGCCGCCGACGCGCCGCCTGCGTTCGCAGGACTGGTTCGATAATCCTGACCATATCGACATGACGGCGCTCTATCTGGAGCGCTTTATGAACTACGGCATCACACCGGAAGAGTTGCGCTGCGGCAAACCAATCATCGGGATTGCCCAGAGCGGCAGCGATCTCACGCCCTGCAACAGGGTGCATGTCGAACTTGCCAAGCGGGTGCGCGACGGTATCCGCGATGCCGGCGGCATCCCGATCGAATTCCCGACGCATCCGATCTTCGAAAACTGCAAGCGTCCGACGGCCGCACTCGACCGCAATCTCGCCTATCTCGGGCTCGTCGAAATTCTCTACGGCTATCCGCTCGATGGCGTCGTGCTGACCACCGGCTGCGACAAAACCACGCCTTCGGCGATCATGGCGGCCTCAACCGTCGATATTCCCGCCATTGTACTTTCAGGCGGGCCGATGCTTGATGGGTGGCACGAGGGCGAACTGGCGGGATCGGGAACTGTGATCTGGCGCATGCGGCGCAAATACGGTGCCGGCGAAATCGACCGCGAAGAGTTTCTTCAGGCCGCGCTCGATTCCGCACCATCCGTCGGCCACTGCAATACGATGGGCACCGCTTCGACGATGAACGCGCTTGCCGAAGCACTCGGCCTGTCGCTGACGGGTTGTGGCGCCATTCCGGCGGCTTACCGCGAGCGCGGCCAGATGGCCTATCGCACCGGGCGCCGTGCCGTCGAGATCGTGTTCGAAGACCTGAAGCCGTCGGATATCCTGACGCGCGAGGCTTTCCTCAACGCCATCCGCACCAATTCGGCGATCGGCGGTTCGACCAATGCGCAGCCGCATCTGGCGGCCATGGCGAAACATGCCGGTGTCGAGCTTCATCCCGACGACTGGCAGGTCCATGGCTTCGATATCCCGCTGCTTGCCAACGTCCAGCCGGCAGGCGCCTATCTCGGCGAGCGCTATCACCGGGCAGGCGGCACGCCTGCGGTCATGTGGGAACTGCTGCAGGCCGGTAAGCTCGACGGCAACTGTCGGACAGTCACCGGCAAGACCTTGGCCGAAAACCTGGAAGGCCGGCAGGCAAGCGACCGTGAGGTCATCCGGCCGTTTGCGGAACCTCTCAAGGAGCGGGCTGGCTTCCTCGTACTCAAGGGCAATCTCTTCGATTTCGCGATCATGAAGATGAGCGTGGTCTCCGACGATTTCCGCAGACGCTACCTGCAGGAGCCTGGTCGTGAAGGCATATTCGAGGGCAAGGCGGCCGTCTTCGACGGTTCCGAGGACTATCACAAGCGCATCAATGATCCGTCGCTGGATATCGACGAGAATACCATCCTCGTCATCCGCGGGGCAGGGCCGATCGGTTGGCCGGGTTCAGCCGAAGTCGTCAATATGCAGCCGCCGGACCACCTCTTGAAACGCGGCATCAGCAGCCTGCCGACGATCGGCGATGGCCGCCAATCCGGTACGGCGGACAGTCCTTCGATCCTCAATGCCTCGCCGGAAAGTGCCGCCGGCGGCGGTCTCGCCTGGCTTCGCACCGGTGACATCATCCGCATCGATTTCAATCTGGGCCGCTGCGACATGCTGGTCGACGACGCAGAGATCGAACGGCGCAAGGGCGAGGGTATTCCGCCGGTGCCGGCGGATGCGACGCCGTGGCAGCAGATCTACCGTCGGTCGGTCAGTCAGCTTTCGGAAGGGGCTGTGCTTGAAGGGGCGGCAGACTTCCGGCAGATTGCAAGGGTTCCGCCGCGCCACAATCATTAGAAGATTATTTCCTGCGGGAGTAAGGAAAGTTACTCCCAATAGCCAGCTCGGCAATCCATAAAAGGCTTCGTTAATGTGGGCTTGAGACAGTATTATGATTTCTCGCATCTGCTTAAGTCTGAGACACCGAATTGCCGAAAAGGACACCGACCCGGTCGGAACAGGAATTCCAGGATCTGTTAAGGCGCCTCGAGCTTGCGCTCGATGCGTCGCAGATCGGCGTTTGGGAGCACGATGTGCGCACCAACCAGATCCTCTGGGATGCGCAAATGCACCGGCTCTATCAAACGGGCGAGACCATGCGCGTCCTTCCCACATCGTTCTGGTTTGACGCGGTTCATCAGGAAGACCGGCAACGCGCAGTGCAGGAATTCGACGAGGCGATCGCCCGGCGTGGCGCTTATAATTCCGAATTCCGTATCATCCTGCCGAACGGCGAAATCCGGCATTTGCGCTCGCGGGCGCATTTCTACGTCAGCGAGGAGGGTGCTCCCTCATTCATCGGCGCCGAGTGGGACGTCACGGCCGATGTCATGCTGAACGCGGAGCTGAAGCGTCAGCGCCAAGTCGCCGAAGCGCGGGCACGGGCGCTCGAGGAAAGCAACGCACGGATCGAGTATGCTGCCGAACATGACTATCTGACCGGGCTGCCCAACCGCCGCCTGTTCGACAGGCGGTTTGTCGAACTGCATGCCGACAAGTCGATCTCGACGCTTGCGATCCTTCACCTTGGTCTCGACCAGTTCAAGCAGATCAACGATAGCTATGGCCACGCCGCAGGCGACGCCGTTCTGCGTGCGGCCGCGCTGCGGATGACGGCCGCCGTTCCGGGAAACAGCCTCGTCGCGCGCGTTGGCGGCGATGAATTCGTCATTCTGCTGTGGGATTTCGCAGGTGTCGAAGAGCTCACGCGCATTGCCGCGGATGTCCAGCAGCGGCTGCGAAAGAAGATCCGGTTCGGCCAGGAATTGCTGCAGTCCGGTACCTCGATCGGGATATCATGGAGTGCCGGCCGGCGGACGCGCAATCTGTTCACCGAGTCCGATCTTGCGCTTTATCAGGCGAAGAAACTTGGGGTAAACCGCATCGAATTCTTTACCCGGCAATTGCGGGAGGACCTGCTCAGCAAACGGCGTCTCGCCGAAGAGCTGAAGCGCGGGCTGGAGCGCGGAGAGATTGTTCCTTATTACCAAGTGCAGTTCGACGCCAAGACGCGGTCGATTTCCGGCCTCGAAGCGCTTGCCCGCTGGATTCATCCAGAAAGGGGTGTGCTGTCGCCGGCCGTCTTCTTGAAGGCCGCGGATGAGAATGGGCTGTCGGCGGATATCGACGCGGCAATTCTGAAAATGGCGCTGGAGGATCGCCGGCATTGGCAGGATCGGGGTACCGCCGTTCCGCGCATAGCGGTCAATATTTCGAGCGCGCGGCTGTTCGATCCGGCGCTGCTCGACAGCCTGCAGGCGCTGGAGGTTCCTCCGGGCGAATTCTCTTTCGAACTGGTGGAGACGATCTTTCTCGACGATCCCGATGACAAGCTGCTGAGCAACATCGATCAGATCAAACAGATGGGCATCGATATCGAGATCGATGATTTTGGTTCGGGGCACGCCTCGTTGATCGGGTTGGCAAGGCTGCGCCCAAAATGCCTGAAACTCGACCGGCAACTGGTGACTGACATCGTCGAATCCGAGGAGCAGCGCTGTGTCGTCAGCTCGATCATCGACATCGCCAAGGCGCTCAATGTGGGCGTGATTGCTGAAGGCGTTGAAACGGAGGGCCATGCCGAAGCGTTGACGCAGCTCGGCTGCGACATGCTGCAGGGGTACGCGCTCGGCTATCCGATGCCGGCTGCGGAGATCGGCAAGCTCATTTCGCCGGCCGGCCGGACCCCGGCCAAATCGGGCGCGGGCAGCCGGATGCTGGCGGTTACGGCTCGAGCTCCCGGCGGGCTTCCAGATACCATTCGACAAAGGCCCTGACGCCGGTTTCAAGCTTCGTATCGGGCTTGTAACCCGTCAGGGCGACAAGCAGGTCCGGGCTGGCGAAGGTGCGCGGCACGTCGCCCTTCTGCATCGGCAGCATTTTGCGCTGGGCCGGCTGGCCGAGCGCTTTTTCCACGGTCTCCACGAAGTCCATCAGGCTGACCGGCTGACCGCCGCCGATATTGACGACACGAAACGGCGCTTGGCGGGACAGCGTCTCGACCTTGTCGTCGGCGATGCGGTTTTCTTCCGAAGGCATAATCGCGGAAAGCCGCACGATCGACTCGACGAGATCGTCGATATAGGTGAAATCGCGGCTCATCTTGCCTTCGCCGTAGATTTCGATCGGCTGGTTTTCCAGCATGCTCTTTACGAACTTGAAGAGCGCCATGTCCGGGCGGCCCCAGGGACCATAGACGGTGAAGAAGCGGAAGGCGGTGGTTGGCAGCTTGTAGAGATGCGCATGGCTGTGCGCCATCAGCTCCATCGACTTCTTGGTCGCGGCATAGACCGTCAGGGGCTCGTCGGCCCTGTCGGTCTCATGGAAGGGAACGCGGGGGTTCGCGCCATAGATCGAAGAGGTCGAGGCCAGCATCAGATGCTGCACATTGTGGCGCTCGGCAGTTTCCAGAATGTTCCAGGAGCCTTCGACGTTCGAGCTCAGATAGGCGCGCGGGTTTTCAAGACTGTAGCGGACGCCGGCCTGGGCCGCGAGGTGGATCAGGATGTCCGGCTTTGCCTGGCCGACCGCATCTTCGAGCGCCTTTTGATCCTCAAGCATGGCGACCACCGGCTTGAAGGCCGGGAACTGCGCCAGAGCCGCATGCCGCATATGCTTGAGCTTGACGCTGTAATAGGGCGTCAGGCCGTCGAAACCGGTAACCCGATGCCCATCCTGCAACAAGCGCCGCGCGAGATGAAAGCCGATGAAGCCTGCGGTGCCTGTTATGAAGTAATGCATTTTCTATCTCTACTCGGTCTTCTTGCCGACGGCAAAGTGGCTGAAGCCGTGGCGCGTGATTTCGGCGATGGGATAGATATTGCGCAGGTCCACGACGACAGGGTTCTTCATCGTGGTCTTCAGGCGCTTGAAGTCGAGCGCGCGGAATTCATCCCATTCGGTAACGAGCACGATGGCATCGGCGCTCTCGGCAATCTCGTAAGGGTCATTGCCGTAGGTCACCGGCCCGAGCATTTCCTTGGCCGCTTGCATGCCTTCCGGGTCATAGACATGAACCGTGGCGCCGCCGTCGAGCAAGGCCTGGATGATGGTGATCGACGGCGCATCGCGCATGTCGTCGGTGTTCGGCTTGAAGGTCAGGCCGAGGACGGCGATCTTCTTGCCGCGCACGCTGCCGTCGCAGGCGGCGATCACCTTACGACCCATGGCGCGCTTGCGGTTGTCGTTGATTGCAACCGTCGTTTCGATGAGGCGCATCGGGCTGTCATAGTCCTGCGCGGTCTTGACGAGCGCCAGCGTGTCCTTCGGAAAGCACGAGCCGCCATAGCCGGGGCCGGCATGCAGGAACTTGTCGCCGATGCGCTTGTCCATGCCGATGCCCTTGGCAACCTTTTGCACATCCGCACCGATCTGTTCGCAAAGGTCGGCGATCTCGTTGATGAAGGTAATCTTCATGGCGAGGAAGGCGTTGGCGGCGTACTTGATCAGCTCCGACGTGCGGCGCTCGCAGAAATAAAGCGGTGCCTCGTTGAGGTAGAGCGGCCGGTAGACTTCGCGCATGACTTCCGTGGCGCGCGCGTCTTCGGTGCCGATGACGATGCGGTCGGGGCGCTTGAAGTCGGTGATGGCAGCACCTTCGCGCAGGAATTCCGGGTTCGAGACGACGGCGATGTCCTTGCCGGGGAACTCTTCGCGGAAGATGCGCTCGATCTCGTCGCCGGTGCCGACGGGAACGGTGGACTTCGTGACGACGACGGTGAAGCCGCTGACGGCTGCGGCAATCTCGCGCGCGGCGGCATAGACGTAGCTCAGGTCGGCATGGCCGTCGCCGCGGCGCGACGGCGTGCCGACCGCGATGAAGACGACATCGGCGTCTGCAACCGGTGCAGCCAGATCCTTGGAGAAATCCAGGCGGCCGGCGCTGCGGTTGTGCTCGATGATGGCATCGAGGCCCGGCTCGAAGATCGGCACTTCGCCGCGTTCAAGGGCGTCGATCTTCGCTTCGGATTTATCGACGCAGGTGATGTGGTGGCCGAAATCCGCAAGGCAGGCGCCGGAGACGAGACCGACATAGCCCGAACCAATCATAACAATGCGCATGGAATAACCTTCATCAAAAACGATCGCGGCCTGCCGGCGGCAAAACGCGATCGTGTTACAGGCGCACCGTTATAAATTCAAGACAGCCCCTTCTCAGCTGCGCCCAAACTCGTCGACGATGCGGATGATGTCGTCCTCGCCGAGGTAGGAGCCGGTCTGCACTTCGATCAGTTCGAGCAAGATCTTGCCCGGGTTTGCGAGGCGGTGCACCTCGCCGAGCGGGATATAGACAGACTCGTTTTCCCGCAGCATCTGCACATTCTCGCCGATCGTCACCTCGGCCGTGCCCTTGACGACGATCCAATGTTCCGAGCGGTGGTGATGCTTCTGCAGCGAGAGCTTCTTGCCGGGTGTGACGAAGATGCGCTTTACCTGGAAACGGTCGCCGTTGAAGATCGAGGTATAACCGCCCCACGGCCGGTACGAGGTCGGATGGGTCTGCGTCAGTTTCGACGTTGCGGGCAGGGCGGCGAGCGTCTTGACGAGGTCGCCGACGCTCTGGCTGTCCTGCAGCTTGCCGACATAGACGGCATCCTCACTGGCGATCACCGCGACATCCTCCATCCCCTGGACGGCAAGATGCACGCCGTGGCTCATCACCAGCGAGTTGCGGCTGTTGACAAGCGTCGTATTGGCGGTCGCGACATTGCCGTTCGGGTCGCGCGTCCCGGTTTTCCAGACGGAATCCCAGCTGCCGAGATCCGACCATTTGAAGGGCGAGGGCACGACAGCGGCATTGGCCGTCTTTTCCATGATCGCATAGTCGATCGAGATGCTGGGGGCGTTCGCAAAGGATTGGGCGTCGAGACGGGTGAAGTCGAGATCGCGCGTCGCCTTGGCAACAGCCTCACCGGCAGCGGCGACGACGTCCGGCGCATAGTTGCGCATTTCCGCGAGGAGCGCGCCCACCTGGAACATGAACATGCCGGAATTCCAGTAGAAGCCGCCGGCAGCCACCATCTCCTTTGCCTTGTCCAAGGGCGGCTTTTCGATGAAGCGCTTCACGGTCTGTGCGCCTGCCGAAAGGTTCTCGCCGCCTTCGATATAGCCGTAGCCGGTTGCCGGTTCGGTCGGCTTGATGCCGAAGGTCACGAGCTTGCCGCTGGCGGCCGTTTCGCGCGCGGCGCGGACGCTGTCGAAATAGCTTTGATCGGCGACGATCTCATAGTCCGAGCCGAGGACGTGCATGATCACGTCCTTGCCGAAAAGGTCGGCGACGAGGGCGGCAGCGGCGGCAACGGCGGGTGCGGTGTTGCGGGCAACCGGCTCCAGCAGGATCGCCTTCAGCGCGTGATCGAGTTCGCGGGCCTGTTCGGCCACGAGGAAGCGGAATTCCTCATTGGTCAGCACGACCGGTGCTTCGTAGAGGGCCGGATCGGAGACGCGGGCGAGCGTTTCCTGAAACAGCGTCTTGTCGCCGATGAACTGAATGAACTGCTTGGGGGCTGCAGCGCGCGACAGCGGCCACAGGCGTGTGCCCTTGCCTCCTGCCATGATCACGGGAACGATCTTTTGCGTCATCGGGTGCGTTTCCTCAAAATCTTCTGTCTTCAATCAGTTCTGTGCGGCCCACTGCCTGATCCGGCTCAGTCCGGCTTCAAGCAACTGGCTTGCGGCATGTTCGGTTTGCGCTTCGACGTAGCAGCGCATCTCCGGCGCGTTACCCGAGGGGCGAAAGTGGATGATGCGCCTGTCGGCCAGCGTGACGCGCAAGCCGTCGATGTCGCTCGCCGTGGACGGGCTTCCAAGGGGCTTCAGGAAATCCGCCAGGTTTTCCGGCAAGGCGCGCAGGTAAGCCATCAATTTTGCGCTCGTCTCGACGGGGAAGTTCTCCAGCCGATCGGCCGCCGCGATCGGGAGATTGTAGGAAGCGGCAATGACCGACAGCGGCTTCTTTTGCGCCGCTGCCAGCGCAAGGACTGCCAGGATCGGCAGGAAGCAGTCGCGTGTCGGCAGTGCCTCAAGCGTCCTGCCATTGACGCTGAAATCCGAACCGGTCAGTAGGCCGCCATTGGCCTCGAAGCCCATCACGCGGTCCTTGCCTGCGAAGATCGCCTCCTGCATGCCGGTGATGACGAAGGGTGAGCCGACGCGCGTGCGGGCGACGGCAAAGGCGCCGGCGGCTTCGATGCCGGAGTTGGAGGTGACAGGCGTGACCACGGTCCCGGCATCCAGGAAATTCGCAGTGATCAGCCCCAGCAAGTCGCCGCGCAGGGGGGTGCCGTTCTCATCCGTCACCAGTGGCCGGTCGCCGTCGCCATCGGCCGAAACGAGCGCATCAAGTGTCAGCGACTGCGCCCAATCCTTGAGGAGCGCAACGGTCTGCGCTGAAACGGCTTCGGTATCGACCGGGATGAAGGTCTCCGATCGTCCAAGCGCGATGGCTTCGGCGCCGTAGTGCGACAAAAGCTGCACCATCATGTCGCGGGCAACGGTGCTATGCTGATAGACGCCGATCCTTTGGCCGGAAAGGGCATTTTTGGAGAGAATGCCGGCATTGCGCGCCATGAAGGCTCTAGCGCAGTCGCCGGACCGGTCCTCGACCTTCGCTTTTTCCGCCATTGCCGCTTCAGGCAGGGAGCGGTCGAGCTTGACGGCAAGATCGGAAATCGCGGCTTCGTCCGCCTTGTCGATCTCACCATCGGGTCGGTAGAATTTGATGCCGTTGCGGTCCGCCGGGATGTGCGAGCCGGTGATCATCAGGCTCGCGGCCTTGTTTCGGGATCCATAAAATGCCAGCGCTGGTGTCGGGACGGTGCCGCAATCGGCGACCCTGAAGCCAAGCGCGGTGAGCGCGAGAGCGCATGTCGCAGCGATTGCAGGGCTGGAATCGCGAAAATCGCGGCCGAGCATGACGAGGTCGCCTTTTTGCGCGCGCCCGCTCTCGAGAAGATATTGCCCGAACGCTGTCGCGTAGACCACCGACGCCCTGCCTTTCAGATCGGCGGAAAGGCCGCGCAGGCCGCTTGTTCCAAATTTCATGCGTGTTAAGCCTTTGCTGACGCTTGCTTTCCTGCGCGATTATCACCAGTCTAACGATACTTCGTAAATTTTGGCCGCGATAGGTGACTAAAATATTGCGCGCCTCCCTTTTCAGGGCAAATCTATCCCCCCTTCGGTGGAACGAGGACTATCGATGAGCGAACAGACCATCGCGCTCGAAGAGAGCTGGAAGGCGGCACTCGCGCCCGAATTTTCCAGTCCCTACATGCAGCAGCTCAAGGATTTCCTGCTGGTGCAGAAGCAAAGCGGCAAGCGTATCTTCCCTAAAGGGTCGGAATATTTTCGCGCGCTTGATCTCACTCCGCTTGCAAAGGTGAAGGTCATCATTCTGGGGCAGGATCCCTATCACGGCCTCGGACAGGCCCATGGACTCTGCTTCAGCGTTCGACCAGGCGTGCGCATTCCGCCGTCGCTGGTCAATATCTACAAGGAGATGGAAACCGATCTCGGCATCAAGCCGCCGCGGCATGGCTTTCTGGAGCATTGGGCCCGCCAGGGCGTGCTGTTGCTGAACAGCGTTCTGACCGTCGAGGAGGCGCAGGCCGCGTCACATCAGGGCAAGGGCTGGGAGCGTTTCACCGATGCGGTGATCCGCAAGGTCAACGAGGAATGCGAGTCCGTCGTCTTCATGCTCTGGGGTTCCTACGCGCAGCGGAAGGCGGCCTTTGTCGATACCGACCGTCATCTCGTCCTCAAGGCGCCGCATCCGTCGCCGCTTTCGGCGCATAACGGCTTTTTCGGATGCAGGCATTTTTCGAAAGCAAACGCTTTCCTGCAGTCTCACGGCCGCGCGCCCGTCGACTGGGAGTTGCCCGCCAATCCGCAGGATGCCTAGAGTTTTCTGAACATCTCCGGACCGGTGTTCAATAAAAGGAGACAATGCGTTTTGGTCTCCGGGACTATTCCAAATCGCTCCAAGCAATCATCTATGACCCATGAAGGCTCGCCGCTGCGGGCAAGAAAGGGGTCTCGACATGCTCAACCAGATCAAGGGTCTGCACCACGTCACATCGATGGCGGAGGACGCCCGTACCAATAACCAGTTCTTCACAAACGCGCTCGGCCTGCGCCGCGTCAAGAAGACCGTGAACTTCGATGCGCCCGACGTCTATCATCTCTATTATGGCGACGAGACCGGTTCGCCGGGTTCGATCATGACCTATTTCCCGTTTCCCAAGATGGCGCAGGGCCGTCCGGGCACCGGCGAAGTCGGTACGACCGTTTTCTCCGTTCCCGAGGGCTCGCTCGGCTTTTGGAGCGACCGTCTCACCAAGCTCGGCGTCAGCGGTCTCAAGGCGGACGAGAGCTTCGGCCAAAAGCGACTGCACTTTGCGGGTCCTGATGGCGACGGTTTCGCGCTTGTTGAAGTCAGGGACGACGGCCGCCAGCCGTGGACGCATGGCGGCATCGGCGAGGATCACGCCATCCGTGGCTTCCACTCCGTCGCCATGCGCCTTCGCGATGAGGGCGCGACGTCCGAACTCTTGAAATTCATGGGCTATGAGGTTCAAGACGAGAAAGACGGCGTGAAGCGGCTGGTGATGCCAGGCGGCAACGGTGCGCATCTGGTCGATCTCGAAACGATGCCGAATATCTCCCGTGCTCTGCCGGGCGCCGGTTCCGTGCACCATGTCGCCTTTGCTGTCGACAACCGCGAAAAGCAGCTCGAGGTGCGAAAGGCACTGGTGGATACAGGCTACCAGGTGACGCCGGTCATCGACCGCGATTATTTCTGGGCGATCTATTTCCGCACGCCTGGCGGCATTCTCTTCGAGGTCGCCACCAACGAACCCGGCTTCGACCGGGACGAAGACACGGCTCATCTCGGCGAAGCGCTGAAGCTGCCGCAGCAGCACGCGCATCTGCGGCAACTGATCGAGCAGCACCTGCAACCGCTCGAAGCTTAAGGGGCAGATCGATGAACGACCACAGCTATGTGCACCGGCTCCATGCCGGTGCACCGGGAAAACCCATCCTCTTTGTGCTGCACGGCACCGGAGGGGATGAAAACCAGTTCTTCGACTTCGGACGGCGGCTTCTGTCCGATGCGACGATCGTCTCTCCCCGCGGGGATGTTTCGGAGCACGGCGCGGCACGCTTTTTCAAGCGCACCGGCGAGGGCGTCTACGACATGGACGATCTTGCCAGGGCCACGCAGAAGTTGGCGTCTTTCGTGAAAGACATGACGGTCGATCACGGCGCGTCGCACATCCTTGGCCTCGGCTTTTCAAACGGTGCGAACATCCTGGCGAATGTCTTGATCGAAAACGGGCTGTTCGATGCGTCGGTGCTCATGCATCCTCTCATTCCGTTTCGGCCGAAGGCGAATCGGGAACTCCAGGGCCGCAAGGTGCTGATTACGGCGGGCGAACGTGATCCGATCTCTCCGGTCGGTCTGACCCAAGCGCTCGCCGGCTATTTCACCGGGCAGGGGGCTGCGACCGAGACCGAGTGGCACCCGGGCGGACATGACATCCGTCCGAACGAGATCGACGCCGTGCGGCGCTTCTTCGAGCCTTATTTCTAACTACCGGAAGATTGGCGGCAGTGCTTCCGAGACCTCATTGTCCGGCGCGGGCATCCAGCGTCCGGTAGAAAAAAAGGCCCTGGTCCGCATCTGCGGACCGGGTGCCGCCTTGATCGTCATGATAAAATTGAAGCTGTTCTCGCTGCTGAATTCGCGGGAGAAGACGACGCTCGCGCCAAAACCTTCCTCTCTGACATCCTTCAGTTCTCGGATCGCGCTCAAGGCATCGTGAAAATCCAGCCAGTGCGATTGTGCGAGCACCGTGTCGAAAACGCGCATGAAAGACGGATCGAGCCGGCCCGCGCTATCCGTCGCCGGCCCGACGATCTTGGCGCGCATGTTGGAAATCGCGCCTTTGCGATCTCCGCGAATGATCAGAAACAAAGAACTCAGTGGGCGCTCCCCATCTTCCTTGTAGACCTCTTGAAAAGAGCATTCATAGGCGCTGCTGCCCATGGCGGAGGCACGCCATTGAGTCATCTCTATGCCTGCCTTGCGCAACGTTTCGCACATGTCCGGTCCGGACTTCCGCCACGTCCGCAGGAAATTTCCGGCGAGCTCGGGCTGCGGAACCTCGATCAGCCTCGGCGGGATCTTGACCGGCAGCTGGGAAGCACGCTTTGCAACCTCTACCAGCTGTAGCGGCGGTGGTTCTGGTTGCTGGACCTGCAGGTTGAGACCGTAGCCCGACAAAGCTGCCAGGGTGCGCAGATGGCGCATGTCGTTGGATAGCAGGACCGTGCCGGCAACGAGCGAGATCGAAAGCGTGAGCATCAGCCACAATGCTGCGCGGCGCTTGCGGCGCGGCGGCGGCGTTTTCATATGCGGGCCGGACGGTTGCGTGGCCAAGGTTTTCACTCATTGCAGATGCGCCCCTGTAGACAGCATGCTTCAGGTTTGACTTGCAACCAAATTGAGCGCCGGACGGGCTATATTAGCAAAGAATTCACCTGGTTTGCGCTAGGACGGCCGGAAGCGGCCACGCGAACCAATCTGCAGTACCAGCAAAGCGGTGCTGTCATTTACGCTTTGCTGCTTCTGCGAAGTAATTCTCTTGAGATTTCAACGGCGTTGCTTCATGATAATTGTGATGCGAAGATTTTCGTGTCGTGCCTTATGACGATCGATGCAGGTCGTTTCAGCAATGAGCATGTTTCTTCGCGCCCGGTAGCGATGCCGCGGTTCAAACTTTAACGCTTTATTCTGCCCTGCAAACTTAAGGCAGGGTTTGCTTGGGAAGGTTGCATGAGTTCGGAATTTGCGGTTCGCGCGATGCGGCCGGGTGAGTTGGAGCTTGTGCTCGAATGGGCAAGGCAGGAGGGGTGGAATCCAGGACTCGACGATTCGCTCGCTTTCCAGGAAGCCGACCCGTCCGGTTTTTTCATCGGTGCGGTTGGTGAAGTTCCGGTCGGTTCCATTTCGGTGGTGAAATACGGCGAACACTTGGCGTTTCTTGGCCTCTACATCGTCCATCCGGATTTCCGTGGCAAAGGCTACGGCAAGGCGCTCTGGAATGCCGGCATGGCGTCTGCGGCAGACCGCACGATCGGTCTCGACGGCGTCGTCGCTCAGCAGGAGAATTACCGCAAGGCAGGCTTCGAACCTGCCTATACTACGATCCGGTATGGCGGCATTCCGGCGGTGTTTCCGCAATCCTCGCTCTTAGCGCATCCGGTGTCGGACAAGCTGGACGGGCTGTTCCGTTACGATGCCGCGATTTTCACCGAGCCACGCAATGCATTCGTTGCCGCATGGTGCAAGCGGCGGCGCGGGCGCAAGACGGCGATCGCGCGCAAGAGCGGCAAGATCCGCGGCTACGCCACAATCCGCCGCTGTTACGAAGGCTACAAGATCGGGCCGCTTTTTGCCGCCGATACCGATACCGCAGCCGCGCTGCTTGCCGAATTGCTGCCGGAGGCTGGCGGCGAGCCGGTGTTCATCGATGTCCCCGCCGAAAACAGGGAAGCGATCGCGCTTGCCGAAAGCATGGGGCTCGAACCGGTATTCGAGACGGCGCGCATGTATCGCGGCACGGCACCTGCCATTCCGCTGAGGAACGTCTACGGCGTCACGACGCTGGAACTCGGCTGATCTTAGTCCATAGGCGAGGCGGGGGCGGTCGAAGCCGAAAGCTTTGGACGTCCCGTCTCAGCGATCGCAATGCCGCCCAGCGTCAGCACCAGCGAGACGATATGGAAGAGCTGCAATGCTTCGCCAAGCAGCAGCACGGATAAGAGCGTGCCGAAAACCGGAACGAGATTGATGAAGAGGCCGGCCCGGTTGGCGCCGATCCACTCCACGCCTTTGATATAGAGGATCTGCGCAACCAGCGAGGCGAAGATCGCCGTGTAAAACGTGATGATCCAGCCCTTGCCGTCCGGCATCTGGACATTGCCGGCCGCATTTTCCCAAAGCAGCAGTGGCAGCGACGTCAGCGCCGCCGCCAGGGCGGGAAAGGCCATGAGCGTGCGCCAGTCGACCGGCGGCTTCCAGCGCAGAAAGATCGTGTAGATCGAATAGGCGGCGACCGCCACCAGCATCAAGGCGTCGCCGCGGTTGAGACCGAGCCTGAGCAGCGCCGCGATATCGCCATGGGAGGCGGTCAAGGCCACGCCGACGAGCGTCATGCCGAAGCCGGCGACCTGCGCGGCCGAAACGCCGGTGCGGAAGAAAATCAGATTGAGCAGGAAGATCAGCATCGGGATGCCTGCCTGCTCGATCGCAACATTGATGGCGGTGGTGTATTTCACGGCCGAGTAAAGCATGGCGTTGAAGAGCGTATAGCCGACCATGCCGTAGAAAAGCAGCAGTGGCAGCTTCTTGCGGACGACTGGCCAGTCCTTCTTGATCTGCGGAAGCGACACCGCGGCGATGAGCGCGGTCGCAATAGTCCAGCGCAGGAAAGTCAGCGTCATGGGGCTCACATGGCCGAGCGCCAGCTTTCCGGCGACAGTGTTTCCACCCCAGCACAACGTCGCAATGGCGAGACAAATATAGGCCGTGATATGCAAGGTTGATTCTTTCCGTCTTCCGAAAAGTAGTTCGAATGGCTGCCGACGGACCGGCAATAGCCCGGGACTGGCTGATTTGTCACGTAAAAAGCCCATTTCGCCCTGATAACAGGGTCGCTTTCCAAAAAACAAAGCTTTATAGATGCGCGGGTTTGAGCAGAGCGCGGATAATCCGCCGGTAACAGGAAGAGTTGGATGACGAACGTAGTCGTGGTCGGTTCGCAATGGGGTGACGAAGGCAAGGGCAAGATTGTCGATTGGCTTTCGGAACGTGCGGATATCGTTGTGCGCTATCAGGGCGGACACAATGCCGGCCATACGCTCGTCATCGACGGCACGAGCTACAAGCTGTCGCTGTTGCCTTCCGGCGTCGTGCGCCCAGGCAAGATGGCGGTGATCGGAAACGGCGTCGTCGTCGATCCGCACGCGCTGATTGCCGAGATCGAGAAGCTCGAAAAACAGGGCGTCAAGATTTCTCCCGACAACCTGCGCATCGCCGACAACGCTACGCTGATCCTCTCGCTGCACCGCGAGCTCGATGCCTATCGCGAAGATGCCGCCTCCAACAGCGGCACGAAGATCGGCACGACGCGCCGCGGCATCGGCCCGGCCTATGAAGACAAGGTCGGCCGTCGCGCGATCCGCGTCATGGATCTCGCCGATCTGGAGGCGCTCCCGGGCAAGGTCGACCGTATCCTCACGCACCACAACGCGCTTCGCCGCGGCCTGGGCGTTGCCGAGGTGAGCCACGAGGCGATCATGACGGAGCTGACGTCGATCGCCGACCGCGTGCTTCCCTTCCGCGAAACGGTCTGGCTGCTCCTCGACAAGGAGCGCCGCAAGGGCGCGCGCATTCTTTTCGAAGGCGCGCAGGGCAGCTTGCTCGATATCGACCATGGCACCTATCCCTTCGTGACCTCGTCGAATACGGTCGCCGGCCAGGCTGCTGCCGGCTCCGGCATGGGACCTGGCTCGCTCGGCTATATCCTCGGCATCACCAAGGCCTACACGACGCGCGTCGGCGAAGGTCCGTTCCCGACGGAACTCAACGATTCGGTCGGCCAGTTCCTTGGTGAGAAGGGCCATGAATTCGGAACGGTGACGGGACGCAAGCGCCGTTGCGGCTGGTTCGATGCGGCGCTTGTACGCCAGTCGGTCGCGACCAACGGCATCACCGGCATTGCGCTGACGAAGCTCGATGTGCTTGACGGTCTCGACGAGCTGAAAATCTGTGTCGGCTACATGCTCGACGGCGAGCAGATCGACCATCTGCCGGCAAGTCAGGCGGCGCAGGCTCGCGTGGAGCCGGTCTACATCACGCTGGAAGGCTGGAAGGAGTCGACCGTCGGCGCCCGCAGCTGGGCCGATCTGCCTGCGCAGGCGATCAAATATGTCCGCCAGGTCGAGGAGCTAATCGGTGCGCCTGTCGCGCTTTTGTCCACAAGCCCTGAGCGCGATGACACCATACTTGTGACTGATCCGTTTGAGGATTAATGTCGCGGGTCATTATGGCATCTGGCCCGGCCGCGAATCGGGCCTCTCGAGAAAAGTAACTAATGGCTGATTTTATTGCAGTTATCCGGCGGGCGGTTGACGGCCTGGCTGAAAACACCCCCGAGATGCGGGCGAAGGTTTACGAGCGTGCCCGCGGCGCGGTGCAGCGGCAGCTCGAAAACATGAAGCCGCGCCCGCCGGAAGCGATGCTGCAGCGCCAGCTCGATAAGCTCGATACTGCTATCCGCGAGGTGGAGGCCGAGCACTCCGAGGCATTGCCGGACGATGAGGCAGCCATTGCTGCAGCAGAAGCGCCTGTCCATGAAGAGCCTGTTTCCGAGCCGCCAGCACAGTATGCTGCCGCGCCGGAGCCGGCTGAAGAACCGGTTGCTGAAGAACCGGTCGCTGACGAACCGGTTGCCACAGAATCGGTTGCTGACGAACCGGTTGCCGCAGAACCGGTCGCAGAAGAGCATCTCGCCGATGCGGATGAACCAGCGCAATACCGTCACGAAGAGCCGCAGCCTGAACCACAGGAAGAGGCGGCGCCCTACGAGGAGCCTCACGAGGAGCCCGCGCCGGTAGCGGCGGTGCCGGAAGAACAAGAAGAAGAACGATGGGACCGCCCGGTCGAGGAAGTTACTGCTGCGGCTGAGGCGGAAGCAGCACCTCCTGAGGAATGGGCTGCGTCGCATCGCGATGAAGTGCCGGTCGAGGAATACGCACTCCCGCCGGAGGAGTATCTCGAGGAGGCGCCTGCCGTCGAGGCCGAACCGGCTGTCGAACCGGAATCCCTTCGTCCTGCCGGCGAATACAATCCGTCGAACCGGCTCGTTGAGCCGTTCGTCTCTTTCGAGAAGCCGGAGGAGTTCGTCGAGCACAGCCGCGAGGAGCCGCTGCAGGCCGAAACGGTTGCGCATTTCGATCCCGTCTGGGCCGAGCCGGCTGCCGAAACCCCGGCCGAGCCACCGAAGGACGCAGAGGTTGAATGGGCCACGGAGGAGGTCAGGAACTTCTCAGAAAGCGTTCCTCCAGCGGAGTCGGCCAACGACCACGCGCGCGCCTTCGAGGAAGCCATTGCTGGTCTTCAAAATCCGCCGCCGCCCGCGAAGATGCCGGCCGCGAACGAGGGCTTTTCCTGGGAAGCCGCCGCCTTTGACGATCTGCCGCCGATCGAGGCAGGCACCAACAAGAAGGCCCCTGTCGCAGCGCACTTCGACGATTCGGACCTGTTCGCCGAGATCCACGGCAAGCCTGCGGCGCCTGCTGCCGACGTACCGGGCGAAGAGTGGCAGGAAGCCAAGGCCCTTCGGGGCTACAGTCGCCGCGGCGTCGTTGCGGAAGACGACGATTCGGCGCCAGCTGCCGATATCGACCAGATCGTTGCCGCCAAACTGCAGAGCAAGAATTTCCGCATGGAACCGAAGCGCCGCCGCTTCGGTATCGGCACGATCATTGCCGTTGTCGGCGTGCTGGCAGTGCTGGGCGGCGGTGCCTATGCCGCCTGGATGAACCGTGCCGAGCTGATCGCGATGGTTGACAATCTGGTGAGCGCCGCTCCGTCCAAAACGGCCGAGAGCGAGCCCGCTGCTATGCAGAACGAGACGCCGGCAAGCCCTTCGACAAACAACACCGAAGCGGCCAAGCCTGCCGAACCTGGCCGGCAGGTTGCCGCGCTCGATGACGGTTCTTCGGTCGACAACAAGTTCAACCAGCGCCTCATGGCAGACGGTACGGAAGTCGACAGCGGCCCGGCTGCCATGCCCGGTACGCCCACCGCCGAAGGCAAGTCGGTCGCCGAGCAGAATGTCGCATCCACCGCGCCGGCTCCGCCCGTGCAGGCAGGTGGGGCGTCCGCCGAGACGCCGCCGCCGAACGGCCCGACCGCTGCCCCGCAGCAGGTGCCGGCCGGTGCGAGCGAGAAGATGTTCCTCTATGAGGAGCGGATCGGCCAGAGCTCGCCAACGGCGATCCAGGGGGGCGTCGCCTGGAGCGTCCAGCATGAAGCCGGCCAGGGCGGCAAGCAAGAATCGACGGTGCAGGCCAATGTGACGGTGCCGGAGCGCAATCTTTCGGCTCTCGTGACCTTCAAGCGCAACTCCGATCCGTCGCTTCCGGCGAGCCACCTTGTCGAGATCGTCTTCTCGCTTCCGCCGAATTTCGAAGGCGGCAGTATCGATAGCGTCCAACGCATTTCGATGAAGCGCACGGAACAAGATCGCGGCGACCCGCTGATCGCGGTTCCTGCCAAAATCACCGATGACTTCCACATGATCGCGCTGAACGATTATCCGGATGCCCGCAAGGCGAACCTCGACCTGCTTTCGACGCGTGACTGGATCGATATTCCGATCACCTATCGCAACGGCCGCCGCGCGCTGATCACGATGCAGAAGGGTCCGACCGGCATAGCAGCCTTCAATACCGCAGTCAAAGAATGGACGGCGCTCGGCGACGTTAGCACGAGCCAGTAACGCGCTGGTCGCCTGGAAAAGTGGCAGCGGAACAACCCGCTGCCGGGCTCATGTCGTTGGCTTTGTGTATTGCATGCTTGGACGCTCGGCGATGCGTTGCCACCAGGCGGTGAGACCGGTGTGCTGCTCAAGCAGCTTCCGCCCTTCGGGAACCGTCAGGAAATAATCCATCATTGGTGCGACGTGCAGATCCGCCAATGTCAGCGTCTCTCCCGCGAGCCAAGGCTCGCCATCCATCAAATCCGCAAGAGCCTGCAGGCAAACAGGCGCTTTGGATCGAGCGATGGCCACGCGCGCCTCATCGCTTGGCTCTCCGCGCAGCGGCTTCGACACCAGTTCCACATACATTCCCCAGACGAGGTTGGAGTAGATGTATCCATCCGCGATGCTGATGATCTGGTTCATCCGGGCGCACTTCCTTGGAGTTGCCGGTTGCAGGCTTGGACCGTTGAATGCCGCATCAATGTAGCGGGTTATCGCTCCGGTCTCATAAAGATTGAAGCCGTCATGCTCCAAGGCTGGGATTCAGCCGAACGGCTGCCGGGCGAGATAGGATGACGGCGGTCCTGCCGCTGCAAAGACATCGACAGGCACCAGATCGTAGTCAACGCCCTTCTCATGCAAGGTGAGCCGCGCGGCCCGCACATAAACGCTGTAATCCGCGCCGAACAGTTTCGGCTTTTGCCTCATCCTGGAAGGTGCCTCTTGCAAACTTAAAATGAAGAAAGCCGCCTGCCGCAATCTGCAGCAAGCGGCTTTCCGATCTCATACCGAGGCGCGAACCCGTTATGCCGTGGCTTCGACGACGCGGACGGCGTTTGCCCTTTCCAGCGCTTCCTTGCGCACCGCGTCCTGCACCTTTTCGAAGGCGCGGACTTCGATCTGGCGCACGCGTTCGCGGCTGATGTCGAACTCGGTCGACAGATCTTCCAGCGTGACCGGATCGTCGGCAAGGCGGCGTGCTTCGAAGATGCGGCGTTCGCGGTCGTTCAGCACGCCCATCGCCTTCGAGAGCATGCGGCGGCGCGTTTCGAGCTCGTCCTGCTCGATCAGCACCTCTTCCTGGCTGTCGTGGTCGTCCACGAGCCAATCCTGCCACTGGCCGCTGTCGCCTTCGGAGGCCTTGATCGGCGCGTTCAGCGAAGCGTCGCCGGAAAGGCGGCGGTTCATCGAAACGACCTCCTCCTCGGAGACGTTCAGCTTCGTGGCGATCTCCGCGACATGCTCCGGCTTCAGGTCGCCTTCGTCGATTGCCTGGATCCGGCCCTTGAGGCGGCGCAGGTTGAAGAACAGGCGCTTCTGGTTAGCGGTCGTGCCCATCTTCACCAGCGACCACGAGCGCAGGATGTATTCCTGGATCGAGGCCTTGATCCACCACATCGCGTAGGTGGCGAGACGGAAACCGCGTTCCGGATCAAATTTCTTGACGGCTTGCATGAGGCCGACATTGCCTTCGGACACGACTTCGCCGATCGGCAGGCCGTAGCCGCGGTAGCCCATCGCGATCTTGGCGACGAGACGCAGGTGGCTGGTGACGAGTTTATGCGCAGCTTCGCGGTCACCGTGCTCGGAATAACGCTTTGCCAGCATATATTCCTGCTGCGGCTCCAGCATCGGAAACTTGCGGATTTCGTCGAGATAACGATTGAGACCGGCTTCGCCGGCGGTAATGGACGGCAAGGTATTGCGGGCCATGATTGCACCCTCCTATATAGATTCCGGTTCCCGATGGAACGCGTCCCCGCGTCGGAACTGGCGAACCGGGACGTGCGGCTCAAATCCAAGCCCGCACTAAGTCAACATACAGATAAGTATGGCGGAACAGCGGTTCAAGCCCATCAAAAGCCTTCACGAAGACGTTATACTGCTAACGGCGGAGCGCTTCTGCGAGTTCCACCATATCTACGGGGAGGGGCACTTCGAAGTGCATGAGTTCACCCGTGCGGGGATGCTCGAACTGCAGCATATAGGCATGGAGCGCCTGACGGCCGAAGCTGTTGACGACTTTACGTGCTTCATCGGGCAGTAGATTGGCCTTGGTTCTGAAATGCGCGCCATAGACCGTATCGCCAAGCAACGGATGGCCGATATGGGCCATATGGACGCGAATCTGATGGGTACGGCCGGTCTCCAGATGGCATTCGACGAGGGCGGCAAGCGCTGTTGCATCCGGGCTCTCGTGGAAGCGTTCAAGCACTGCGTAATGCGTGATGGCCTCGTCGGCTTCCTGGCTGTCAGGACGCTTGACGGAGCGGCGCGTGCGGTCGCCGGTCGAGCGGCCGAGCGGCGCATCGATCGTGCCTGAGAGCGAGCGCGGCCGGCCCCAGACGATCGCCTGGTAGGCGCGCTTGAGCGGCATGGTGCGGCCGTGATCGGCAAACTGAAGCGACAGGTGGCGATGTGCAATATCGTTCTTGGCGACGACCATGACGCCGGTCGTATCCTTGTCGAGCCGATGCACGATGCCTGGCCGCCGGACGCCGCCAATGCCCGAGAGGCTGTCGCCGCAGTGGTGAATCAGCGCATTGACGAGTGTTCCCGTCCAGTTTCCGGCAGCGGGATGGACGACCATGCCGGCCGGTTTCGAGATGACGATGAGGTCGTCGTCCTCGTAAAGGATGTCGAGCGGGATGTCTTCGCCCTTCGGCGTCGGGTCTTCCGGCTCGGGCAGCAGGAGTTCGTAATTGTCGCCGGAGCGCACCTTCTTTTGCGGATCGAGGACGACGGCGCCGTTCACCAGCAACTGGCCATCCTTGATCAGCACCTTGACGCGGCTGCGGGAAAATTCCTCGCCGAGCTGGGCCGTCAGCCAGGCGTCGAGGCGGCCTTCGGCATTCTCATCGGCAGTCAGGACTTTCCTAATGCCGGATGCTTGTTTAAAGGGGTCGCTCAAGACGCTTCTTCTCCGAAGTATTTCATAGGACACCACGATGACGAAAATCGAGCTGGACGATCAGGAAGAACAGCCCCTTGATCCGGCAATGGAAAATGTCCGGCGCAAGATGGTCCGCCTGCAGATCGTCTCCGGCGCCATCATGTTCGTGAGCCTTATGGCGGTCTTCGGCGCCGTTGTCTACAAGACGATGAAGGCCGAACCGGCAGAAACGGCAGCTGTCTCGGGCTCCGGCGTTCCTTCGGATTCGCCGGTCAGATCCACGGTTTCCCTGCCGCTCGGGTTCGCCGTGCAGTCCACGTCGCTCTCCGGCAGCCAGATCCTGTTCTTCGGCCAATCAATCGACGGCAAGCGCAAGGCGCTGGTCTTCGACATCGAGGCGGGTCGGCTCGTCGCCGACATCACCGTCGCCGGCAACTGAGGCCGATGGCTGCCGCGCCGATCACGATCGAAAGCGCCGACGATCCGCGCATTGCGGAATTCCGCGCGATCCGCGAACGCGACCTGACGGGCAGGCAGAACCGCTTCATTGCCGAAGGCACCGTCGTGCTGCGCATGCTGGCCGAAGCCCACGCTACGAGACGCGGCTTCGAGGCCGAGAAAATCCTGCTGCTGCGAAACCGCGCCGAAGGCGTCGCAGACATTCTTGCGCGCGTGCCGGACGATGTCCCAGTCTATGTCGCCGAGGCGGATGTTCTCGACGGCATCGTCGGCTTCCATCTGCATCGCGGCGTGCTGGCGCTCGGCCGACGCATCCCGGGCAGCGAGAACCTGCTCGACAACCTGCCGGAGCGCGCGCTGGTGCTCGTTGGCTGCGGCATTTCCAATCACGACAATGCCGGTTCGATGTTCCGCAATGCGGCCGCCTTCAACGCGGACGCCATCTTCCTCGACGAGACGTCCTGCGATCCGCTTTACCGGAAGGCGATGCGTGTCTCGGTAGGTTCCGTGCTGAGCGTTCCCTATCAGCGGAGCAGCAGTGCTCTCGATATCCTCGTTGCACTAGCAGAACGCGGTTTCGATATCTGGACGCTATCGCCGCGCGGCAAGACGGATATCCGTGCGATAGCACCTTCGGATCGCATGGCGCTGGTGGTCGGTACCGAGGGAGATGGGCTGCCGGAAGCTGTCCTGGCGCGTTTCAGGAGTGCGCGCATTCCGCAATCTGCCCGCCTCGACAGCCTCAATGTCGCGACGGCGACCGGCATCGCTTTGTTCGCGATGGCATCGGCGGCCGTTCGTCTCTGAATCAGCCCGGTTGCGACAGGATTGTTGCGGCGCGCTGGGCGAGGCTCACGCGTTCGCCCTCTTCGTTACCCGCATCCTCCGGCAGAAGGTCGCGGATCGGCGAGGAGGGGCCTTCGTTAAGCGCCGTCAGTGCCACCATGCCAGCCGCGATCGAGGCGATCTCTTCGCGCATGGCGCTGTCGTTGCCCGTCGTCGCCTTCGCCTTGGAAATGCGATCGGAAACGGCTGCACTGCGCGCGCGAACTTCTTCGGCAAGGCGGGCGGCAACCGCTGCTGAATCAAGTTCGGAAGCTGGAGATTCTTCCTGCATCAGTTCCTCCCCTTTGGTTTCGACCGTTGCCAGACCCGCATCGTGAAGCGCGCGGTTTGCCTTGCGCAGGCCGGCATTGAGCGACTTCAATTGCTCCTTGAGCTTGGCGATTTCCTGCTGGCGGCGGCCGAGCAGCGTTTCCTTGTCGGCAGCGGCAACTGCCTCGCGCGCGGATTTGTCCTCCAGGCGGATCACCAAATGCTCCTGCTGCGTCAGCTTCTGCTCGGCATCCTTGGCCCGCTTCTGCAGAAGATTGACGTCCTGGCGCAAGGTGTCGCGTTCGTCGCGCAGCGCGTTGGCACGGACTTTTAGACTTTCCATCTCGGTTTCGCGCGCCGCCATGTCGATTTTGAGGTTGTCCGCCTGCTCGGCGAGCTTGTTGAGGCGCGTGCGCAGCGTCTCGATCTCGCTTTCCTTTGCAGAAGTCGCCTGTTCGGCAATGTGCAGGCTCGTCTTCAACTGGCTGATATAGATTTCGTCCATGCGCAGGTGGGAGCGCATTTCGGCAGCCTCGACGTTCAGATCGCCGATCTGCGCCTGCAATGCGCCGAGTTCGGACGACAAGCGGCCGGCATCGAGCGCAAGGGAATCATGGCGAAGCTGCAGGGACAGGGATTTTTCGCGCTCGCGTATCAGGTCCTGTGCCGTTCTGGCATTCTCCGCAGCGTAGAGCGCCCGTACCATGTCCTTCTGCGCCCTTACTTCCTGCGGGGTGAGGGGCATTGTCGCCTTCATGCGGTTTTCCGTATACCAGACGATGCGGCGATGGATTGCAGGAGAGATCAGGAAGACGAGGAACGCCGCCGTCAGGAAACCCAGTCCGAACAGAAGAGCATATTCGATCACGGCGCGGCCATTGCTTTAAGGTTTGATTTGCGTCAGCGCCAATGTTTAAAGCACGCGCTGCACCTAGAGCAAGTGGCGGATAGGTGACGGCGGGCAAGAAACCCGCCGCCGATCGTGGGATTAGAAGGGGTTCCAGGTCGGGCCGGGCGTGATTTTCAGATAGCCGACGTTGACGCCGAGGCGGGCGCCGACGCCGGTGCGGATCGGAACCACCAGAACATTATTGTTTTTGAGCAGCGTCATGCCAAAGCCGGCAATGACGAAGGCCTGGCCGCTGACACCGCCGAAGCGGGCATAGATGCTGTCGATCGAAGGCAGGTCGTAGACCAGCATCATGACGCGCGAGCCCTGGCCGCCGTAGTCGATGCCGAGGGACGGTCCCTGCCAGTAGAGCGAATGGGCGCCGGCGTTCTTGGTGTTGAGCTGGCCTTCTCCGTAGGTCAGGCCGGCGATGAAGGCGCCGGACCCTTCCTGTCCCAAAACGTAACCGTTTGGCAGACCATATTTTTGAAAGGCCGCTTCAACTACCTTTGCCAGACCGCCGCTGGTCGATCCGAAAAAGGAATGGCCAGCGTCGACGATCTCCTGCATGGTGTATTGATTGCTGTTGGCCTGCTGTGCCGCCGCCTGCTGCGGGGAGAGCACAAATGCTGCAATGGTCAGCGCGACGAAGAGTCGGCAAAAGCCCATAAATCTTCCGGGGGATTGAAGGCGCATGGTGTCATCCGTTCATCATGGTCGGTTCGATGAGCCGTTTCCGGCAGTGGATGCATTTTGCGCGGATCGTCTTAATAATCGGTTTACCAAATATGGTGTCATTATGGCGACGAGTACGGCGCAAACTTCGTGCAATTTTGATCAAGCATGATAGGCGGGATGAAATTTGCCGCCTTTAGGAGACGATGATGTCCAAGAACCCCAATCTCACATTGACCGGCCCGGATCTGGCCGCGCTACTTTGCAGCCGTGTTTGCCATGACGTCATCTCGCCCGTCGGCGCGATCAACAACGGTCTCGAGCTGCTGGACGAAGGCGGCGCCGATTCGGACGCCATGGACCTCATCCGCACGAGTGCGCTCAATGCCTCGGTTCGCCTGAAATTTGCACGCCTGGCATTTGGCGCCTCCGGTTCGGTCGGCGCTTCGATCGATACCGGTGAGGCAGAGCGCGCAGCCAAGGATTTCGCAGCTGCCGAAAAGAAGACCGAGGTGACCTGGAATGGGCCGCGCGCCATCGTCGCGAAAAACCGTGTCAAGCTGCTGCTCAATCTCTTCCTGGTTGCCTATTCCTCGATCCCACGCGGCGGCTCGCTGGAAGTAACGCTTGAGAATCCGGAGTTCGACGCCAAGTTCAAGATCGTTGCCAAGGGCAAGCTGATGCGCCTGCCGGCGAAGTTCGTGGAAATCACATCGGGCCAAGTCGAGGAGGCGATCGATGCGCATTCGATCCAGCCTTACTACACGGTCCTGCTCGCCGAAGAGAGCGGCATGGAGCTCGGCCACAGCGCGACGGGCGAAGAAATTATCTTCACCGCGGAGTCGGTTTTTGTCTAGCGTCATGGTTGCATCGCTGCAGCCTGGCACGTCCCAGGTAACACTTCCTTAGCCTAATGGACCTATTCTCAGGGACTGAGGAAGCGCCACTGGGGTAAAAGTGGAGCGAAGGAGCAGGCATGCAGCGGTTCATGATCACTGATAGTTCGGATGTCGTCCGCAAAGTCGGAAAGCGTATCCTTTCCGAACTCGATTTCCTTGTCAGTGAGGCGTCCAATGCAAGCGAAGCGCTTTCGCGCTGCCAGGCCGAGCTTCCGGAATATATGATCGTCGATTCCGGCATGGAGGGCGCGCTCGAACTGATCTCCGCCATCCGGGCGATGGAAGGCGGCAAGGACGTCAAGATCTACTACTGCGTAATCGAGGCCGATCTCAAGAAGCTGATGATGGGCAAGCGGGCAGGGGCCACCGACTTCCTGCTGAAACCCTTCGACCGCAAGATCCTGACGGCCGTCTTCGGCAACCGCGCCATCGCCGCCTGATTTCCTATATTCTTTAAGGTCTGAGCCGCCTCCGGGCGGCTTTGTTTTTTGCGAGGCCATGCATCGAAACGAAAAATCCCGCCGGAAAAGCGGGATATCTCATGATCGAAAGGGGAAATTCGGTGTCTCAGGCGGTTTCGGCGTATTCGGCGCCATCCGGCTCGCGCAGAACGTAGCCGCGGCCCCAGACGGTTTCGATGTAGTTTGCGCCGCCGGCAGCATTTGCGAGCTTCTTGCGCAGCTTGCAGATGAAGACGTCGATGATCTTCAGTTCCGGCTCGTCCATACCGCCGTAAAGGTGGTTGAGGAACATTTCCTTGGTCAGGGTCGTGCCCTTGCGGAGCGAAAGCAGCTCCAGCATCTGGTATTCCTTGCCCGTCAGGTGAACACGCTGGCCGCCGACTTCAACGGTCTTGGCGTCGAGGTTCACGATCAACTCGCCGGTCATGATGACCGACTGGGCGTGGCCCTTGGAACGGCGGACGATCGCGTGGATGCGAGCGACCAATTCGTCCTTGTGGAACGGCTTGGTCATGTAGTCGTCGGCGCCGAAGCCAAGGCCGCGGACCTTGTCTTCAATCCCTGCCATACCGGAGAGGATCAGGATTGGTGTCTTGACCTTGGACAGGCGGAGAGTGCGCAGCACTTCATATCCGGACATGTCTGGAAGGTTCAGATCGAGAAGGATGATGTCGTAATCATACAGTTTGCCGAGATCGACGCCTTCTTCACCAAGATCGGTGGTGTAGACGTTGAAGCTCTCGGATTTCAGCATCAGTTCGATGCTCTGCGCTGTCGCGCTGTCGTCTTCGATAAGTAGTACCCGCATTATTATCCCCTTTACCGCCGCCGAAAGGTGGTCTGGCCCCCTACGCGATACCGAATACTTCACTGCGTGATTTGGAAGCTGCCACGAAATGGTTAACAAATTCTGATTCACTCTGGCAAGAGGTAACGAATTTATTAAGCAATTTGTCCATTTCGCTGTTTTCCAATGAGAATCCGCAACGCCATTTCCTTAACTTTTACATTAAGAATGGCCGGTAAGCGATTCATTCGACTCACCAATGAACAGGATCCGGAAATCGCGTAGTGATGTTTACCGACCCTTAAATCATCGGCACTATCATTAACGATGCCCGTAAACGAAAGGTTACCAGCGGTAGGTTTTTGTTAATACCGATGGAAATATTTTTGGCAGGCCGTTTCAAACCGGTGCGCAAGGGCAATTTTAGTAGAGCCGGGATCTCGCATCACTGGAGTAATGCGTATGAAGTCGCGTGAGAGCCTAGTTCGCCTGAAGGAGTTTCAGGTGAACGAAAAACGACGTCAGCTGCAGCAATTGCAGATGATGATGTCGGAATTCGAACGAATGACGAAGGATCTGGAAAGTCAGATCGTCATCGAAGAGAAGAAATCCGGCATTTCCGACCCGAATCACTTCGCCTACCCGACCTTCGCGAAGGCGGCACGACAGCGCGCCGACAATCTTCAGGTTTCCATCAAGGAATTGAAGATGCAGGAAGAGTCACTGGAGCAGGCGCTCGAGGAGATGCAGGCGGAATATGCCCGCGCTACCGCGCTCGAAGAGCGAGATAGCGCCATTCGGGCCCGCGCCTGATCGATTGGCAGCGGACGCCGGCTGCGGCGTCCTGGGGATCGCCTGAAGAAGCCATGTATGACGGGCCGTAAGTCCGTCATACATGGCTTTTGGTGTTGTTAATTCACCACGTCGCGCCATTCCTCGTGGCGTTGTGATTGCGCCTTGAAGAACGGGCAGAGCGGAAAGATCTTCCAGCCGCCCTTTCTCGCCTCTTCGACGGCGTGAAGCGCAAGCGCCTGGCCGACGCCTTTGCCGCGCAGGGCATCCGGCACGCCGGTGTGATCGATGATGACGAGCTTCGGCGACGTGCGGGAATAGCTCATTTCGGCTTCGTGGCCGTCGACCTTGGCCACATACCGCCCGCCCGAGGCATTGTCTTCGTTCCGAATATCCATTGTATGTTCTCCGAAAACCGATGTTGTTCAGGCAGACCGTGACATGGCGGCCATGCCATGCCAAGCCGGTGCAGGTGACGACACAGTGTTCAACCAAGGGGTATTCGATGAGAAGACTGGTGGGAATCCGGCCGGTACTGCTTGCTGCAGCACCATTTTTCCTGGCGCTTGGGCTGGTACTGCCTCTGATCCGATTCGAGAAACTCTACTTCTTCGACGAAACGCCGTCGCTGGTGGAGATCGTTGCTGCGCTCTGGAGCGGAGGGGATATCCCGCTCGCGTTGATCGTCGCGATCGTGTCAATCGTATTGCCGATCCTGAAGATCATCGGCATTGCCGCCGAGGCGACGGCTGCCGGCGGCGGGACCGGCAGCTGGTTTTATCGTCACGCCGTGCCGTATCTGTCCAAGTGGTCGATGATGGACGTATTACTGGTGGCGATCGTGATTGCAGCGGCGAAGACCACGGGCCTGGCGGATGCTTTTACTCAACCGGGACTCTGGTGCTACGCAGCGTCAACAATAATTTCGGGCCTTCTTCACTCCCTTCAGGGAAATGCGTCCGGCCCGAAATAAATGTCTTTGCCTGAGGCAGATGGTTCAGTGACGGTATTGCTGGATACGCGTCGTGCGCAGGCCGGCAAGGCCGTGACTGTTGATCGACGACTGCCAGGACAGGAATTCTTCGACGGTGAGCGTGTAACGCTCGCAGGCTTCTTCCAAGCTCAACAGGCCACCGCGCACCGCGGCGACAACCTCAGCCTTGCGACGGATAACCCAGCGCCGGGTATTCGGCGGCGGAAGATCCGCAATCGTCAGCGGGCTGCCATCGGGGCCGATGACATATTTTACTCGGGGACGTATCATTTCGGTCATTGGACTCTCTACACAACTCAAGACCACGCGGGCACTCTAGCTTGTCACATTTAAAAATTGCCTAAGCGCACAGTAAGACTTTGATAACAACTTTAGCTGCCTCACAGCCCGCCGGGGCGGGCTGCCTGCCGTCGCGTCAATTTGTACCGGATGCATGGCTCCCATGCCGAATAGATATTACAGATATTTCGGGGACGGCCTTATAAGCGCAGCAACATCATGAATGAGCGCAAGACCTCGTCTCCGTTCTTCTCGCAGCATCAGTCAAAGATTGCCTCGGCATGCCTCACGTCCCTACGACGCGGGGCATCGTTGCAGTCTTGCTGTTGTCCGGCGCCGTAGCGCTTCCTCTGCGAGACCCGAACCGATGGCCCGCGGCTGAGGACAAGTCGATGACAAGACGTGAGCGCGCAGCCCGAAACCGCGCAGAGGATAACGCTTTTCCGCTCTCCACCGCCGTTCGCACCGGCGAGCTGAAAGCCGAACTGAAGAGCCGGCTGGAGGACATGACGAAAGCTGCAGGCTTCGACTATTACCTCCTCGTAGCCTTTCCGCGCGCCGACAGCACGACATTTCTCGAAAATCGCATTATCAGCAACTGGCCGCAGAACCTTACCAATCTCTACGACGAGGTCGATCTGTTCTATTGCAGCCGGCTGGTAGGCGCACTGAAGCGAACGATCATGCCGGTTTTCTGCGATGCCAGCCCATTCGCCGGCGGTGCCGCCAATCAGGAGAATCGCCGGCTGAATGCGCTGTTCCAGATGCATGGGCTGCAGAAGACGTTCGGCTTTTCGCTGCACGACGCTGACCTGAAGCAATACATATTCGCCTTCTCAGGTCGCCGTTCTGCGCTTTCGCGCGAAGAGGAGATGGACCTTCTTTATGCCGCGATGGAAGCGCTCGACCGTTTCAGCAGCGAGAACCGCACAGACGAGGGGCCTTCGGAAAATCTCACCCGCCGCGAGATCGAATGCTTGCGCTGGTCGGCGGCGGGCAAGAGCAGCGACGAGATCGCAATCATTCTCGACCTCTCGCCGCATACGGTGGTCGGCTATCTCAAGGGCGCGATGCGCAAGCTCGATTCGGTAAACCGTATGCAAGCCGTCGCCCGCGCCTTCCGCTACAGGCTACTGTAAGCCCTTCAGAGCGGAATGGCGCTGACCTCGGCCTTCCCGGCGCCGAACTCGTATTGGGCCGCGCCGGTACGAATGATCGAGAGCCAGTCGCCGCTCGCAAGCTGCGCGAGGCCGAATGCCGGTGCTCGCTGATAGAATCAGCAGACCGAGACCCTTTGCGGGGAATGGCTGCCCGTTGTCCTGAACCTGACGGGACCGCAGCGCCGAGCGTCGATCCCGTTGCTCCGCGTGCATGGTGTTGAAATCCGTCTTGCCGTTGTTTGCCGAGGTCGATGTGGAGGTTGAAAGCAAGACGCGGACGATGGGACGTGCCGGCGTTTTCACAATGCCGCGGCCGCAATGGCGAGCTCCGTCTGCCAGCTTGCGCCATCGGCGCTCACTTTGACGGCAAATTCGTCGTTGCCGGCTCCTCGCCGGTCCAGAGATCGCCGGTTCCGGAGGCAATTAGATACCCATCCCTTCGGACGGCGTTTCGGGCGGGAGGGCCGCCTTGCCGTCACGGTCAGCTGCACGCCATTCCTTTTTTGATTTTTAAGGGTTTTCGCCCGAAGCCATGCGCATCTGCACAGCCATTTCCTTGCCGCCCCAGGAGATGAAGTCGGGATTGGCGAAGTCGAAATCCGCCTTGCCGCCGGTTTTGCCGTAGGTCAGCGGCAATCCGTCCATGGTAACGGTCGTGCCGCCCGCAGCGCGCAGGATCGCGTCGCCCGCCGCCGTGTCCCATTCCATCGTCCGGCCGAAGCGCGGATAGACGTCTGCCTTTCCCTCGGCAAGCAGGCAGAATTTCAGCGAAGAGCCGATATTGGTGCATTCGGAGATCGCCTGCTCGATGAGAAAGCTGTCGGTCGCGGGACTTTTGTGGCTGCGGCTGGCAAGAGCGAGGCGCTTGGCAGGTGGTGCGCGGACCGTGATTGCAATGCGTTCCGTCACCGTAAAATCGGCGCCGACGAGGAGTTTTTCCGCGTGTCCTGCCTTGCCTGCAAAAGCAATACCGAGTGCCGGTGCATAGACGATGCCCGCAAGCGGCACGCCATGCTCCACATAGGCAATGTTGACCGTGAATTCGCGCCGCCTGTCGACGAATTCGCGCGTGCCGTCGAGCGGGTCGACAAGGAAGAAAGCCTTTCCCTCGATATCCGGCACGTGACCGGCCGCCACCGATTCTTCGGCAATCACCGGAATATCCGGATAGCTGCGTGCAAGATGGGCCAGGATGATCCGCTCCGCTTCTTCATCCGCGCGGGTCACGGGACTTGAATCTGCTTTCGTCGCGACAGCGCACCCTTCGTCGAAGATCGCGATGATCGTTCTACCCGCCTCAAGCGCCGCCTTTTCGAATATCGCTAACATGTTCCCCTCAACGGATGTCAGCATCCGGAAGCAGTATAAAGACATATATGGTGATCGAGTCACCTTTTTGCGCGGGGCATAGCCGTCATTCGAGAAGATAGATTGCTGGCGACCGCGATGGCAACAGGCCATATGAGGGGCAAATGGTTCCTCATCACAATCGGAAGTCTCCACAACGAAGGTTAGCGCAGGGTCCATTAGCACCACATCATAATTGATTCGACTGCACGCCTCCGCTGTGATCCACTCGCTTGGCATGTGCCGCCGCCCTGAAGGCTGCCAATTTAAGGAGCTCCACATGAGCAACAGCCAGGAGCACAGCAAACCTGTTGTCGAGACCCCGAGAACGCAGACGATCGATATGAAGCTCGAGATCGTCGTTATTCCTGTTTCGGACGTGGATCGCGCGAAGGGCTTTTACAGCGATCTGGGTTGGAGGCTCGACGCCGACTTCGCCGCCGATGAGGGCTTTCGCGTAATCCAGTTTACGCCGCCTGGCTCCGGGTGCTCGGTTATCTTCGGCCAGAACGTCACTGCAGCAGCACCCGGCTCCGCGCGGGGCTTGTACCTGATCGTCTCCGACATTAAGGCCGCCCGACGCGAGTTGCTCGGGCGTGGGGTCGAGGTCAGCGAGGTGTTCCACGACGCCAGCGGCGTGTACGCTGGCACCGACGAACCCTACCTGTTTGGGCAGCTCCGGATCCCTGGTCCGGATCCCGAGCATCGCAGCTACCGCTCGTTCGCCTCATTCAGCGATCCAGATGGTAACGGCTGGTTGCTCCAGGAGATTACCGCCCGATTGCCCGGACGCGTGGACGCCGACGACACGACATTCACCTCGTCCACAGAGCTTGCGGCCGCCCTCCGGCGTGCGGCTGCCGCGCATGGCGAGCACGAGAAGCTGACAGGCGAGTACGATGAGGGCTGGCCGGACTGGTACGCCGAGTACATCGTCAGCGAGCAGGCCGGCAAGCAGCTGCCATCGTAAGGGCGGTACCCGACGGCAGCCACGACGGTCGCTGCAAAGGCACATCTGTTTTGCGCCACCGAGACCGGATCTTGCCAATGATGCCGCGGATGTCGCGTCTCGACCCGTTCCGCGGTGGGTTCCAGCAGGTTGATCCCTCTTCGTCCCGCTACAGCCACCGCCGGACGCGGGCTTTGTAGGCGAGATAGACGTCGCCGAACTTCCGCTCGAGATAGGCCTCCTCGCGGGCGACCACGCCGTAGCGGATGACGAGATAGAACGGCACCAGCAGGACGATGAGCCACAGACTGTCGATGGCGATGGCCAAGCCGATGAGGCCGAGGAACATGCCGATATAGATCGGGTTGCGCGTGAAGCGGTAGGGTCCCTCGTCGACGATCGTCGCCGTTGGCTGGGTGGTCTGGATCTGCGTCCCCGCACGGCGGAAGGTCCCCGCCGCCCAGATCAGCAGCGCCAGGCCGGCGAGGAACACGATGACGCCGAGCGCGCCGGCCGGCATGGCCGCCGGCAGGAAGGGCAGCCGATAGAGCCAGTCGAGCGCGAGCCCGGCAATTACAGCGAGCGCCCAGGCGATCGGCGGCCGTACCGCCGCGCCCGAACTGTCACGCCAATTCCCGCTCACCTCGTTCATGCCGCCCGCCCGATCTGCTCCTCGCCTACCAAGGCCCTTCCACCGGTGGGAGTTTACGTTGCTTCGAAAGAGATTTGAAGTCAGAGGGGCGTGGACAGCCAAGGATCGACTTCGGCCGACGCTTCTCGCTATGCAAATGTCAGCTCCAGAGAAGCGACGGATTTTAACTTAAGGTGCACGTTTTCCGATGAAGCGGCCGACTTTTGTGATCGTGCAACATTCGCCCGCCTCAGCTCAAGGTGTGACTGCCCGGAACAAAGAGACGGGCGGGCGTGTTAACCGCCCAAACCCACCGCGTTGAAGCTCCGCCTCATTTCCGTGAGACCAAGATGGCCATCCACTTCAATCATACCATCCTGTCGGCTCGAGACAGTAAGGCCTCGGCAGATTTCCTGGCCGATATGCTGGGCCTGTCGCCGCCGCGGCGGTGGGGGCCGTTCCACATGGTCACGACCGACAACGATGCCAATCTCGACTATATGGATACGAAAGGTGAGATCATACGCCAACACTACGCCTTCCTGGTCGGCGACGCTGAATTCAACGCGATATTCAATCGAATTTGTGAGCGGAACCTGCGTTACTGGGCCGATCCCGGCCAGAGAAAGCCAGGCGAAACCAATGACCACGACGGTGGACGTGGTCTCTATTTCGAAGATCCGAACGGTCACCTGCTCGAAATCATCACGCGTCCTTATGGCAGCGGCGGCTGGAATCCGTGAGAGTTGGGACTGGCGCATTTGCTAATTGCAACGCCCGGCAGGACGTTCGTTTGAAACGTTTTTCGCGTCCAGCCCTCGAATTTCGTAGGAATTTGCCAAAAGCTCCGGTTTTATGGAATAAGTGCCATGCTTAAAGCTGCCCGCCTTGCCCGCCTCACAGCCGATTTGGTTAATCCACAGCGGGTTTCTGGCTAAAATTTCCTCAGGGAATGCCTCTTTAATGTGGATTTTGGGCCGAAACGCGCCATTTACGTCCGTTTCGCCAAGAATCTGACCCAGTAAAGCCTTTTTGTCTTCACATTTTCGCGGAAAACGGTATGGATGCCGCATATGAGGTTCCGATAAAAGGGAACTACAGACCAAAAAGAGATGCAGTCATGTTGGCTCGCATCCAGGGGAAATGACATATGGAGTATTTCGTCCAGCAGCTCTTCAATGGGCTGACGCTCGGATCCATCTATGGCCTTGTCGCTATTGGCTACACGATGGTTTATGGCATTATCGGCATGATCAATTTCGCCCATGGCGATATCTTCATGCTCGGTGGTTTCGCCGCTCTTATCGTCTTTCTCGTTCTCACATCCATCTTTGCAGGCGTTCCGGTGGCAGTTCTGCTGCTGCTGATGCTTATCGTTGCGATGCTGATGACGAGTTTGTGGAATTGGACGATCGAGCGTGTTGCATACCGGCCGCTGCGCGGTTCCTTCCGCCTGGCGCCGCTGATCACCGCGATCGGCATGTCGATCACGCTGTCCAACTTCATCCAGGTGACGCAGGGCCCGCGCAACAAGCCGATTCCGCCGCTCGTCGGTTCGGTTTACAATATCGGCGGTATTTCGATCTCGCTGAAGCAGATCATCATCATCGTCATCACCGTGGTGCTGCTGGCCGCCTTCTGGTACATCGTCAACCGCACGGCGCTCGGACGCGCCCAGCGCGCGACGGAGCAGGACCGCAAGATGGCCGCTCTTCTCGGCGTCAACGTCGATCAGACGATCTCCATCACCTTCATCATGGGCGCGGCGCTCGCCGCAGTCGCCGGCACGATGTACCTGATGTATTATGGCGTCGCCTCGTTCAACGACGGCTTCACGCCGGGCGTCAAGGCGTTTACCGCAGCCGTTCTCGGCGGCATCGGCTCGTTGCCGGGTGCCGTTCTCGGCGGCCTGATGATCGGCCTCATCGAATCGCTCTGGTCCGCCTATTTCACGATCGCCTACAAGGATGTCGCGACTTTTGCGATCCTCGCTTTCGTCCTGATCTTCAAGCCGACCGGCATTCTCGGACGGCCGGAAGTCGAGAAGGTATAACATCATGGCAAACATCGAAAATCCTGCTGGCAAGCCCGCACCCGGGCTTGTCCAGAAAGGCCTTACGGAAGCCTTATTCGCGGCCCTCCTTTCTCTGGGTCTGTTCGTTCTCTATGTCGGCCTCAAGACCGACCAGAACATCAACAACGAGCTCATCATTGTTCAGCGCTGGGGCCTGCTCGCGATCTTCGTGGCGATCGCTGCGATCAGCCGCTTCGTCATCGTCGTTTTCGTCAAGCCGAACATCGACAAGCGCAAGCTTGCCAAGGCGAAGCAAGGCGAGCTCGACATCTCGACCGAGAAGGGTTTTCTCCGCCAGCATTTCCTGAAAATCGCGCTGGTCGCGCTTCTGCTCTATCCGGTGGCCATCTACGCGGCTTTCGGCGCGCAGGGCTCGCTGAAATGGGTCGACAACTTCGGCATCCAGATTCTCATCTATGTGATGCTCGCATGGGGCCTTAACATCGTCGTCGGCCTTGCCGGTCTGCTCGACCTCGGTTACGTCGCCTTCTACGCGGTCGGTGCCTATTCCTATGCGCTGCTCTCAAGCTATTTCGGCCTGTCCTTCTGGCTTCTGCTGCCGATGTCGGGCATCCTGGCGGCGCTTTGGGGTGTCATCCTCGGCTTCCCCGTCCTGCGTTTGCGCGGCGACTATCTCGCCATCGTGACGCTCGCCTTCGGTGAAATCATCCGTCTCGTGCTCATCAACTGGACGGCTGTGACCAAGGGCACCTTCGGCATCTCGGGCATCCCGAAGGCGACGCTGTTCGGCATTCCCTTCGATGCGACGTCGGGCGGCTTTGCCAAGCTCATGGGCCTTCCGATGTCGTCGGCCTATTACAAGATCTTCCTCTTCTATCTGATCCTGGGCCTTTGCATGCTGACGGCCTACGTCACGATCCGGCTTCGCCGCATGCCGATCGGCCGCGCCTGGGAAGCGCTGCGCGAAGACGAGATCGCCTGCCGTTCGCTCGGCATCAATACGGTCACGACCAAGCTCACAGCCTTTGCGACGGGTGCGATGTTCGGCGGCATTGCCGGCTCGTTCTTCGCAGTGCGCCAGGGCTTCGTCTCTCCGGAATCCTTCGTGTTCCTGGAATCGGCCGTCATCCTGGCCATCGTCGTCCTCGGCGGCATGGGCTCGCTGACCGGTATTGCGATTGCTGCGCTCGTCATGGTCGGCGGGACGGAATTGCTGCGCGAGATGGACTTCCTGAAAGCCGTCTTCGGTCCGGATTTCACGCCGGAACTCTACCGCATGCTTCTCTTCGGCCTCGCCATGGTCGTCGTCATGCTGTTCAAGCCGCGCGGCTTCGTCGGCTCGCGTGAACCGACCGCCTTCCTCAAGGAGCGCAGGGCAGTTTCCGGAAGCTTTATCAAGGAGGGGCACGGCTGATGAGCCCCGCAGAAATGACGACAATGTCCAGCGATACTCTGCTCAAGGTCGAGCATCTGTCGATGAAGTTCGGTGGCCTCATGGCCATCAACGACCTGTCCTTCGAAGCCAAGCGCGGTGACATTACCGCGCTGATCGGCCCGAACGGCGCCGGCAAGACGACCGTCTTCAACTGCATCACCGGCTTCTACAAGCCGACGATGGGAATGATCACACTGAACCAGCAGAGCGGAAAGCAGTACCTGCTCGAGCGCCTGCCGGATTTCCGCATCACCAAGGAAGCCCGTGTCGCGCGTACCTTCCAGAACATCCGCCTGTTCTCGGGCCTCACCGTTCTGGAGAACCTGCTCGTTGCCCAACACAACAAGCTGATGAAGGCATCGGGCTACACGATCCTCGGCCTTCTCAACATCGGTCCCTACAGGAAAGAGGCTGCAGCATCCATCGAGCTCGCACGCTTCTGGCTGGAAAAGGCCGATCTGATCAGCCGCGCCGACGATCCTGCAGGCGATCTGCCCTATGGCGCGCAGCGGCGTCTCGAAATCGCCCGGGCCATGTGCACCGAGCCGGAATTGCTCTGCCTGGACGAGCCCGCCGCCGGCCTCAATCCGCGTGAATCGGCGGCTCTCAACGCATTGCTGCAGGGAATTCGCGCCGATACCGGTACGTCGATCCTGCTTATCGAACACGATATGTCGGTGGTCATGGAAATCTCCGACCATGTCGTGGTGCTGGAATACGGGCAGAAGATTTCCGACGGCACGCCGGAGCATGTGAAGAACGACCCGAAGGTCATCGCGGCCTATCTCGGTGTCGAGGACAAGGAAGTGGAAGAGGTCATCGCAACCGTCGAGAGCCTCGAAGGGGGCGCAAACTGATGGCCGGCGAACAGCTTCTCAAGGTTCAGGGCGTCGAAACCTATTACGGCAATATCCGTGCGCTCGCGGGCATCGATGTCGACGTCAACAAGGGTGAGATCGTCAGCCTCATCGGCGCCAACGGCGCCGGCAAGTCGACGCTGATGATGACGATCTGCGGCAGCCCGCAGGCGCGCACCGGCGCGGTGATCTTCGAAGGGCGCGACATCACCCGCATGCCGACGCACGACATCGCGCGGCTTCGCATTGCGCAGTCGCCGGAAGGCCGCCGCATCTTCCCGCGGATGACCGTCACGGAAAACCTGCAGATGGGTGCGGGCCTCGACAACCTCAAACATTTCAACGAGGACGTCGAGAAGATCTTCACGCTGTTCCCGCGCCTCAAGGAACGCCACGCGCAGCGCGGCGGCACGCTTTCCGGCGGCGAGCAGCAGATGCTGTCAATCGGCCGTGCGCTGATGGCGCGACCGAAGCTCCTGCTTCTCGACGAGCCGTCGCTCGGTCTCGCGCCGCTGATCGTCAAGGGTATTTTCGAGGCGATCAAGAAGCTCAACGAGCAGGAAGGCCTCACCGTTTTCCTCGTCGAGCAGAATGCATTTGCTGCCCTGAAGCTCTCGCACCGCGCTTACGTGATGGTGAACGGCAAGGTAACGATGAGCGGGTCCGGCAAGGAACTGCTCGCCAATCCGGAAGTCCGTGCCGCCTATCTCGAAGGTGGAAGACATTGAGCCGGGCAGAAGGGAGAGTTTGACATGCAGGGACTTTTCTTCGAACCGGATACGGGCGTGCGGATGGTCATCCGCGGGCTGGTCGTGCTGATCGGGTTCTGGACGGCATGGCGCGCCGGCAGGGCTGCAGCTGAAAGCTGGAGCAACTATCCGCTGGTCGTCGTCTACACCTTCCTGCTCGCCTGGGTGATGCAGTTCCTGCATCATGCGCTCTTCAACGGGCCGATGCTCAGCGCCTTCTTTTACGTCATCGATTTCGTGCTGCTGCTCGTCTTCTCGACGGCGGGTTTCCGTTATCGCCGCACCAATCAGATGGTCAACAACTATTACTGGCTGTACGAAAAAACTTCCGCGTTCTCGTGGAAGGACAAACATTGACAGTCCGTTGAAACTAGGCATGAATTGCCTTCAGAGTGGAACAGCTTTCCTGGCGCAGTCAATGGTGGGTAATGCGCCGGGTCTTGGACCGGAACCCGCCCAAAAATTGGGAGTAAAAATATGAAGAAATCTCTTCTGTCGGCAGTGGCACTGACGGCGATGGTCGCCTTCAGCGGCAACGCCTGGGCCGACATTCTCATTGGCGTCGGCGGTCCTCTGACTGGCCCGAACGCTGCGTTCGGCGCTCAGCTTCAGAAGGGTGCCGAGCAGGCAGCCGCTGATATCAACGCCGCAGGCGGCATCAACGGCGAGCAGATCAAGCTCGAACTCGGTGACGACGTCTCCGACCCGAAGCAGGGCATCTCGGTCGCCAACAAGTTCGTCGCTGACGGCGTGAAGTTCGTGATCGGCCACTTCAACTCGGGCGTTTCGATCCCGGCGTCTGAAGTCTATGCTGAAAACGGCATCCTCGAAATCACCCCGGCTGCAACGAACCCAGTGTTCACCGAGCGCGGCCTGTGGAACACATTCCGTACCTGCGGCCGTGACGACCAGCAGGGCGCGATTGCCGGTAAATACCTTGCCGATCATTTCAAGGACGCCAAGATCGCTGTCGTTCACGACAAGACGCCTTACGGTCAGGGTCTTGCCGACGAGACCAAGAAGTCTCTGAACGCTGCTGGCGTCACCGAAGCCATGTATGAAGGCATCAATGTCGGCGACAAGGACTTCTCCGCCCTCATCGCAAAGATGAAGGAAGCCGGCGTCTCGATCATCTATTGGGGTGGTCTGCACACCGAAGCCGGTCTCATCATCCGTCAGGCTGCCGACCAGGGCCTGAAGGCAACGCTCGTTTCGGGCGACGGTATCGTCTCGAACGAACTTGCTTCCATCGCTGGCGACGCAGTTGCCGGTACGCTGAACACCTTCGGCCCGGATCCGACGCTCAACCCGGCCAACAAGGAACTCGTTGAGAAGTTCAAGGCTGCCGGCTTCAACCCGGAAGCTTACACTCTCTACGCCTACGCGGCCATGCAGGCGATCACCGGTGCTGCCAAGGCGGCCGGTTCGACCGATGCGGAAGCTGTCGCAACCGCGATGAAGGAAAAGGGTCCGTTCCCGACCGTTCTCGGCGACATCTCCTTCGACGAAAAGGGTGACCCGAAGATTCCGGGCTACATCATGTACGAATGGAAGAAGGGTCCGGACGGCAAGTACAGCTACTTCCCGCAGACTATGTAAGCTTCGCTTGCACGGTCCAGTACCGTTTACGGAAGCCCGGTCTCGACCGGGCTTCTTTCTTTTTGAACAGGCGTTTCAATTCTTGCGGTCATCCTCTAGTTCTTTGAGGCGTAGAATTTTGAGACGGAAGCACCAATGTCCCCACCGCGCATTCTCGTCACCCGCCGCTGGCCCGCCGCGGCAGAAGCCGCCCTTGCCGAACGTTTCGACGTAACCTTCAACGAGAAGGATATTCCGCTTGGTCTCGATCAAATGCGGCAGGCGATGGCAGCCTATGATGCGGTCCTTCCCACCGTTTCCGACAAGCTGCCTGCCAGCGTTTTCGAAGGTGATATCCGCACGAAAATTCTCGGCAATTTCGGCGTCGGCTACAATCACATCGATATCGCCGCCGCCAAGGCGAAAGGCATCTTGGTCACCAATACGCCCGGCGTGCTCACCGACTGCACCGCAGACATCGCCATGCTGCTCCTGCTCGCCGTTGCCCGCCGGGGCGGGGAGGGCGAGCGCCAGCTTCGCGGCGGCGCGTGGAAGGGCTGGTGCCCGACGCACATGATCGGCACAAAGGTGGCCGGCAAGACGGTCGGGATCATCGGATTCGGCCGCATCGGCAGGGCCTTTGCGAAGCGCTGCCATTCCGGCTTCGGGATGGACGTCGTCTTCTACAATCGCTCGACGATCGATGCCGCGGAGGCTGCGTGCTACGGGGCTCGCCAGCTGGCGACGATGGAGGAGGTGCTGGCCGCTTCCGATTTCGTTTCGCTCCATTGCCCCGGCGGTGCGGAGAACCGGCATCTGATGAATGCAGCGCGCTTTGCGGCGATGAAGCCGAGCGCGTTTCTGATCAATACGGCGCGCGGCGACGTGGTCGACGAGGCGGCATTGATCAGCGCCCTTCAGAGCGGCAGCATCCGCGGCGTGGGGCTCGACGTCTACGAAGCGGAGCCGCAGGTGCCGGAAAAGCTGAAGTCGATGGAGAATGTCGTCCTGCTGCCGCATCTCGGCAGCGCGACGGAGGAGACCCGAACGGCAATGGGCATGAAGGTGGTGGAAAACATCACCGGCTTTTTCGACGGGCGTGAGCCGCCCGATCGCGTCGTTTGATTTCGTTCCTTTTGGCGCAGGATAACCTATCGCGAGAGCTGACGATCGGGCTCGCTTGTTGCAATCTTCCTGCCATGACCGCTCAAGCCGAACAGGACACGTGCCGGGCCAGGCACGAAGTCGACACAGACGGCGAACAGCACCGAAAGCAGGATAGTGGCGGCCGTGACGATCGAATAGCTCACGGCGACCGTCATATCGAGCGGTAGGACATAGTACAGCGCGGCTACCGTTACGGTTTGATGCACGATGTACAGCGGGAATACCAGCCGGTTCATCGCAGACAGCTTATCGCTGGGCTGATTGAAGTGACGAGCCGCAAATCCGACGAGCGTCAGGATCATGCTCCAGGCCAGCAAGAAGATCCCTGCCTTGAATAGCGGCGTATTTTGCGCGTAGCTGCCGATCGCCTGGTCCTCCGGCACCGTCCAGGCGTAGCGATAGAGCAGCCCGCTTGTCACCAGGGCGATCGCAGCACTGACGAAGCGCCGGCCGATGATCGTTTCGATTAGCGCGCTGTGATGGCGGGCCATGAGAAAGCCCAGTCCGAACCAGCTTGCCCAAACGGCAAACCACGCGCCGTCATTGTAGAGGGCATTCGTTTGCTTCGGAAAGAAAGGCGAAAGCGCCAGGTTGAGTGCGAGCGGCAGCAGGAAAAAGAGGTAGATGAAGCCGGTTTTCGAAGTGCGTTCGAACCAGGCTGCGATCTTGTTTCCGGGCTGTACCAGGTATCCGAAGATGGGATAGCAGATCACTGACATGACCAGCAGATAGGCGACGAACCACATATGCGCCCACGTGAAGTTGCCCTTGGGGTAGCGACCTTCGGTGAAGTAGCGGGTCGTCCAGAATTCGAGAAGTGAACCCTGATAGCCGTTCTCGTACATTCGTTCGTACCACACCTGCGGCACAACGATCACTGCCATGGCAAAGAGGAGGGGTATCAGCAGACGAAACGTGCGCTTGCGCAGGAAGGACAGGCTGCCTGCCGAGCCGAAGGTAAAGGCCGCTCCCATGCCCGAGACGAAAAATAATAGCGCAAGGCGCCAAGCGCGCGGGAAGTCCATGACCAAAGAAAGCGTGGCGCTTGTCTTGTCGCTGTGGATCAGCCAGTTGATGTCGGGCAGGAAGGACGCCGACGAATGGTAGACGAGCAGAATGGCGAAGGCGAAGATCCTCAACCGATCCACATAGTAAAGCCTGCTTTTCATGCCCGCCGCCTGCCGCTCAATCGCCTATGGTGCCTTTTGCATACGCGCAAAGGATTTAAGGATCGCTGCCTAAGCTTGGTAAAAAATATTTCTCCTACCGGAAGGCGCAGATCCCCATCCACTGATGAAATGCGTGCCAATCAGGCACTGCCGGCCGGCAGGTTCAGTTCGAAAAGCAGTTCGTTGTCCTTCTCGCCAATCAGTTCCCAGCCAGCTTGACGATAGAGCTTCTCGGCTCTTGTTCCCGGGTCTGTTGTCAGCCAGATGCGATCATGGCCTGCATCCTTCAGGACCGAACAGGCGCTGGCAAGAAGGGCCGTTCCGATACCGCGCTTTGCGTAAGCATCATCGACAAACAGCGCCCAGATGTTGCCGTTCCGCGGGTCGCCGGCGGAAAAACCTTGGACCTCGCCATCCTGTTCCCAGACGAATATTCCCGGGTTTGCAATAAACCAGCGCAGATCGTCGAGTGTAATCTTGCCGGGATCGGATAGCCTGTTTTCACGAACGCCGTTTCGGATTTCCACGATGCGTGCGATATCCCGTTCTTTCGCCTTCCGGATCAATATCTCCAGCCTTTGCCGTGTCGGGATCTCGATAAGCTGCCCAGACGCTCATATCTCATGCAGCACATGCGCCGCCTTGACCGCAGCCGAGGCCCGGTTTTCGACGCCAAGCTTCACGTAGATCTGCTCCAGGTGCTTGTTCACCGTGCGTGCCGACAGTCCCAAAATTTCACCGATATCGCGGTTCGCCTTGCCCTTGGCGATCCAGAGCAGCACCTCGGATTCGCGCTGGGTCAGGGAGAAATGCTGGCGAAGCACGGCGTCGTCGCTGCGTTGATTGGCGGCGGTCAGGCGGAAGAGATATTCGTCGGGTCCGATGGTGCCGAGGAAACCGAGTTGAAGCGTTGCCTGGCCCGCGTTCGCGATGGAGATGACGGCATCGCGCCCGGCTGCAGCGCGCATTTTCATCCACTCGGCAATATGATTGGTGACGATATCCATGCCGTCGTCACTGCCCGTCGCTGCATTGACGAGGCGGGTTGCCTGCGGCGTCGACCAGTGAACGGCACCGTCGCCTTTGACGGCAAGCAGGTGACGTCCAGCAGCGTCCAGGGCCACGCGGGCGCTTTGCGCCGAACGCGCGTTGCGTAGATGCACCCGAATGCGGGCGCGAAGCTCATCGATATTGATCGGCTTGGTCAGATAGTCGACCCCGCCAGATTCGAGCGCGTGGACGACGTGTTCGGTTTCGGTGAGGCCGGTCATGAAGATCACCGGCACCTGACTGACGGCCGCATTGGCCTTCAGCTTGCGGCAGGTCTCGAAGCCATCCATCGAAGGCATGACCGCATCGAGCAGGATCAGATCCGGCGTGATGCGCTCGGCGATGTTCAAAGCTGCAGAGCCCGAGGTTGCAATCAGCACGGAAAAACCGGACTGCTCCAACGCATCGGTCAAGAATCCCAGCGCCTCGGGGGAGTCGTCGACCAGCAGAACGATATCGCGGGGGAGGGCCGGTTCAGCCAATGGTTTCTACCTTTTCGTCGAAGCCGTGCAGGAAAGTCATGAAGCCGGCGAGATCGAAGGCGGCGACATAGGTGCGGAGTTCATCCGTAAATGGCTGATTTGCCTCCACCTTGGCAAGGTCTGCGAGCTTGGCTTCGATGCCGCGGATATAGCCGATCTCGCCGAGGCGGAGCAATTCCTCGATATGCGCGCAACCGGGGCTTTTCATCGGCGGTTGAGCCACGGGAACGGTTGCCTGGGCGGCGTCGGCATAGATCCACTTCAGGCCAAGATGCAGCGCCAGCTTGTCGCGTAGCTGCTTGATATCGACCGGCTTGCCGATTGCATCGCTGTGACTGCCGTCGCTGTCGGCGGCGGCTGCCGCGTCTCCGATATTGGCGGAGAGCATGACGATCGGGGAGGTCTGGCCGCTTTCGCGCAGGCGCGATACGAGTTGCCAGCCGTTCATGCCGGGCATCGAAATATCGACGAGGAAGAGGTCCGGCTGGATGCCTTCGATCAGGGTGAGGCAGTCGGGGCCGTTGCCCGCCGTCAGCATGACGAAATCGAGCGGCACCAGGATTTCCCGCATCATCTCGCGATGATCTTCGTTGTCGTCGACGACGACGATCGTCCGACGCGGGCCGTCATAGCTGACGATCTTCTTTTCCTGGGGCGGCGCGATCATTTCGCGCATCACGGCAAATAGCATCAGGCGAACGCGGAAGGTCGAACCCTTGTCCTTCTCGCTGACGACAGCGATTTCGCCGCCGAGCGTGTTGGTAAGGAGTTGCGTGATCGTCAGGCCCAATCCAAGCCCCGGCATGGGGCGGATGCTATCGGCCTCACCCCGCTGGAAAGGTTCGTAGATGCGGCTCAGGTCCTTTTCGGCAATGCCGCGACCGGTGTCGGAAACGGTGAAGGTCGCGACCTGGCTGCGATAGCCGACATCGAAGGTCACGCTCCCCTCGTCGGTAAACTTGATGGCGTTCGAAAGCAGATTGACGAGGATTTGGCGCAAGCGTTTCTCGTCGGTGCGGACGAACTGCGGCAGAGACTGAGAGCGGTCATGCGTGAAAGCAAGACCCTTCGCCTGCGCCTGCGGGCGGAACATGTCGACGATCTGGTCGAGGAAATCGTGGATGTTGATCTCATTCGAATAGACCTGCAGGCGGCCCGCCTCGATCTTGGAAATGTCCAGCAAACCGTCGATCAGGCCGGAAAGATGCTCGGCGCTGCGGCGGATGACCTTGATGGATGACTGGCGCGGCGCAGGGATGGTCTCGTCGCGCTCCAGAATCTGGGCATAGCCGAGCACGGCGTTGAGCGGCGTGCGCAACTCATGGCTCAAGCCCACGACATAGCGGCTTTTCGCCCGGTTCGCGGCTTCTGCCGCCTCCTTGGCATTCTGAAGCGCTGCGTCGGTCTTCTTATGCGCGGCGATTTCCCTCAGCAGCAGAGTATTTTGACGCGAAGATTCCTCTTCGGCGACGACGCGGCTGTCATGCGCCAGCACGTAGAACCAGCAGACGACGCCGGCGATGACGGAGAAGACGAAGAAGACGATCAGGATCGTGCCGTTGACGACCTCCGCCGTTTCCGGAGAGGCCGAGGCGACCTGATGGGCAATCATCGCAAGGATTACGCCGACCGCTGTCAGGGCCAGAACCACGGCGATGCCGTAACGTCCGAGGCGGGTCGACAATTTCTCGATCACCGTCTCCGGCAGCAAGGTCTTGGCGACAGTGCCTACCTGCGTGTTGAACCGCGCCTTCGGCTTGCACATGTCGTGGCAGCGGCTGTCGAGCGAGCAGCAGAGCGAGCAAATCGGCGCTGCATAGGCCGGGCACCAGGCCATGTCCTCCGGCTCGAACGGATGTTCGCAGACGGAGCAGGTGATGTTCGTCAAGTTCTTCCAGCTGTGACGCGGTTTGCGCGCCAGATAGAACTTGCCCTTCGTCGCCCAGGCGATTAGCGGCGAGGCTGTAAGCGCGATCACCAGCGTGATGTAAGGTGCAAGCGAAGCGGCGATTGCGCCGAAGGCGCCGAAATGCGCAATCAGCGCAATCGTCGCCGAAAGACCCATGGCGCCGAGGCCGACCGGGTTGATGTCGTAGAGATGTGCGCGCTTGAACTCGATGCCGGGCGGCGCAAGGCCGAGCGGCTTGTTGATGAAGAGATCGGCCGAAATCGTGCAGAGCCAGGCCATGGCGATGATCGAGAATATCCCGAGCGTTTCCTCAAGCAGCCGGTAGATGCCGAGTTCCATGAGAAGCAGGGCGATCGCCACGTTGAAGATCAGCCAGATGACGCGGCCGGGGTGGCTGTGGGTCAGGCGCGAGAAAAAGTTCGACCATGCGAGCGAGCCGGCATAGGCGTTCATCACGTTGATCTTCAACTGGGAAACGACGACGAAGGCCGCCATCAGCAGCAATGCCCCGTTGTGCCAAGGGATCATGTAGCCGAAAGCGGTCAGGTACATCTGCGCCGGATCGGCGGCGCGGTCGACGGCCACGCCGGCACTTAACGTCAGCACGACGAGAAAGGAGCCGGCAAGCAGCTTTGGTGCGCCGATGATCACCCAGCCGGGGCCGGCCAGAAAGACGGCGAGCCGATGACGCAATTTGCGATGCCCGTCCGGCGGCAGGAAGCGGAGAAAGTCCGCCTGTTCGCCGATCTGGGACATGAGGGCAAGGATCACGGCCGAAGCGGCGCCGAACTCCATCAGGTTGAAATCCGCGATTGTACCTGGCGGGCCCGAAGCGTGACGAATGCCGGCGAAGGCGCGCCAGAGATCGAATTTTTCCCAATCCAGGATCGCGATGAAGATGAAGGGAAGGATATTGAGCACGATCCAGAAGGGCTGAGTGACGAGCTGGAACCTGCTGATCAGCTTGACACCGTAGGTCACCAGCGGGATCACCATGACGGCGCTGACGATGTAGCCGATCCAAAGTGGGATGCCGAGCGTCAGTTCCAGCGCGCCGGACATGATCGAAGCTTCGATCGCAAAGAGCATGAAGGTGAAGCTGGCATAGATCAGCGAGGTGATCGTCGAGCCGATATAGCCGAAGCTTGCGCCGCGCGTCAGAAGATCGATGTCAACGCCGTGCCTGATTGCATAGCGGCTGATCGGCAGGCCGATGGCGAGCATGGCGATCGAGGCGACGACGATCGCGAAGAAGGCGTTGGTCGTGCCATAGGAAAGGGTGATGGCACCGCCGATCGCTTCGAGCGCGAGAAAGGAAATCGCACCGATCGCCGTCTGCGAGATGCGCTGCGAGGAAAATTGCCGGGCGCTCTTGGCAGTGAAGCGCAGCGCGTAGTCTTCCAGCGTCTGGTTCGCGACCCAGCGATTATATTCGCGTCTCACCGGAATGATGCGTTGGCGCGCTGCCATGCCTATTTTCTAGCGCTCTCGATAAAGTGATCATTGAATAGGCAGCTTTGGCAGGAATGACGGAAAACGCAAGAGGCGCAGTCTCGCAAGTTCACAGAACATCCATATTTTTTGAAACGCGTCTGTCACAGCCAAATCCTACCACTCCGGCATTCCTTCCTAAAAATTCGGAAATCCACTATGTCTGTGTTGCGCCATCGCCGGTTGACCACCGCGCTCCTCGTTCTCCTCACCGTCGTGCCGTCGCTTGCGAGTGCCCAGTCGGCGCCGGCCTATGTCGATGCCGGCGTCACCAACAAGCGCGGCGATGCCTGCCTTTCGACGGCTAACAGCAACGCCGCCGTCGAGCTTCTCTCCGGATTTTTGAAGATCTGGACGCCGCGCACGCCGTTCGTCGATGCGGGTGTCGACGCACCGGCCAAGGACAATTGCCCGGCCGTTGCCAATTCCGATTGGGACGGCATTCCCTTCAGCCCGACCGACGGCCATATCGCCAACCAGGTGGTTCACCACGCAAATATCGCCTATGTGGTCAAGGTGACCCGTGCGCGCACCGCGCAGCAGGCCATCGCCGCCTATCTCGACGACCGGCGCGGCAAGAATGCCAGCGTTGTCGATGGTCTCGGGCCGCTGACGGATGCCTGGAAGGCCGGGTCAAAGCAGACGACGACGATCACCGAGGTTGCCGCCGACGCGACGACAGTGAAGTACGACGACAATGGCAACAATCGCGGACTCGGCAGCAAAGCGGACGAGAAGACCAAGATGGCGGCGAATCCGGATCTGGGCCTTGCGGTAGATCTCGGCTCAACTGAGCCTACCAAACGCTATTTCAAATATGCGCGTCCCTACCGCTGGACCCAGGACGTGGTGGTCCTCCCGACGCTGGAGCCGGCCAAGAGCGGCAAGCCGGCCGAAGACGGCGGTTTCCCGAGCGGGCATGCGGCGGAAGCCTGGCGCGATGCACTCGCCATGGCCTATCTCGTGCCGCAACGCTTTCAGGAAATGCTGACACGCGCCAGCGAAATGGGCGAGAGCCGCATCCTTGCCGGCATGCACTCGCCGCTCGACGTCATGGGCGGCCGCATGCTGGCCACCGCGACGGTTGTCTACAACCTCAACAAGCCGGAGAACGCCGCACTGAAGCGTGATGCTTACCGCCAGGCGCAGTCCTGGCTCGCCGCCAAGAGCGGCGCGACGGGCGAGGCCGGTCTTGACGCCTTGGCGCATGCGGCGCCGCTTGCCAACGACCGCTTCGCAGACAGCAGCGCGAACAGCGCCTATGTGCTTGAACGCCTGTCCTACGGTTTCGCGCCGATCGACGCGACCGACCAGCCGCCGCGCGTGCCGAAGGGCGCCGAAGTGCTTCTCGAAACGCGTCTGCCCTATCTCGATGCCGAGCAGCGCCGCGATGTGCTGAAGACAACCGAGATCGCTTCGGGCTATCCGCTGCTCGACGACGCGGAAGGCTACGGCCGCCTCAACTTTTTTGCCGCCGCCGACGGCTACGGCACCTTTGCGGATGACGTGACGGTGACGATGGACGCAGCCAAAGGCGGCTTCAACGAGCTGGATACTTGGAAGAACGCCATCGGTGGCAAGGGCCGGCTCGTCAAGCGCGGCAGCGGCATCCTCGGGCTTTCCGGCGCCAACAGCTATGCAGGCGGCACGGTGTTGGAGGAGGGGGCTTTGGCGGCCCTGTCGCCGACAGCCTTCGGCAACGGCGATCTGGCGGTCGATGGCGGTTCGCTCATTCTGGCTGCCGAAAGGCCCGTGACCATCGGCGGCGACTACCGCCAGCGCACCAACGCCGCGATGAAGCCGACGCTCGGAGAAGACGGCAAGGGCGGGCTCATCGTCAAGGGCAAGGCGGCGCTTTCCGGCGAGCTTCGCGTGACGCTTGCCGATGGCTATGCGCCGGCGCCGGGAACGAAGATCGAGTTCTTAAAGGCGGGTTCCGTCAGCGGGACCTTCGGGAACGTCACCGTCGAGGGCCATAAGGCAAGCGTTGCCTACGGCCCGACCGGGGTGACGCTGACCATCGAGGGTAACAGCTAGGCTAAACATCGGGCCATTCGGTTTTTAACCGGGGAGGGTCCAAATCTCCGCCGCGTCTCGCGCCGACCTGCCCATTTCGCCCCCACCTCTACGTCATATTGCGTATACGGTTTTGCGCTGCAGCCCCCGATAGTTCTTTAAGCAACAGTTAATCTCCGTTTCCGGCCTGTTGCGGAACAAGAAGAGGGGAGTTCAACCAGATGAATCTCAAGTCCTATGTAACGGGCGCCGCGCTTGGCGTCGTCATGGCGGCGTCAGCCGCCTTCCACGGAGCCGCTGCCGCCGACGACACGATCAAGGTCGGCGTTCTGCATTCGCTCTCCGGTACCATGGCCATTTCCGAAACAACGCTGAAAGACGCCATGCTGATGCTCATCGATGAGCAGAACAAGAAGGGCGGCCTTCTCGGCAAGAAGCTCGAAGCGGTTGTCGTCGATCCAGCCTCCGATTGGCCGCTGTTTGCCGAAAAGGCACGCGAGTTGATTGAAAAGGACAAGGTTGCGGCCGTCTTCGGTTGCTGGACCTCGTCTTCGCGCAAATCGGTCCTGCCGGTTTTCGAAGAGCTGAACTCGTTGCTCTTTTACCCGGTTCAGTATGAAGGCGAAGAGTCTTCGCGCAATATCTTCTACACGGGCGCTGCTCCGAACCAGCAGGCGATCCCGGCCGTCGACTACCTGATGGAAAAGGAAGGCGTAAAGCGCTTCGTGCTTGAAGGCACCGACTACGTCTATCCGCGCACCACCAACAAGATCCTGGAAGCCTACCTCGTATCCAAGGGCATTCCGAAGGAAGACATCATCGTCAACTACACGCCGTTCGGCTTCTCCGACTGGCAGACGGAAGTCTCCAAGATCAAGGAATTCGGCTCGTCCGGCAAGAAGACTGCCGTCGTCTCCACCATCAACGGCGACGCCAACGTTCCCTTCTACAAGGAACTCGGCAATCAGGGCATCAAGGCAACCGACATCCCGGTTGTCGCCTTCTCGGTCGGCGAGGAAGAGCTTGCCGGTCTCGACACCAAGCCGCTCGTCGGTCACCTCGCAGCCTGGAACTACTTCGAGTCGGTCGAAAGCCCGGCCAACAAGAAGTTCATCAAGGAATGGCACGCCTTCACCAAGAACGACAAGCGCGTGACCAACGACCCGATGGAAGCCGCCTATATCGGCTTCAATGCCTGGGTTAAGGCTGTTCAGGCTGCCGGAACGACCGATACCGACAAGGTTCTCGACAGCATCATCGGCACCACGGTTCCGAACCTCTCCGGCGGCTATGCCACCGTCATGCCGAACCACCACATCACCAAGCCGGTGCTGATCGGCGAAATCCAGGCTGACGGCCAGTTCGAAATCGTCCAGGAAACGTCAGCCGTCGTCGGCGACGAATGGTCCGACTTCCTGCCGGACTCCAAGGACCTGATCTCCGATTGGCGCAAGCCCATGAACTGCGGCAACTTCAACGTTGCAACGGGCAAGTGCGGCGGCAAGGGCTCCTGAGTACGAACCCGATCCGTTGACTGCCTGAAGCCTTCCGTCCGGATCCCTTGTCCGGGCGGAAGCTCCGTCCCGAGCGATTGCTGCCCACAAGGCCAACGACAAGCCAGGCGAGAGAGTCCCATGTTTCGCGCCATCAAGATTTTCCTTTTGACGATCTGCCTTGCCCTGCCGGCGTTCGCCACGGCGCTCGAGGCGCAGGACGATATCCACGCCCTTGTCGATGCACTCGGCGCCGGCGGGTTTCCGGAGCGCGAGGCTGCCATCAAGGCTTTTGTGGCTTCAGGAGATCCGCATGTCGGCCAGATCCTGCAGCAGCTGGGTGACGGCCAGCTTTACGTGAATTCCGAAGAGGGCGGCCCCGTTCTCCTCCAGGGTGGCTCCGACGACGAGCCGACCTATTCCGACCCGATCACCGGCGAGGCTGTCGCCGATATCGATCCGGACTACATGTCCAAGGTCAAGATCAACAATTCCCTGCGCGGCGTGATCGCCAGCGCCATGAGCACGCTGACGCTGCTGAGCCCGGACCGTTCCGCACGGCTTTCCGCCGCTCAAGGGCTGCTGAAGGATTCCGACCCTTCCAATCTCGAGCTTCTGAACTCGGCGCTCGCCGATGAAAAGGATGCCGAAATCAAGAACACGATGGAAGCGGCCCGCGCCGTCATGATGCTCAAGAGCGATGTCAGCGCCGAAGACAAGAAGGCGGCGATCGATACAATCGCGGCGCGCGGCGACCGCAATGCGCTCACCATCCTGACCACCGCGATGGAGACTGCACCCGACGACCTGAAGGCCGGCATCGAGGCCAATATCGCCGGTATCAAGCGCAATCTGGCGCTCTGGGATATCGTACAGAACGTCTGGTACGGCCTGTCGCTCGGCTCGGTGCTGCTGCTCGCGGCAATCGGGCTTGCTATCACCTTCGGTGTCATGGGCGTCATCAACATGGCGCATGGCGAAATGGTGATGATCGGCGCTTACACTACCTACGTCGTGCAGGAACATATCGCATCGAACTTTCCCGAGCTCGCAACCTATTCGCTGGTGATTGCGATTCCGGCGGCCTTCCTATTCACCGGCTTCGTCGGCCTCGTCATAGAGCGCATGGTCATCCGCTATCTCTACGGCCGCCCGCTCGAAACGCTGCTGGCGACATGGGGCGTGTCCCTCATCCTGCAGCAGGCGGTTCGCACGATCTTCGGCCCGACCAATCGCGAAGTGCGCAATCCAAGCTGGATGTCCGGCGCCTTCGAACTCGGCGGGCTGTCGATCACCTGGAACCGCATGTGGATCATCGTCTTTTCAATGATCGTCTTCGTGACTTTACTGCTGCTCCTGAAGCGCTCTGCCTTCGGCCTGCAAATGCGCGCGGTCACGCAGAACCGCCGAATGGCGTCGTCCATGGGCATCCGCACCGGCTGGGTCGATGCCTTCACCTTCGCGCTCGGCTCCGGCATCGCCGGCATGGCGGGTGTGGCGCTTTCGCAGATCGACAACGTCTCGCCGAACCTTGGACAGAGCTACATCATCGACAGCTTCATGGTCGTGGTCTTCGGCGGCGTCGGCAATCTTTGGGGCACGCTGGTGGGTGCGTTGTCGCTCGGCGTCGTCAACAAGTTCCTGGAGCCCTTCGCCGGCGCAGTGCTCGGCAAGATCCTCGTGCTCGTCCTCATCATCCTCTTCATACAGAAGCGTCCGCGCGGGCTCTTCGCACTCAAAGGAAGGGCGGTGGAAGCATGATTACGGCCTTCCTTCTCCGGTCTCTCGATCGCAAGATTTCCATTGCCATCGCCGTTTTGCTCATGGTCGCCGTGCTGGTGCCGGTTCTGAACCTCATGACAGGTCCGTCGAACCCGTTGCATATCCCGACCTACATCATGGCGCTGTTCGGCAAATACCTGACCTATGCGCTGCTGGCCCTGGCCCTCGATCTCGTCTGGGGCTTCTGCGGCATCCTTTCGCTCGGTCACGGCGCCTTCTTCGCGCTCGGCGGTTACGCGATGGGAATGTATCTGATGCGCCAGATCGGGTCGCGCGGCGTCTATGGCGACCCGATCCTGCCCGACTTCATGGTGTTCCTGAACTGGAAAGAACTGCCCTGGTTCTGGTACGGCTTCGACCAGTTCTGGTTTGCAGCGCTGATGGTGCTGCTGGTGCCTGGGCTGCTCGCCTTCGTCTTCGGCTGGTTCGCCTTCCGGAGCAGGGTCAACGGCGTCTATCTCTCGATCATCACCCAGGCGATGACCTATGCGCTGCTGCTTGCCTTCTTCCGCAACGACATGGGCTTCGGCGGCAATAACGGCATGACCGACTTCAAGGACATCCTCGGCTTCAACGTGCAGGCCGACGCAACGCGCGCCGCACTCTTCGCCGCGACCGCAAGCCTCCTGGCGCTGTCGCTGCTGATTGCTTCGGCCATCGTGCGTTCGAAGTTCGGCAAGGTGCTGGTCGGTGTGCGCGATGCGGAAAGCAGAACGCGCTTCCTCGGCTACCGCGTCGAACACTTCAAGCTCTTCACCTTTGTCGTCTCGGCGATGATGGCGGGTATTGCGGGTGCGCTCTACGTGCCGCAGGTCGGCATTATCAATCCCGGAGAATTCGCACCGGCAAACTCCATCGAGGTCGTCATCTGGACGGCCGTCGGCGGCCGCTCGACGCTGATTGGTCCGATCATCGGGGCGATTCTGGTCAATGGCGGCAAAACCATCTTCACCGGCCTTTTTCCTGAGTTCTGGCTCTTTGCGCTCGGCGGTCTCTTCGTTGCCGTCACGCTGTTCCTGCCGAAAGGTATCGTCGGCACGATCGCCCCATACCTCGGCAAGAAGAAGCCGAGGACGGAAACCGCGCCGCCTGCTTTTCAGGAAGAAGGCGTCGATGCAAAAATCCAGGCAGCGGAGTGAGCGGCTATGATCCCGGATATCAAACCCAACAGCGTGCTCTACCTCAACAACGTCTCGGTTTCCTTCGACGGCTTCAAAGCGCTGAACTCGCTTTCGATCGTCATCGAGCCTGGCGAGCTTCGCGCCATCATCGGCCCCAACGGCGCCGGCAAGACGACGATGATGGACATCATCACCGGCAAGACGCGGCCGGATGAGGGCGAGGTTTATTTCAACGGCGAGATCGACCTCACCAAGAAAGATGAAGCCGATATCGCCCAGCTCGGCATAGGCCGCAAATTCCAGAAGCCGACAGTCTTCGAAAGCCATACGGTCTGGGACAATCTGGAACTCGCGCTGAATCGCAAGCGCGGCGTTTTTCCGACGCTCTTTTATCGCCTCTCGTCCGACGACAAGGCGCGCATCGAGGAAATCCTCGAGACCGTGCGGCTGACGCATCGTAGCGACGAGCTGGCAGCCAGTCTGTCTCACGGGCAGAAGCAATGGCTGGAGATTGGCATGCTGCTCGCACAGGAGCCGAAGCTGTTGCTGGTCGACGAGCCGGTTGCCGGTATGACGGATGCCGAAACCGTGGAGACGGCGATCCTGCTCCGGGAAATCGCCAAGACTCGCTCGGTCGTCGTCGTCGAGCACGACATGGGCTTCATCCGCGACCTCGGCGTCAAGGTGACTTGCCTGGCGGAAGGCTCCGTGCTTGCCGAAGGGTCGATCGATTTCGTGAGTTCCGATGCGAAGGTGATCGAGAATTATTTGGGGCGGTGAGGGATGATTGATCTGTTTGTCGTTGGCAGAGCGCTGACCCTTCCCCAACCCCTTCCCACAAGGGGGAGGGGTCTAACCGGGTCGTTCCCTCATTGCCATGATTACCCGCTTTTGCATGGGTTTATGGAAAGCAAGGCGGTCGCTCCCAGTCAGCCACTGCCCCTTGTGGGAAGGGGTTGGGGAGGGGCCTTTGAACCCGCAACGCGCCAGGAGGCGGTCTCATGCTGACAGTCGAAAACGCAAACCTGCACTATGGCGCCGCACAAGCGTTGCGCGGCATCTCGATCAAGGCGGAGATGGGTAAGATCACTTGCGTGCTGGGGCGGAACGGCGTGGGGAAGAGTTCTCTTCTCCGCGCCGTCACCGGCCAGCATCTGCTGTCGGCCGGAACCGTGAGCTTCAATGACGTGGCGTTGAACGGCCTGCCGCCTTATGCGCGCGCCAAGCAGGGTATCGGCTATGTGCCGCAAGGGCGCGAGATTTTCCCGCTGCTCACCGTCAAGGAAAACCTCGAAACCGGCTTTGCTCCGCTTGGCCGCCGCGACCGCAACATCCCCGACGATATCTTCAGCCTCTTCCCGGTGCTGAAGTCGATGTTGTCCCGTCGCGGCGGCGATCTTTCCGGCGGGCAGCAGCAGCAACTGGCGATCGGTCGGGCCATGGTGACGCGGCCGAAGATCCTTGTGCTGGACGAGCCGACGGAAGGCATCCAGCCGTCGATCATCAAGGATATCGGCCGGGCAATCCGCTATCTGCGCGACTCGACCGGCATGGCGATCCTGCTCGTGGAGCAGTATCTCGACTTCTGCCGCGAGCTTGCCGACTATGTCTACATCATGGACCGCGGCGAGATCGTCCACGAGGGTTTGGCGGAAACGCTTGATACGCCCGAGGCCAGGCGCCACCTGACCGTCTGAGCGGCATATGCCGCTTTCCAAGGCAGCTTCCATGTTCTGGGCAACCGTGTCTGCCGCCGTTCCTTCAAGATCGGCAGGCGGCATAAAAATTGCTTGCTTTCAATTATTTGCGGCATTGAATGAGAACGGCCGGACAAACGGTAAAGGCACCAGGGGATGGAATGACGATCGCGGCGGCAATCACCAGGCCACAAAGGGCACAGGGGCGCGGGCACCTGGCCGCGAAGCTGCTGGACGGGCGGGCGCGCATCCACGAACTCTATCAGGAAGGTGCCGCCAAAATACGCCTCCCGGAGACTTTCGATGCTTCCATGGAGGCGGTCATCATCAATACGGCGGGCGGGTTGACCGGTGGCGACCAGATGAACTGGAGCGTCGTTGCAGGTCCAACCACGCGTATCGATGTGACGACACAGGCCTGCGAGAAGATCTACAAGGCATCCGCTGGAACGGCCGAAGTCACGACAACGATCGAGGCCGGCGCGAATGCACGGGTCGACTGGCTGCCGCAGGAGACGATCCTGTTCGATCGCGCCTCGCTATTCCGCCGCCTCGACGTCGATCTCGACGAGACGGCGGAGTTCCTGGCCGTCGAGGCGATCCTGCTCGGCCGCAAGGCGATGGGCGAGAAGATGGAGACCGGCCTTTTCCGTGATCGCTGGCGGATTCGCCGCGCTGGCAAGCTGATCCATGCCGAGGAGTTGCGGCTTGATGGCGCCATCGGCGCGCTGACTGCTCGCCAGCCCGTCCTCAGCGGACAGGTGGCTTTTGCAACGTTGCTCTATGCCGGGCCGCTTGCGGAAGCCTATCTCGCGAGCGTGCGCCCGCTGCTCGGCGGACATGCGGCAGGCGCCAGCGCTTGGAACGGCAAGCTCGTCGTGCGCGCTGCAGCCGCTGACGGCTTTGCCCTCAGAAAAATCCTGATCCCGGTTATTTCCGCCTTGCGCAACGGTGCGCCTGTGCCGAAAGTCTGGAATCTCTAGTTTCAAAGCAGATGGATGGACGATGAACCTCACTCCGAGAGAAAAAGACAAGCTGCTGATCTCCATGGCGGCGATGGTGGCGAGGCGCCGGCTGGAACGCGGCGTGAAGCTCAATCATCCCGAAGCGATCGCGCTGATCACCGACTTTGTCGTGGAAGGCGCGCGTGACGGCCGCCCGGTCGCCGAACTGATGGAAGCGGGCGCTCATGTCATCGGCCGGCATCAGGTGATGGAGGGCGTCGCCGAGATGATCCATGATGTGCAGGTGGAAGCGACCTTCCCGGACGGCACCAAGCTCGTCACCGTCCACGAACCGATCCGCTGAGGAGGTCGCAATGCTCGAACTTCGTCCGAACTGCGAATGCTGCGACAAGGATCTACCGCCGGAAAGCCGCGAGGCGATGATCTGTACCTTCGAGTGCACTTTCTGCGCCGATTGTGCAAGCGATGTGCTCCGGGGCCAATGCCCCAATTGCGGCGGTGAGTTCACTTGCCGCCCGGTGCGTCCGGCCGCCATGCTCGCCAAATATCCGGCATCGACGAAACGTATCTTGAAGGCCGAGGGCTGCGTGCCCGTGAAGGCGGCGTGAGGAAAATTAAGATGATCCCAGGCGAAATCATTGCCGCAAGCGGCGACATCGAATTAAACGCCGGTGCACCGACCGTCACCATTGAAGTGTCGAACACCGGCGACCGACCGGTGCAGGTCGGCAGCCACTACCATTTTGCCGAAACAAATGCCGGCCTCTCCTTCGATCGCGACAAGGTGCAGGGCATGCGCCTCGACATCCCGGCGGGCACGGCCGTGCGTTTCGAGCCGGGTCAGACGCGTTCCGTGACGCTGATCCCGCTCTCCGGCAAGCGTGAGGTCTATGGCTTCCGCCAGCTCGTGATGGGCAAGCTCTGAGAAGAAAAACCGGGAGGAAATCGATGCGGTTGAATTTGTACCTGACCGGTGCTGCGGCGGGAATGATCGTGGCTGGTGCCGCGCAGGCCCAGGAGCCGGATTGCAAGAACCCGAAGACGCAGGCCGACATGACTTTCTGCGAGCAGTCCCGATACGAGGCGGCCGACACGGCGCTCAACGAGCAGTGGAAGAAGACGCGCGCAGCGCTCGCAGCGACCGACAAGGATCTGGACGAGAAGGATCGCGGAGCCGAAAAAGCGCTGCTAACCGCGCAGCGCGCCTGGATTTCCTATCGGGACGCCCAGTGCGAGGCTTACGGCTTCCAGGCGCGTGGCGGCACGATGGAGCCTATGCTGGTCGCAGGTTGCCTTGCCAACCTGAGCGATGAACGCACCAAGCAGCTCAAAGAGCTTTCCGACGCGGTGGGACTGAGGTGAGCGGCAAGATCATGATCGTCGGCAATGGGGAAATCAGCAAGGAGGGAGCAGCGGCAATCGCGGCTGCGGACTTCGTCATCCGTTTCAACGAATGCCGCTCCTATGCCGCAAGCCCCGGCCGCACCGACGTCGTAGCCGTCTGCAACACCGGGCGCCCGGCCAAGGCGATGTTGGGTTCGGATACGTGGCGGACGCACCCGGCCGTCATGGAGGCCTCGGAAATCTGGAGCGTCCGCGATCCCGAAAAATTCACCGTCTTGCGTGCGCCGCTCGCCGTTTCGCATCCGGAGCTCGATGACTTCTGTGACGATTATACGAGTCACTTCAACGTCTTCTGTAAGGACGCTGGCAAGGAACATATAGTCGTTGAGAAAGTGATTCATGAAGCAGTCGATGACGCCCTGGCTACCTTTGATCCCGCGCCTTATGTCGTTCCGAGCAGCGGCATGATTGCGATTGCCGCGACTTTCCGCAGGTTTCCGGAGGTCGAGATCGGCCTTGCCGGCTTCAGTCATTCCGGCTGGCAGTGGCATCCTTTCGCCGCCGAAAGGCAGCTTGTCGACAGCTACATCGCCAATGGCCGGCTGACGCGCCATCCTGCCGATACGTCTCTTTCTTCCTCCCAAGGAGCCTGACATATGCCCCACAAGATTTCCCGCGCCGCTTATGCCAGCATGTTCGGCCCGACCGTTGGCGACAAGGTACGCCTCGCCGATACCGAGCTCTTCATCGAGGTCGAAAAAGATTTCACGACCTATGGCGAAGAGGTGAAGTTCGGCGGCGGCAAGGTGATCCGCGACGGCATGGGGCAGAGCCAGGTGACGCGCGCCAACGGTGCGGTCGATACCGTCATCACCAATGCGGTGATCGTCGATCATACCGGCATCGTGAAGGCCGATATCGGCCTCAAGGACGGACGGATCGTCGCGATCGGCAAGGCCGGCAACCCGGACACGCAGCCGGGCGTCAATATCATCGTCGGACCAGGCACCGAAGCGATCGCGGGCGAAGGCAAGATCGTGACGGCCGGCGGGATGGACAGCCACATCCACTTCATCTGCCCGCAGCAGATTGAAGAAGCGCTGATGAGCGGTCTCACCTGCATGCTCGGCGGCGGCACCGGCCCAGCGCATGGCACATTGGCGACGACCTGCACGCCCGGCCCGTGGCACCTCGCCCGGATGATCGAAGCGGCCGACGCCTTCCCGATGAACCTTGCCTTCGCCGGCAAGGGCAATGCATCGCTGCCCGGCGCGCTCGAGGAAATGGTGCTTGCGGGCGCCACCTCGCTGAAGCTGCACGAAGACTGGGGCACGACGCCCGGCGCGATCGACTGCTGCCTGACGGTTGCCGACCAATACGACGTGCAGGTGATGATCCATACCGACACGCTAAACGAAAGCGGCTTTGTCGAAGACACGATCGGCGCCATCAAGGGCCGCACGATCCATGCCTTTCACACGGAAGGGGCAGGCGGCGGCCACGCGCCGGACATTATCAAGATCTGCGGCCAATCGAACGTCATCCCGTCTTCCACCAATCCTACGCGGCCCTACACGGTCAATACGATCGCCGAACATCTCGACATGCTGATGGTCTGCCATCACCTGTCGCCGTCGATCCCGGAAGACATCGCCTTTGCCGAAAGCCGCATCCGCAAGGAAACGATCGCAGCAGAAGACATCCTGCACGATATCGGCGCCTTCTCGATCATCTCGTCGGACAGCCAGGCCATGGGCCGTGTTGGCGAGGTGGCAATCCGCACGTGGCAGACGGCCGACAAGATGAAGCGCCAGCGAGGCCGTTTGAAGGAAGAAAAGGGCGACAATGACAATTTCCGTGTCCGGCGTTACATCGCCAAATACACGATCAATCCGGCGATTGCGCATGGCCTTTCCCATGAGATCGGCTCGATTGAAGTCGGCAAGCGCGCCGACCTCGTCATCTGGAATCCCGCCTTCTTCGGCGTGAAGCCGGACATGGTGCTGCTCGGCGGCTCGATTGCCGCTGCACCTATGGGCGATCCGAACGCCTCCATCCCGACGCCGCAGCCGGTGCATTATCGGCCGATGTTTGCCTCCTACGGCAAGAGCCTCACCAATTCCTCCGTCACCTTCGTTTCCCAGGCGTCGCTCGATGCCGGGCTGAAGGGAAGGCTGGGTGTCGCCAAGGACCTCGTTGCGGTCAAGAACACCCGCGGCGGCATCTCCAAGGCATCGATGATCCACAACAGCCTGACGCCGCATATCGAGGTGGATCCGGAAACCTACGAGGTGCGCGCCGACGGCGAACTGCTCACCTGCGAACCGGCAACCGTGCTGCCGATGGCGCAGCGCTACTTCCTCTTTTAGGGCACCAGGAGCGCCGGCTTCGGCCGCCGGCGCTCTTAAAGCGCCATATCAAAATTGCTCATCACAGGGTTGTATAATGCGATGAAAATTTGTCGCGAGCAACGGTCGCTTCCGTTTGAGATGCCGGAATCCTTTCGATTTATAATAACCTTTTATTTTCAATTGCTTGGATTTATATTGGAGGCTATCGATTTTGCTTGCTGCGGCGTCCATTCGGCGCGACAAACCAATACAACATTAAATCGTATAAACTCGTTCCAATTTTAACGAACCGCTTAAGAAGCCGGCAGGAGTTGAGCTCTAATCAGATATCTCCGGGGACGCCGAGCTGGAGGTCGATTCTCATGAGGAGCTGGATTTTTCTCCAGGCTGAACTTGGCAATTTTCACCATCGCGGCACGATTTTCAGCTTTGCGCTGAAGATGAGTTTTGCCGCCGTTATCCTGTCGATCCTGTTGATCCTCGCAGTGATGCCGCTGCTTGCCTTCCTCGGCGTGCTGCCGTTCACGCTCGCTCTTACCATCAGCTACAGCATCGCGCTGTCCTGGCTTCTCAGTGGCATTGTCTGCGGAATTCTTTCGCTGATCGTCGGCCATGCAATGCATCAGCTGACGGTATCGCGCGCGGAGTTCGAAAAGCTCAGCCGGATCGATATGCTATCCGGCCTGTTGAACCGCCGTGCGTTTGCGGAAGCGCTCGACAGCATCGATGACGGCGCCTCGCTGGTGATTTTCGATGTCGACCGTTTCAAGGCGATCAACGACCGTTTCGGCCATGCCTGCGGCGACGCCGTCATCATAGCCGTTTCCGCAATTCTCGCTTCGGCATTCGACGGTTCTTCGGTTGTTGCGCGTCTCGGAGGCGAGGAGTTCGGCGTCATCGTTTCAGGCGGTGACGTCGAAGAACGGCTGCAGAAGATCGAAGCGGTGAAGACGCAGATTGCCCGACGGTCGATCGCTGCCGACGGCTGCGACATATCGATCACTATTTCGGCCGGTATTGCCGATCTTCTGCCCGGGCGCAGCAAGGAGGCCGTTTATGCGTCCGCCGACAAGGCGCTTTATCTGGCAAAAGCGCTCGGCCGCAACCGCGTCGTTCATGAAAGGAACGCGCTGGACCACACATGGCATCACCATCTGGTCGAGGGCGGCCTTGGCGTCCAGGGTGCAGTGCCAGATTTCGAAGATACGCAACGCGCCTATGGCATATAACGGCCGCGCGAAAGCATTGGCGCTTGCGCTGCCAGGCGCTATTTTGCATGGTCGTGATCTCACAGAAACGGACATGTCATGCAGCGCGTCACCTCCTATCTTCCGGCCGGAACCCCGTCTTCCAATCCTATCGGCAAAGTCGTCCTGCCCCATGATCTGAGGCATCTGCGCCGTAAGCTCCTGCATCTCGATAACGGCGACATGGTCATGCTCGACCTGAAGGAGCCGGTGCTGTTTGCAAGCGGCGACATGCTGGTGCTCGAGGACGGCGAACTCATCGAAATCCAGGCTGCGGACGAGAAGCTTTTCGAGATCAGGGGCCGGGACCGGCTGCATCTCATCGAGCTTGCCTGGCACCTCGGCAACCGCCACCTCGGCGCGCAGATCGAAGAGGAGCGCATCCTGATCCTGCGCGACCACGTGATCCGGTCGATGCTCGAAGGGCTCGGAGCGACGGTCAGCGAGGTCGCCGAGCCTTTCCAGCCCGCCCGCGGCGCCTACCATTCACACGGCGGCCACTCACATGGGCACGACCACGGCCACCACGCGCATGATTGAACTGCAATGAGCGAGAGCGGCGACCTCCAGGCCTTGCTGCGTCTCATGGCATGGCTCTCGCCGGCCTTTCCGGTCGGCTCGTTTGCCTATTCCGGAGGACTCGAGCGCGCCGTCCATGACAGGCTTGTTACGGATGCAGCCTCGCTGGACGGATGGATCGAAACGCTACTTTCGCATGGGAGCATCTGGAACGATGCCGTGCTCTTTGCAGCGAGCTGGCGGGGGCAATCGGATGCAGGAGTGCTTGCGGAGCTTGCCGCGCTGGCGGAGGCTCTTGCCGGCTCGCGGGAGCGCCATCAGGAAACCACGCTGCTCGGCGATGCCTTTCTGGCGGCGGCGCGCGCCTGGCCCGATACCGTCGTTGATCGCCTGCCGCAGGCCGTTGCCTATCCCGTTGCCGTCGGCGCAGTCGCCGGAGCGCATGGCATCGACCTGCAAAATGCGCTCGCAGCCTTCCTGCATGCCTATGTCTCGCAATCGGTCTCGGCGGGCATCCGGCTCGGCGTTGCCGGGCAGAAGGACGGCGTGGCTATCCTTGCGCGGCTGGAAGAGGCGATTGCCGCGACCGCTCACCGTGCGTCAGGCTCGACGCTCGACGATCTGGGTTCGGCGGCGGTTCAGGCGGATATCGCCTCGCTGCGGCACGAGACGCAGACAACGAGGCTCTTCCGCTCCTGATCGGAGCTCTGCGCTATTTGCCGGTGGCAGCGCCGTTATCCGGACGCTATCATCGGCCGAATTGGAGTGTGACATATGAAATCAAGAAACGGACCTCTTCGTGTGGGCATCGGCGGGCCTGTCGGCTCTGGAAAGACGGCGTTGACGGAGAAGCTCTGCAAGGCGATGCGTGACGACTATTCTATCGCCGTCGTCACCAATGACATCTACACGACCGAGGATGCCGAAGCGCTGATGCGCATGCAGGCGCTGCCGTCTGACCGCATCGTCGGCGTGGAAACCGGCGGCTGCCCGCATACGGCAATCCGCGAAGATGCGACGATCAATCTCCAGGCGATCGCTGGACTGAATGAGCGTATTCCGGACCTCGATGTCGTCTTCATCGAATCCGGCGGCGACAATCTGGCAGCGACATTTTCGCCCGATCTGGCCGATATCACCATCTATGTGATCTCCGTCTGCCAGGGCGAGGAAATCCCCCGCAAGGGCGGGCCTGGCATCACCAGGTCGGACCTTTTGGTGATCAACAAGAAGGACCTCGCACCGTATGTCGGCGCCGATCTCGACGTCATGGACCGCGATGCGGCGCGCATGCGCGAGACGCGTCCTTTCGTCTTCTCTGACATGAAGCGTGGCGAGGGCATCGGCCCGATCGTCAGCTTCCTGAAGGAGCAGGGCGGGCTCTAAGAACGGACGCGTCCCTGGTTCCTGTATCTCCCACATGGCGACGGCGTTAGTTAGCCTCGTCGTCGTCCACGGGCAGGAAATGCGTTTCCCACTCGCTTTCCGGAATTTCTTCGCCAACTGAAAAACTCGAATGCGACGATCGCCTCGATAGCCGGCGCCTCGCATTTGTATTTGTATTGTACCAATGGCAGTTGCATTCGAAATGCGCCGCCATCGGCTTGAAGGTGGTCGGCAAGTCCGCCGCTCCAAAAAGGGAGAGACGGAGTGGCGGCCGCCAAATTGCGCCAGGGTTTAGCTTAGCAACATCGGCGACTTGATATGACATCACATACGATATCATATTAATGCGATGATTGTTGCTGATGCAAATGTCATGCTTTCGGCCTTTCGGTCGTCAAGAGGAGCGTCGCACTAACTCTTGCGGGAAATGCTTGCTGGAGATGTTCCTTTTGCCGTTTCTCCTGCCGTGGCGCTGGAATACGAGGACGTTCTGAAGCGGCCAGGTGTTCTTGGTGATGAACCATGGCTAAGCGAGGACGAGATTGACACTGTGCTGGATGCGGTTTTCAGTCAGGCTCATCTCGTTTCTCCATGGTTTCGTTTCAGACCGTTCTTGGCCGATCCGAAGGATGACATCTACATTGAATGCGCTTTGACGGCTGGTGCGACATTTGTCGTAAGTAGTGACAGGCACTTCCTACATCCAGCCGTGAGGGCATTCGGTATGTCTGTCATGAGAGCCGGAGATTTTGTGGCAGAACTAACGAGAAGGAGACAGCCAACATGAGTACCTATCCTCTCAGAATAGCAGATCATGTCATGGAAGAAGCTAAGCGAGCAGCGGCGGAAGACAACGTATCACTGAACCAGTTGCTTTCGGCGTTTATCGCTGACGGCATTGGTCATCGACGTGCCATCATGAGCCTGAAAAAGCGGGCGGCACGCGGAAATGTCGATGCCGCGCTTGCCATCCTTGATCGCGCGCCTGATGTCGATCCTGATCCCGGTGACGAACTGGCCGAGGCACAGGGAGCATCGAGCTTCCGTCCATAATCGCATCCAAGGCGGCTGAATCAAGCCGCCTTGCTTTTCGCTGCTTACCTTTGTTTCGTAGATTTGACAGGAAACCCGCTCACAACGGCGGCTGCAAGCAGCTTTCGCGATTCCAATTCCACATAAATGAAAGGCCGGGTTCGCCCCGGCCTTTCATTGTTCAGTGCAAGCTTACTCCGCTGCGAAAGGCGGCAGGCGGAGCACGTTCTTGTCGTTGGCATTGGCGCTCTTGCGCTTGCCTTCCGGGTGCTCGATCGCCTCCACCCGTTCGCTGAGAGCGCCGACAGCTTCCGTCAGTTCCTCTCGGGACATCGCCAGTTCCTCCTGATCCTTCTTGCCGACGAGGCGGCCGAAGAGCCAGCCGAGCAGGAGCGAGAGGTCGTCCATGATCAGGAAGAAGGACGGCACGACGACGAGTGAAAGCACCGTCGAGACGATGATGCCGCCGATCACGGCGATCGCCATCGGCGCACGGAACGAACCGCCTTCGCCGACGCCGAGTGCCGAGGGCAGCATGCCGGCGGACATGGCGATCGAGGTCATGATGATCGGCTGGGCGCGTTTGCGGCCGGCCTCCACCATAGCTTCGACGCGTGTCATGCCGTGACGGCGCATTTCGATTGCGAAGTCGACGAGCAGGATGGCGTTCTTCGTCACGATGCCCATCAGCATGAGGTTGCCGATCAGAACCGGCATCGAGAGCGGATTGTTGGTGATGATCAGAGCAACCGCCACACCGCCGATTGCCAGCGGCAGCGAGAACAGGATGGTAAACGGCTGGATCACATCCTTGAACAGCAGGATCAGGACGGCCAGAACCAGCATCAGGCCCATCAGCATCGCGTTGACGAAGCTCTGCTGCATTTCCTTCTGGACCTTTGTATCGCCGCTTTCGACAAGCTGCACGGTCGATGGGATATGGGTGTCCTTGACGATCTGCAGGAAGCGAGCCGATGCCGTATCGAGAGCCACGCCCTGCGGTAGGTCGGAGCCGATCGCGACGACGCGATTTCGGTTGTTGCGTTTGATCGAGCTCGCGCCTTCCGCATAGTCGATGTCAGCCACGGTCGAGAGCGGCACGATCGCGCCGCTCGCCGTCTGGACCTTCAGCGCACGGATGGCCGCAAGATCGCGCCGCATATCGATTGCGGTCTGAACGCGGATCGGGATCTGGCGGTCGTCGAGGTTGATCTTGGCAAGCGCCGCATCGACGTCGCCGATCGTGGCGACACGGATCGTATCGGAGATCTGCTCCGGCGTGATGCCGAGGCGGGCGGCCTGGTCCTTGCGGGGACGAACCTGCAGTTCCGGACGCGGCAGGGCGCCTTCGGCACTGACGTTTGCCAGCAGCGGTTCTGCACGCAGCTTCGATTCCAGAAGGCCGACAGCCTCGTTCAGATCCTTCTCGTTCTTGGAGAGGAAGTTGAACGACAGGTCACGCTCGCCGCGGTCGTTGAGCTTCAAGATTCGAACGTCGGGAATATCCTTCACCCTGGCGAAGACTTCCTTTTCGATATCCCATTGCGGACGTTCGCGGCCATGAACCTCGACCTTGGGCAGATGCGGGCCGATGACCGGGATGGAGCCAAAGACATCGTTGATAACCCTCTTCACCAGCGAGTGGTCCAGCTTGAAGAGCGAAAGCGTGATCGTTGCACGGCGCAGTTCAAGGTCGCCCTTGGGGGATGCGCCGCCGAGAACAAAGACGCTTTCGACGCCGTTGATGTCCTTGACCTTGTTGTAGATCGCGTTGGACGTCTGTTCGGTGTCTTCGAGCGTCGCGTTCGGCGGCAGCTCGACGGAAAGCACGATGCGGGACGCATCTTCCGGCGGTAGGAAGCTGCCGGGAACCTGGGCAAGCAGTGCTACCGAACCGATCAGGAAGGCGATCGCCGCAAAGAGCGTCGCATAGCGCGTCCACCAGCGGGCGGTCGTGGCGCGCACGAGACGCGTATAGCCGCGGAAGAAGAGGCCGTCATTGTCATGATGGTCGTCCTGGCCATCTTGCGGGCGCATCAGGTAGGCGGCCATCATCGGAGTGATGAGACGTGCCACGACGAGCGAGAAGAACACCGAAAAGGCGACCGTCAGGCCGAACTGGATGAAGTACTGGCCGGGAATGCCCGGCATGAACGAGACCGGTACGAAGACGGCAATGATCGTGAACGTCGTGGCGATGACGGCGAGACCGATTTCGTCCGCCGCTTCGATCGCCGCCCGATAGGGGGTTTTGCCCATCTTGATGTGCCGGGCGATGTTTTCGATTTCCACGATAGCATCGTCGACGAGGATACCTGTCGCGAGCGTGAGCGCGAGGAAGCTGACGAGGTTCAGCGAGAAGCCCATCAGGTCCATGATCCAGAAGGTCGGGATCGCGGACAGGGGGAGGGCGATCGCCGAAATCAGCGTTGCGCGCCAGTTCCGCAGGAACAGGAACACGACGACGACCGCCAGCAGCGAGCCCTCCATCAAGGTGTGGAGGGCAGCTTCATAGTTGCCGTAGGTGAAGTAGACGGAGTCGTTGATCAGCTCGATGCCGACATTTGGATTTTCCGCACGCACCTTGTCGAGGCTTTGCGCCACCGTTTCGGCGACGCTGACTTCGCTGGCGCCCTTGGAGCGGAAGACGCCGAAGGTAACGACGGGCGTATCGTCGAAACGCGAGAAGGATTTCGGTTCCTGATAGGTGTCTTTGATAGCGCCGAGTTCGGCGAGCTTGACGAAACGGCCGTTCGGCAGGGCGATCGTCGTATTGGCGAGTTCCGCCACGTTGCGGGCGTCGCCGAGAACGCGGATCGCCTGCTCGCTGCCCGCGACCTGGCCGCGTCCGGAGCCGAGGTCGACGTTGGTTCCGTGCAACTGCTTGTTCACGCTGGCGGCAGTGATGCCGTAGGCGTTCAGCTTGTCGGGGTTGAGCTCGATGCGTACTTCACGTTCGGCACCGCCATAGCGGTCCACGCGGCCGATGCCGGCCTGACCTTGGAGGGCGCGCTTGATCGTATCGTCGACGAACCAGGAGAGTTCCTCGAGCGTCATGTCCGGCGAGGACACGGCAAAGGTCTGGATCGCCTGGCCTTCGACATCGACCTTGGCGACGATCGGTTCCTCGACATTGGCCGGAAGATCGCTGCGGATGCGGTCGATCGCGTCTTTGGTGTCCTGGACCGCCTGCTCCGTCGGCACTTCCATGCGGAACATCACGTTGGTTTGCGACTGACCGTCGGTGACCGTCGACTGGATTTCGTCGATGCCGTTGATCGAGGCGACGGCGTCTTCGATCTCCTTGGTCACCTGCATTTCGAGTTCGGCAGGCGAAGCGCCGCTCTGCGTCACGGTGATCGAGACGAGCGGCACGTCGATGTTCGGGAAGCGCGTGATCGGCAGCTTGTTGAAGGACTGAATGCCGACAAAAAGCAGGAGCGCGAAAAGCAGCAGCGGCGCTACGGGATTTCGGATGGACCAGGCTGAAAAGTTCATCGGGCCGTCTCTCAGTTGGAAGCAGCGGGCTGTTCGCGAACAGGCGTAATGCGGTCGCCGTCGCGGACATAAGCACCGGCCTTGGCAACGACTTCCTGGCCGTCCTTCAGGCCCTTCACAATCTCAATATAGGCGCCGTCCTGGATACCGGTTTCCACTTCGGCGAATTTCACAACTCCGTCTTCGACCTTGCGGGCGGACGAGCCTTCACTGCTCGTCAGGACAGCCGAAAGCGGCAAAGCCACGTTCTCGGCCGTCTTCATGATGATTTCGGCGCTGCCGTACATGCCCGAACGCGCCTTGCTGTCATCATCGATCAGGATATGGACGAAGCCGAGGCGCGTCGTCGGATCGACCGTTGGCGAAACGAGGCGCACCGAACCCGTTAGCTTGTCGCGGCTGCCGGCAAGCGAGATCGTTGCCTTCTGGCCCGGCTCGATCTTGATGATATCGCTCTCGCCGACTTCGGCGACCAGTTCGATATCGTCGTCGCGGATGACGGTGAAGAGTGGTTCGCCCGAACCCAGGGCGATCGCGCCGACCTTGGCGTTCTTTGCCGAAACCGTGCCTGCGACTGGCGTCCTCACATCGGTGCGGGCAAGCCTCAAATCCGTGTCGGCGATCTGGCTGTCGACGACCTTAAGGTCCGCCTGGGCAACTTCGATCGCCTGCTCGGCGGAGTTCACACGGGCGTTGGCAGAAGCGGCAGCGGCATCTGCCTGTTCCACCGTCGCAGTGGACACCGTGCCCTTCTTGCCCATTTCCTGCGCGCGGGCCTGCTGCTGGCGGGCCTGCTCGGCATTCGCCTCTGCTTCGACCAGTTGTGCCCGCAACTGCGCGAGCGTTGCTTCGCCCTTCGCCTTGGTTGCCACCATCTGGCTCTTTTGCAAGAGCAGCGCGTCGTCGTTCAGCGTCGCAAGCGTGCTGTCTGCTGCAACCTTGTCGCCGACATCGGCATTCAACGCGCGGATTGAAAGGCCCTCGACCTGCGGCTGGATATAGACTTCCTCGACCGGCTTCACGGTGCCGGTCGCAACGACACGGTCGACGAGTGTGCGAATTTTGGCGGTGGTCACGACGATCGCCGGCAGGTTCTGCTGCGGTTTCGTGGTTGCGGTTTCCTGCGCGAAAGCGGGAGTTAGCGCGAGCGCGGCGATCAAAAGGGTGGAGGCGCGTAGTATAGTCAGCGTGCGTGCCATGCGTCGTGATCCAAATTATATGACATAGTCAGCCAAAATCGCGCGTTGTCCCTCAGCTCGCGAACAGGCCATTTCGTCTCTGTGTTCTCAGAGGCATTCCCGCATTATTTGCCGTCTCTATTACAGAGAAGTCACTCCTCCGGCAAATCCGGCTTGTACTTGGTATCGATTTGCTCGACGCGCAAGACCGGCAGAAAATAATTCCCCTATCCGAACATACTAATTGCCGTTTACGTCCAGATCAATCACCGCATGGTTATGTGGTCATTCCGATGATTGATCGCAGCCGTATATTCCTAATGACGTGCGAAAGCCTGCCGATGCGACATCGTCCCCGAAATTTTTGAAGCGACGTTAAAAAACCGAAAACGCGCGGGTGTCGCCGCGCGTTCCCATTTTTGCATTGGCTGGAATTACTTCGCAGCCGTGTCCGTGATCTCGTGCGTCCAGGCGCCGGCCGGCTCCTTGGTGATGATCTTCTGGTCGAGAAGAGCCTTGGCCGTGCGATCGTAGAGCGCTGGGTCGAGCTTGCCGGTGCCGTCGCCGATCAGCTTGGCGATTTCGCCCATCATGCGCTTCTGGTGGTTCTCGTCCTGGCCGCCGGCATCGACGACGATCTCGGCTGCTTCATCCGGGTTTTCGGTTGAGTATTTCCAGCCCTTCATCGAAGCCTTGACGAACTTGACCATCTTTTCCTTGAAGGCCGGGTCCTTGAGCTTGTCTTCCATTGCGTAGAGACCGTCTTCGAGAAGGTCGTTGCCCATTTCCGTATAGTTGAAGACGATCAGCTCTTCCGGCTTGAAGCCCGCATCGATCGCCTGCCAGTATTCATTGTAGGTCATGACCGAGATGCAATCTGCCTGCTTCTGCAGGAGCGGCTGCACGTCGAAGCTCTGCTTCAAAACGGTCACGCCATCCGCGCCGCCGTCGGTCTTGAGGCCGAGCTTGTTCATCCAGGCGAAGAACGGATATTCGTTGCCGAAGAACCAGACGCCAAGGGTGCGGCCCTTGAAATCCGCTTCGGACTTGATCGGGCCGTCCTTGCGGCAGATCATCTCCATACCCGACTTCTGGAAGGGCTGGGCGATGTTGACGAGCGGCACGCCCTTTTCGCGGGCAACCAGCGCTCCACCCATCCAGTCGACGATCACGTCGGCGCCGCCGCCGGCAATGACCTGTTCGGGTGCGATGTCCGGACCGCCCGGCTTGATGTCGACGTCGAGGCCCTCTTCCTCGTAATAGCCTTTTTCCTTGGCGACGTAATAGCCGGCGAACTGGCTCTGCGTGACCCATTTCAGCTGCAGCGTCACCTTGTCGGCGGCCATTGCATGGGCAGCCGCGAGCGACATTGCGCTTGCCATCATTGCAACCATCAGTTTTTTCATTTTCTTTTCCCTCTGAAGTTATGCCCAATCCCATTTGCGAGAATAAAGCGACGTCTAACCACCACGGATAGACGGATGCCAGAAAGTCACCGCCCTTTCGGCGAGGGCGACGGCTCCATAGAAGATCGAGCCTGCCAGCGCCGCAACGGCGATTTCGGCCCAGACCATGTCGACATTCATGCGCCCGATCTCGGTGGAGATGCGGAAGCCCATTCCGACGATCGGCGTTCCGAAGAATTCCGCAACGATGGCACCAATCAGCGCCAGCGTCGAGTTGATCTTCAGCGCATTGAAAATGAAGGGCATGGCTGCCGGAAGCCGGAGCTTCAGCAGCGTCTGCCAGTAGTTCGAGGCATAGGTGCGCATCAGGTCGCGCTCCATGCTGCCGGACGCGGCCAGGCCCGCGACGGTGTTCACCAGCATCGGGAAGAAGGTCATGATGATGACGACGGCGGCCTTCGACGGCCAGTCGAAGCCGAACCACATGACCATGATCGGCGCCACGCCGATGATCGGCAGCGCCGAGACCATATTGCCGATCGGCAGCAGGCCGCGGCGCAGGAACGCCACGCGATCGGCCAGGATCGCGACGATAAAGCCACTGGCACAGCCAACGGCGTAGCCGATCAACACGGCCTTGAAGATCGTCTGCCTAACGTCTTCGCCGAGGATCTGCAGCGACCCGGCGATACGTGCGCCAATAGCGCTTGGCGGCGGTAGGAGCACGAAGGGAATGCCCGCCCCGCGGGTCGCCGTTTCCCAAAGGATCAGGATCCAGGCGCCGAAGATCGCGGGGATCAGCAGGCGCAGGAACGAGCTTTCGAAATTCGAGGCAGGCTTGATCTCGCAAAGCACGGTGACGCAGCGCCAGGCAAGCAGCCAGCAGGCGGCGATCAGGAAGAAAAAGGATTTCGCCGCCATGCCTTCGTTGCCGGCAATGCCGGAAAGCAGCATCCAGGCGGCTTCATGAGTGCCGATCAGCAAAACGGTTGCGGAATAGAGCCGCGGCAGAGGCGCTACCGAAATGAGGGCGGATGCCGCGACGATGACGACGACAAGTGTCACCGTTTCATCGCTGAAGGGGCGGGGGGCGGCTTCGCTGAGGAGCGGCAGCGAGAGCAGCGCCGCGCCGCAGAGAAAAAGAGCGACCAAGGCCTGCCAGGAGATATTCAGCTTCTTCATGCCGGCCTGCCTCCCATGGCGCGATCGACGAACTTCGACACGAGGCCGACGATCGCAACGAGCATGGCCGCCAGCACGGAGCCTGCCACGAGTGCCGCCCAGATATCGATCGTCTGGCTATAATAGGAGCCCGCCAGCAGCTTCGAACCGATGCCGGCGACCGCGCCTGTCGGGAGTTCGCCGACGATTGCGCCGACGAGGCTCGCGGCAATCGCCACCTTCATCGACGTGAAGAGGAAAGGGATCGAGGCCGGGACGCGCAGCTTCCAGAAGGTTTGCAAAGCGGTCGCATTATAGGTGCGCATCAGGTCGAGATGCATGATCTCCGGCGAGCGCAGACCCTTCACCATTCCGACCGCGACGGGAAAGAAGGAGAGATAGGTCGAGATCAGCGCCTTCGGGATCAGGCCGGTGATGTTGATGGCGCCGAGCACCACGATGACCATCGGCGCGATCGCCAGGATCGGCACCGTCTGCGATGCGATGATCCACGGCATCAGGCTACGGTCGAGCGTCTTGATATGCACGATGCCGACGGCGATCGCGATGCCGAGCAGGGTTCCGAGCGCAAAGCCGAGAACCGTCGAGGACAGTGTCACGCCGGCGTGGTAGACGAGGCTGCGATTGCTGGAGAGTTTTCTGAGGAAGGTGTTCTCGAAGACATTGCTTGCCACCTGATGCGGCGCCGGCAGGATCGGCTTCGGCTGCGAGAGCGTCTTTTCGACGAATTCCATCGCGGTAGAGGTGACGTTGCCGCGCTGATCCATGTCCCGCTGGAAGGTCGCGTTCATGAAGATCGCCGCGACGTACCAGACGACGATGAGCGCCAGCAGGATCGTCAGGACGGGGATAAATTTGTCCTTGAGGGTATCGGGTTTCATAGGCCTGCCCTCCTACTCCTCATAGCTATGCCCCGCCCTTAGCCCCTCACGCACGCGGTGGGCGATTTTCAGGAATTCCGGGGTTTCGCGGATGCCGAGGGGGCGCTGCGCCGGGAGCGTGGAGTCGATGACGTCGGTGACGCGACCGGGGCGCGGGGACATGACGACGATCTTCGTGGAGAGGTAGACGGCTTCGGGGATCGAGTGGGTGACGAAGCAGATCGTCTTGTTGGTGCGCGCCCAAAGCTTCAGAAGCTCTTCGTTCAGGTGGTCGCGGACGATTTCGTCGAGTGCGCCGAAAGGTTCATCCATCAACAGCAGGTCGGCGTCGAAAGCCAGTGCGCGGGCGATCGAGGCACGCTGCTGCATGCCGCCGGAAAGCTGCCAGGGAAACTTCTTCTCGAAGCCGGAGAGGTTGACGAGATCCAGTGCCTCGGCGATGCGCTTTTTCTGGTCGGCGGCGGCATAACTCATGATTTCCAGGGGGAGCGCGATGTTCTTCTCGATCGTCCGCCAAGGATAGAGCGCCGGCGCCTGGAAGACGTAGCCATAGGCGCGCGCCTTGCGGGCGTCGTCCGGCGTCATGCCGTTGACGGTGATCTCGCCTGAGGTTTTCTTCTCCAGATCGGCGATGACGCGCAGGAACGTCGTCTTGCCACAGCCGGATGGACCGATGAAAGAAACGAAATCGCCCTTGCGGACATCGAGATTGACATCGCTCAGCGCATGCACCGGCCCGTCATTCGTCTGGTAGGTGAGACAGAGATCCTTTGCGGATACGACGGATGCTTGCATCGATGCTTTACCAGTCCTGTTTTCCCCGCGTCGCCGCGGTTTGCGTGCTATGATGATCGCCGGTTTTCTTTGCCGCGGCAAATTTCATGGAGAATGACGATGGATGCGAAGTCAAAGCCCACCTGCCACATCATTCGCCCCAGCCACGCCTATAGCGGCAAGCAGGGGCTGAGCTACTTCGAGGGCATCGCTGCGGAAACGGTCGGCGCGAAGGGCATCTGCATGCATCTTCTGACGATCCCACCGGGCGTACGCGCCAAGGCGCATCTGCACGAGGCGCATGAAACGGCGATTTACATGCTCTCCGGCGAAGCGCACACCTGGTACGGCGACGAGCTGGAGCATCATGTCGTCGTCCATGCCGGCGAGCTGTTTTACATTCCGGCGGGCGTCCCGCACCTGCCGGCGAACTTCAGCAGCACGCCGTGCACCGCGATCATCGCGCGGACAGATCCCAACGAGCAGGAAAGTGTCGTGCTGCTGCCGGAACTGGATAGATTGGTGGAGGGGTGAAAAATACCCCCCTCTGCCCTTCCGGGCATCTCCCCCACAAGGGGGCAGATCGGATGGAGGACGCTCGTCGATCCCCATGAAAGCGCCGGGCGCATTGTGCCGTTCAACTACGGTGATGCGGTAGCCGCATGTTCCCGCTCTCCCTTTTTGTGGGGGAGATGTCACGAAGGGGCAGAAGGGAGTATCCCGCACGCTCGACATCCCTTCCGATCACACGCCGCTTGCCGGAATGCCGGTGCGCTCGACCTTGCGCGGCGCGGTGACTTCCTTCCAGGTCGACAGCGCCTTGCTGACGGCGGTGACCGGTTCGCGCTTGACGAATTCGCCATGGCCCTCGCGGGTCTTGATCGTGTCCTCTTCAATGGCGACGACGCCGCGCGTCAGCGTGTAGCGCGGCAGGCCGGTGACCTGCTTGCCTTCGAAGACGTTGTAGTCGATGGCCGACTGCTGGTTTTTCGAGGTGATGGTCTTTGCGCGCTTCGGGTCCCAGACGACGAGATCCGCGTCGGCACCAACGAGGATCGCGCCCTTCTTCGGATAGATGTTGAGGATCTTCGCGATGTTCGTCGAGGTCACGGCGACGAATTCGTTCATCGTCAGCCGGCCGGTATTGATGCCATAGGTCCAGAGCATCGGCATGCGGTCTTCAAGGCCGCCGGTGCCGTTCGGGATCTTGGTGAAATCGCCGACGCCGAAACGCTTCTGGTCGGTCGTGAAAGCGCAATGGTCGGTCGCGACGACCTGTAGCGAGCCGGAGGCAAGGCCAGCCCAGAGGCTATCCTGATGCTGCTTGTTGCGGAAGGGCGGTGACATGACGCGGCGGGCGGCGTGATCCCAGTCCTTGTTGAAATACTCCGTCTCGTCGAGCGTCAGGTGCTGGATGAGCGGCTCGCCATAGGCGCGGATGCCTTTCTGGCGGGCGCGGCGAATCGCTTCGTGCGCCTGTTCGCAGGAGGTGTGGACGATATAGACGGGGCAGCCGGCCATGTCGGCAATCATGATGGCGCGGTTGGTCGCCTCGCCTTCCACTTCAGGCGGCCGGGAATAGGCGTGCGCTTCCGGGCCGTTGTTGCCTTCGGCCATGAGCTTTGCCTGCAATTGCGCGACGACGTCGCCGTTTTCGGCGTGGACCAGCGGCAGCGCGCCGAGTTCGGCGCAGCGCCGGAAGGAGGAATACATCTCGTCGTCGTCCACCATCAGCGCACCCTTGTAGGCCATGAAATGCTTGAAGGTGTTGATGCCCTTATCCTGGACGACGGTCTTCATCTCATTGAAGACCTGCTCACTCCACCAGGTGATCGCCATATGGAAGGAATAGTCGCAGTTGGCGCGGGTCGATTTGTTATCCCACATCGTCAGCGCTTCAAGTAGCGACTGGCCGGGCGAGGGCAGGGCGAAATCGACCACCATCGTCGTGCCGCCGGAAAGGGCCGCGCGCGTGCCGCTCTCGAAATCGTCGGAGGAGTAGGTGCCCATGAACGGCATTTCGAGATGCGTATGTGGGTCGATGCCGCCCGGCATCACGTAGCAACCGGACGCATCCAGCGTCTCATTGCCGGAAAGGTTCGGTCCGATCTCGACAATCCTGCCGTCTTCGATCTTCACATCGGCCGTGTAGGTGAGGTCGGCCGTGACGATGGTTCCGCCCTTGATGACTGTGCTCATTCTCCGAACTCCCTGGCGCTGCGCGGTGCCTGCGCAAGCTGTTTATCCAATGACTGGCGGTAGCGGATGCAGCCGCGCATGAACTGGGGCCAATCCGGCACGATCTGGCCGCCTGTGGGTGAATCCGGCAGAAGCGCCCACATGTCGGGGTGATGCCAACAGAGCTCGTGCATGGACGTATCCCGGTGGGTGCGGATCGCACGGCGCATGGCGCGGGCTGCCGAAAGCAATTCCGCATGCGTCATGGTATTCAGATCGGCATCCGCATCGGCCGTCATCTGACGATCTCCGCCGTCTCGGCTACGGCATGAAACAGCACGTCCGCACCGGCGGTCGCCCATTCCTTGGAAATCTCCTCCGCCTCGTTGTGCGACAGGCCGCCGACGCAGGGGCACATGATCATCGTCGTCGGCGCGACCTTGGCAGCCCAGCAGGCGTCGTGGCCGGCGCCGGAGATGAGGTTCATGTGGCTGTAGCCGAGCCTTTCGGCGGCGTCGCGCACGGCGGTGACGAGCTTCGGATCGAAGGTCACCGGTTCGAAATGGCCGATCGCCTCGATCGAACAGCCGACGCCCAGTGCATCGGCGATCTTCGGCGCTTCGGCCTCGATCTTGGCGCGCATGCGGTCGAGCTTTTCCTTGTCAGGCGAGCGGATGTCGACGGTAAAGATCACCTTGCCGGGCAGCACGTTGCGGGAGTTCGGCGAGAAGAGCACCTGGCCGACGCCGCCGACGGCGCCCGGCTGCTCGCTCATGGCAACCCCTTGTACCATCTCGAAGATGCGCGCCATGGCAAGCCCGGCATTGACGCGCATGTTCATCGGCGTCGAGCCCGTATGGGCTTCCCTGCCGGTCAGCGTGAATTCGAGCCACCAGAGCCCCTGACAGTGGGTGACGACGCCGATCTGCTTCTCCTCGGCTTCGAGGATCGGACCCTGCTCGATGTGATATTCGAAATAGGCGTGCATCTTGCGGGCGCCGACTTCTTCGTCGCCGAGCCAGCCAATGCGCTTCAGCTCGTCGCCGAACGTCTTGCCCTCGGGATCCTTGCGGCCATAGGCATAGTCTAGCGTGTGAACGCCGGCGAAAACGCCGGAGGCAAGCATGGCCGGGGCGAAACGGGCGCCTTCCTCATTGGTCCAGTTGGTGACGACGATCGGGTGCTTCGTCCTGATGCCGAGGTCGTTCATCGTACGGACGACTTCGAGCGCACCGAGCACGCCGAGCACACCATCATATTTGCCGCCGGTTGGCTGGGTGTCGAGATGCGAGCCGACATAAACGGGGAGCGCATCGGGATCGGTGCCAGGACGGGTTGCGAACATCGTGCCCATCTTGTCGACGCCGACGGTCAGGCCTGCGGCTTCGCACCATGTGCGGAAGAGGCTGCGGCCTTCGGCATCGGAGTCCGTCAGCGTCTGGCGATTATTGCCGCCGGCAATTCCGGGGCCGATCTTTGCCATGTCCATGAGACTGTCCCAGAGACGGTCTCCGTTGACGCGCATATTCTCGCCTGGTGCTGCCACCATGTCTGAAATCCTCACCTGTTTTTTACGGTCATGCAAAGAACATGCGCCGTCTGTTCCCATCGTCAATTCCCGGCGCGCTTGTTTGTTTTGTTACGCCGGAAAATCGCCAGTTGCCTTTGTTTTGCATCTGACAGATAATTTGACCGATTGGTAAACATTACAGCTTCCCGCGCCGGGCTCAAGACGAAAATCAGGAAAAATTCAGACAAAATTGCAGGGAGTTGCTCAAAAGGACGGCAGAAGGAACCGTTCGACTGAAGCAATTGAATTTCAAGGGGAAACGAGAGCCAGATGGCAATTCCGAGAGCAGCGAAGACCCAGCGGCGCACGCGGATCCAGGAGGAGAAGGAAGAGCAGATTCTGGAAGCTGCGCTCGATGTGTTTTCCGCCAGGGGTTTCCGCGGCTCGACGATCGACCAGATCGCTGAGGTGGCCGGCATGTCGAAGCCGAACCTGCTCTATTACTTCCGTACCAAGGAGGCGATGCACCGGGCGCTGATCGACCGGGTGCTCTATACTTGGCTTGAGCCGCTTCGCGCCTTCAATGCCGAGGGCAATCCGGAGACCGAAATCCGCAGCTATATTCGCCGCAAGCTGGAATTGGCGCGCGACTTTCCTCGAGAAAGCCGGCTGTTTGCAAACGAGGTGCTGCAGGGCGCGCCGCATATCGAAGACGAGCTGAAGGGTCCGCTGAAGCAGCTCGTCGATGAGAAGGCCGAGGTCATCCGCGCCTGGGCGAAGGCCGGCAAGATCGCCAAATGCGATCCCTACCATCTGATCTTTTCGATCTGGTCGACAACGCAGCATTATGCCGACTTCGACGTCCAGGTGCGCGCCGTGCTCGGACAGGAGCATGCCGGGGCAGGGCGCTTCGAGGATGCGGCGCGCTTCCTCGAGCAGCTCTTCATCGGCGGGCTGATGGTTCGCCCGGCCTGACAGCCCTCGTCAGTGGTGCTGCCTCACCCGGTCAGGCGGCGAATGGCTTCAAGCGTCACGCCGATCGTCTCCGCGCCATGGCGTTGCGTCGCGGAAAACGGCAGCGATCGTCCGCGCATCAGTTCAGACCAGGCCTGGAAGCTCTTGTGGAAGGTGAGGGCGTGGCTGTCGGCGTCGTGTTCTGCTGGCCCTGGCGAACCGCCAGCCCAATGAACCGTTCGCAGCATTTCCTGGCGGAAGAATACGATATAATCGCGCGGTGGCTGCGAGGTCGGAATGGCCATCAATCCGGCGACGTCGCCATTCAATTCCGCCTCGGGCCAGAGTTCGGCAACACGATCGGTCGCGAATACATGGCCGGATACCTTGCGGTTCAGCGTATCGATCAGCGCAGAGAATTGCTGCTGAGTGGGAGCGAGCCCTGAAAGCGCCGTGCGGCCACCGATCCAGACGCCGATGCCGTCTGCCGGAACAGCGCCCGCGATCACTTCGGCCAGCCAGGCCGGATCATCGGGCAGGCCGGTATTGTCCGCAACGGCGGCCAACAGCCGCTCGACGATCTTTCGCGCCCCGGTTTCGAATTCCAGCGCTAGCCGGCACTCCCGGGTTTCGAGCCGCGAGGCGAACATCTGGGCGAAGAGTTCCGCCGTCAAGCGCCGTTCGACGGGGAGCAGGCGGGCAGCATAATGATGGCAGGCAAACAGGCCCCAGAGCCTGCCATCCACGACGATCGGAACCGAAAACGAGGCGGCGACGCCCATGTCCTTCAGGTGGTCGATATGGCCCGACGGGCTCGCACGCAGGAGCGACAGGGAAAGATCGATCGCCCGGCCGTGCGCGTCGAGTTCCGGCACGACCGGAACCGGCGCGGCATCGACATCGGCGATGATGCGGAAGAGATTGCGGGCATAGAAGGCGCGCTCCTGGGCCGCAATGTCGGTGGCCGGAAAGTGAAGGCCAAGCAAGGATCCTATGCCGGATCTCGCGGCTTCCGCCACGATTTCGCCGGACCCTTCGTCATCGAAGCGGTAGACCATCACGCGGTCGAAGCCGGTAATGCCGCGCGCTTGCCGGGCGCTCTCGCGGAAAAAGGCTTCCAGGGTCTGCGCTTGGTCGATGCGCGCCATCATGGCGGGCATCGACAGCGTCGAGCCGCCTTGGCCCTCGCGCTGCGACGGTTCGGCCTCGATGACGAACTCACCCTCGCTGCAGTGCAGAGCCACGTCGAAAATGGGGCCGCCCTCCGCAAAGGCGATGCCGGACAGCCGCTCGAACATGACCGGACCTCGGATGACGGTCAGCCGGTTGCGGATCGTGTGCAGCGTCCTGGACATGATGATGCCGGAGAGGGGCTGCCGAAGCACCTGTTCGCAGCCTACGCCAAGAAACTGTTCGAGATTGGCCGACGCGCGGACGATTCTCCAGTCGGCGGAAGCTGCAAGCAGGAAACCGAAGGGCTGGATGGCGGCGCGCTGAAGGATAGCTCCCCCGTCGCAATTCGTCAGGTCCGCACCGTTGCAGGCTTTGCTCACGAGACAGGAGACTCCGGTTCCGTTTCAGTTACCCCATTTCGGCGTAACAAGGAAAGGGATATACGGCGGAAACGCACTATTTCCAGTGAATACACCAAAAAATTCAGAGGGTTCCGAGACTTTCTTCGCTAACTCATGAGAGCCGGGAGCTTCGCGGCCAAGGTGTCGATTACGAGCCGAACCTTCGGCTGCATTGCAGGCGACTTTACCCAGACGACATTGGCGTCAAAGGCAACAGCCGCAATATCGGTCAGGACCCGGCGAAGCTCGCCGGATGCAACGCGGTCCCGCACGAGCCAGCACGGTAGCCAGGCAAGGCCGACGCCTTGTGCCGCGGCGTCGGCGATGGTGGCAAGATCGTCGAGTCGCAGCCGCGATCGCGGCAACACCTGCCGGAAGGGTTCGGCGTTTGTCGGGAATATCCAGGTGCGGTTTCGATCCTGCCTCCCATAGACGATGCCGTCATGGGTTTCGAGGTCTTCGAGCTTGGCTGGAATGCCGCGGCGTTCGAGGTAGCCCGGCGAGGCGCAAACCGTCATGCGCTGCTGGGCGATGACGCGCACCATCAGGCCGGGATAGTCCCCAAGAGGGCCGTTGCGCACGGCAATATCGAAGCCGTCTTCGACCAGATCCACGATTCGGTCGTTGAAGGAAAGATCAAGTTCGAGATGGGGATGTTCGTCGAGCAGCTTGATGAGTATCGGCGCCACACACTGACGGCCGAAAAGAACCGGCATTGTGACCCGCAGGCGCCCGCGCACCTCCCGCTTGCCGCTTTCGAGAAGCGCTTCGCCACGCGTGATCTCCTCGACCGCGCGCAGGCAGTGCTCGTAAAAGAACTGGCCTTCCTCCGTCAGGCTCTGCGCTCTGGTCGTGCGGTGAAACAGGCGCACACCAAGCCTCTGTTCCAGCCGTGCGATCGTCTTTCCGACGGCTGAGCGCGTCAAATGAAGCCGCTCGGCGGCTGCGGAAAAGCCGCCTGCTTCCGCGACCTCGACAAACACCGATATGCCTTTGAGTTGTTCCATTATTGGATCCTTTAGGGCAACATTTTGTGGAATTAATAACGCAACTGTCGATCAAATTTCAACGATATGCTTCGGCTCCGTCAACCGAATGGAGTGAGAAGAATGTTGGCAAAGCAATGGTCGATCGACAATATCGGACCGACGAATCTGATGGTGCGTGAAGCGGCGGTCGAAGAGGCGAGCGGCAACAAGGTGCTGGTCCGTGCCGAGGCCGTATCGCTGAACTATCGCGACAAGCTGGTGCTGGAGACCGGAATGGGTCTGCCGCTGCAGTTTCCGTTCGTTCCGGCATCGGACCTTGCCGGCGTGGTCGAAGCTGTCGGCCCCGGCGTCACGCGCTTCAAGCCGGGCGACCGCGTCATCACGACCTTTCTTCCCGGGCGCATCAACGGGCCAGGCCTCGGCGATGCCCGCCATCCGCCCTACAAGACGCTCGGCGGATATTACCCGGGCGTGCTTTCCGAGTATGTGACCTTTTCCGAGGACTGGTTCGTTCACGCGCCCAAGACGCTCGATGCCGTTGAGGCGAGCACGCTGCCGTGCGCAGGTCTGACGGCGTGGTTCGCGCTCATCGAACTCGGCAGGCTGAAGGCGGGCGACAAGGTGGTCATTCAGGGAACCGGAGGGGTGGCGCTCTTCGGTCTTCAACTTGCCAAGATGCACGGTGCCGAAGTCATCATCACCTCGGCAAATGCCGAGAAGCTCGAGCGCGCCCGTGCTCTCGGCGCCGATCATGGGATCGGCAGGGAGAATTGGGCCGAAAGCGTCCTCGAACTGACGGAGGATTACGGCGCCGACCACATCTTCGAAATCGCAGCCGGCGCCAATTTCGGCGAGTCCCTAAAGGCTGTGGCGGTCAACGGCCGGATTTCGGTGATCGGTGTCATGGATGGCTTCGATCTATCTGCGCCGGTGCAATCGCTGCTATTGAAGTCGCCGACGGTACAGGGCCTCAGTGTGGGACACCGCCGCGCGCTGGAGGACCTGGTCCGCGCCGTCGACCGCACCGGCCTGAAGCCGGTGATCGACAAGCGCTACAGCTTCGACGAACTGCCAAAGGCGCTTCAGCACCTCGATCGCGGCCCTTTCGGAAAGATCGTCATCGAGTTTTGAGCCGGCTCTCCACTCCCGTCAGAGCATTCTGGCGGGAGCCGCGGCTACAGCCACTTCGCCCGGCGGAACAAGGCGAAGAGCGTTACGCATAAGGTTGCGATCACGCCCAGCACCACGAAATAGCCGTACTGGAATTTCAGTTCCGGCATATCGTTGAAATTCATCCCGTAGATACCGGCGATCGCCGTCGGAACAGCAAGGATCGCCGCCCAGGCGGCGAGCTTGCGGGCAATCGCGGTCTGTTCGGTCTGGCCGATCATCACGCTGGCTTCGAAGGCGAAGGCGAGGACTTCACGCAGCGCGTCGATATCCTCCTGGACCCGGCGCACATGGTCTGTGACGTCGCGAAACAGCGATTGAAGCGTCGAGTCCATACCCGGAAGGTCGATATGCTCATAGCGGCGACAGACGTCCACGAGCGGCACGACGGCATTGCGCAGCCGCAGCAGCTTGCGCCGTAGCATGTAGAGGCGCTCGATGTCGACCTTTGTAAGCTGTTCGCGCAGCATCAGATCTTCGAGCGTCTCGACTTCTTCCTGCACCACTTCGATCACCGGCATGTAGTTGTCGACGATGAAATCGAGGATGGAATAGAGAATGTAGTTCTCCCCATGGGCGAGCGCGGCCGGCGTCGCCTCGCACCGCTGCCGCACCGCCAGGTAAGAGGACGATGCGCCATGGCGCACGGAAACGACATAGCCCCGGCCGACGAAAAGATGGGTTTCGCCGAAGACGATTTCGCCGTCCTTCATGTGGGCGGTACGGGCAACAATGAACATGGCGTCGCCATAAATCTCCAGCTTCGGGCGCTGATGCGGCTGGGCAGCATCCTCGATCGCCAGTGGGTGGAGATTGAATTCGGCCTGTACCTGGTGCAGCAGCATCTCGTCCGGCTCGTGCAATCCGATCCAGACGACTGCATTCTCGTGCGTTCGCCATTCGCCGGCCTCTTCTATCCGGATATCGCGGATGCGCTGTCCCTGCTGGTAAACGGCAGCTGCCACGACCCCCGGACGGGCAGAGGACGACGATGCCGGCGCAACCGCGCCGGTTTCCGCGCGAGCGGAGGTGCTGTTCAGATCTTTGGTTCGTTCCAAAACCGTCTATTCCTCCCACTGCGGCATCCCCGGCCGATACCTGCCCAAACGCAAAGAACCATAGCTCCATTTTGCGAAATACGCATCCGCAATAGCGTTAAAGGAGGTCCGTCACTGCGCGGCCATTGGGGCTTCACCGTCCGTAAAGGCGAAGCCCTCGTCAGCCCAGCCGGTCATGCCACCGATCATGACCTTGACGGAGAGGCCGAGCCGCGCCAGGCGCAGCGCCGCCTTGTCGGTGCCGTTGCAATGGGGCCCGGCGCAATAGACGACGAAGAGCGTATCGGCCGGCCACGCCGACATGCGGTGGGCGGTCATCTTGCCATGCGGCAGGTTGATCGCGCCCGGCACATGCGAGCGGGAAAAGAGCGCCGGGGATCGAACGTCGATAAGGACGAAGTCAGCCTTGCCCGAGGAAATGGAGGCCTGGACGTCCCAGCAGTCCGTTTCGAAGGCGAGCTTGCGGGCGTAGTAGGCGGCGGTTTCCTCCGGGGAGGCGGCGGGTGTTTCGCTGACGGGGCTCGCCATGGTTTTCCTTTCACGGTTCGAGTTGCCGCCGACCATCGCCGATGTTATGGCATGGCGAAATTGGCTTTAATGACGGTTAGCGTAAAGATCATGCCAAATTCGCCCAGACGTCCGCATGTCGTCGTGCTTGCCTATGATATTGGCACCGGACAAAGACAATTCCAAATCGGGACAAAAGCAGGTCTAAACCGGGCGAAAAACGATCCTAGAATCGAATCTACCCGGCACAAATTATTCGAAAATTCAGGTATTCCAGTGCTTTGACCGGTTCTGGCCAATTTTTGTGAATTCGCGGGTCAGATGCCTACAACGTTGCTGCTGACGCAGCGGAGAAGGTCCTTGGCGTGAGCGAGCTTCAGCAGCGCGGCGGAGCCGGCGACAAAGGGCGCGACATTGTCGTCTGGTTTGGCGAGCCGGGCGCTTCGGACCGTTACTGGCACCTCTACCAGTGCAAGCGGTATAGCAGTGCCCTAGGCGAGGCGTCGGCCCTAGCGGAGATCGGCAAAGTGCTCTACTTCGCCTCGCAAGGCGACTTCACCCTGCCCAGAGAATACTGGTTCGTAACCCGGAAAGGCGTCACGAACGGGTTGCAGGACCTGCTCGACGATCCGGAGAAGCTCAAGAAAACGTTGGTCGAGACGTGGGTGAAAAACTGCGAAACGACGATCACCACGAAGCACAAAGTTCCGCTCGACGACAGTCTTCTGGCTCTCATCAACGGACCGGAGTTTCCTATCGTTCGGGCGAAACAGCACCTTGAGCTCATTAAGGAGCACGGTCAGACTGCTTACCATCTGGTCGTGTTCGGAAAGCCGCTGATCGAGCGGCCGAAGCCATCGGCGCCGCCGTCGTCGATTGCGGAGAAAGAGCGAAGCTATGTCCGACAGTTATTCGAGGTCATTGAAGAAATGACGGGCTCGCCGATCCAGCAGGAATCCGACTTCAAGGGACAGCAGAAGCCTGCGCATCTCTTCGAACGCTCCCGTGCGAGCTTCTACAGCGCCGAAGGACTCAAGGAGCTTGCTCGCGACCAGATGGATCAGGTCGAATTCTTCGACGACTTGCTGGGCCAGTTTCGAACCGGCCTGTACTACACCTATACGGCTCCGGCAGCGAGCGGCCACGAACGGATCAGGAGCACGGTGCAGGCCGCACAGGTGCAGCAGGTCGACGGCCATGTCCTAGGACCGCATCTGACGGCCTTCGACAGGGAGGGGATCTGCCATCATCTCGCAAACGACGAGAGCCTGACGTGGTGCGATCATGATTGAGAATGCAGGTCGGACGCCCCTACAACCGAGGCCGCCGGTTCGACTCTTCAACACGCCGCTCGAAGCCGGTTTTAGGCTCTTGTTCATTCTCTCCGAATGCCGTCCGGAACCATGCGACCTGCAGCGGTTGATCAGCTACGACTACCTGCTCGTACATTCCGGTGACGTCTCCAGCGAATTCCACAGCCTTCATCCCGCCGTCCCGAACCGCGGTTCCGAATGGGTGGTGAAGCGGGATGTAATCAATATGGGACTAGGCCTGATGTTCGCGCGCGACCTCGTCGAGAAAAAGCTAACTGGGAGCGGCATTTATTTCGTCGGATCGGAGCTGACGACGGCGTTTGTCCGCCTGCTGACGTCCCCTTATGCGGAAGCGCTGCGCGCACGGTCGCAATGGCTTGCAAGAACGTTCGACCTCCCAGGGCGCATTCATCCAGACATCCGTCTCCTACTTCGTCAGCAGCAGGACGGGCATCGCCTTCCAGTGAATGGGCTTCACGATGTCGTTTGGGTTCGTCGTGAGGAAACCGTATAGATCGTCTGTCGTCCGCCCGTCCTTCACCTTCCGTACGCTTGTCCACTGCGGCACGTGGATCCCGGCGAAGAACATAAGCTCTTTGCTTTCGTCTCGCCCGAACCAGGCATTCCGGACTTTCCCTCCCGGCTCCTGACTGTCGGGATCGGGTTCAGCGAAAGTTGTCACCGGAACGATGCATCTATGCTCGACGCCAAACCATTGCCTCCAATGCTTGAGATTGAGCTTCCGGACATTCGTCACGCCGCGATCAGGCTCCATCCGCAGGAGTTCGTCCATATCGAAAGACTTCCCCTTGGCCGCGAGTTTCGCGGCACGGCCTTTGGCAGCTTCCTCTTGGACGCGCGTCGGAGATGGCAGACCCCAGCGGGCATGGACGAGCCGCTTGCTGCCGTCGGCAGTGTTGCGGACGATCGGCCCCATCTGGTCAGGGTTCATTTGATAACTGGGCATCAAGTTGATCATGCTCTCGGCATCGATCGCCCACTTCCGAATCCAGTCTTTGTCATCCATGCGGTACAAGTTGCACATCTCGCCCGAACCTCCTCCGGCACGTCAGTTGCGAGCGCCAGAATCCTTGCCGTCGGTGACGTTTGTCAACCCAGGTCGGGTTCACGCTGGAAGGCAGTCAATGGATCTGTCCGCTTGCCTCTGCCTCATTGAGATTGATCGCGTGATCGGCGAAGGCGTCGAGGTTCTCGAAGAACTGCATGCCTGTGAGGAATTTATAGACCTTCGCGATCACATCCTGAGGATCTTTAAACTGGTACCAAAGGGGCGGCGTAGCGAGGTCATGCATTTCGCCAGTCGATTTCACCATCATGAGGGAGCGGTACATTCCGCATCCGTCACCCGAGCGACCATCGATTGCGATATCGAACCTGCCCGACGGAGCGCCCGAGTGCTTGTTGTAAACATTTGCCGTCAGAAGCTGGATGTCGGGTCTACCCTGGATCGCCTTCACCATCTCGTCGTGGGCTTCGACTATCTTAAACGGGGCGAGCGGCCCCCAGTAAAGCTCGGTCATCGGAGCTAGGGGCACACCAATGAGCACAGCTCCGCCGCCGTTCGAATGCTTCTGCATCGTCGTTCTCCCACCTGCAATTTTTCAGATTGGCGACTTCTGTCACCTGGATGTTCTGATATGCATCGATGTCAACAGTTTTGACCAAGGAGTGATTCCATTGTCGCCAACCTGCTGTTCTGTATTGATATTTTGAAGTCGATGCGTAAGCGAATCCCGCTGTTTCCGCTGCTCTTGGCCGGGCTGGTTTTCTCATCCGTATCTGCCGGAGCAGAGCAATTTATCGGCCGCGCGTCGGTCATCGACGGCGACACGATTGAGATCGCCGGGCAGCGGATCCGGCTGAATGGGATCGATGCTCCGGAAAGCTGGCAGGCCTGTCGTGACGCGGCAGGGAGGCCGTACCGTTGTGGCGAGGATGCCGCGTTCGCACTCGACGAGTTCCTTTCGAAATCGCGCCCGATCCGCTGCGTGGGCCACGGCAAGGACAGATATCGGCGCGTTGTTGCCGATTGCTTCAGGGCAGATGGGCAGAGCGTGAATTCCTGGCTGGTCAGGCAGGGCTGGGCGATCGACTGGCTCCGATACTCGAAGGGCGTGTTCCGGGGCGATCAGGCAATAGCCCAGGGGGCGCGTACCGGGGTTTGGCGTGGGTCGTTCGAAATTCCATGTGAGGCGAGGGCAGCGCGCTTAAAGCGGCGGGCGGCCTGCTGAGGCGCGGGATTCGCCGATGAATCCCCCAAACCTACAAGAGGCGCTTCGCGCCAGAAGCGGTCACTAGGAAAGCCATTGCGTTCGTCATCAGGCTTTGGTCGCCTCCGCTCTGGTCGTTGGCTTCAGCAGGATGATGAGAAGCAAGCCGGCGACTATGAGTGCCGCGCCTTCGAGATGATAGCGTTGCAACTGTTCGCCGAGGAACAGGTAGGCGAGCACGGCGATAAAGATCGTCTGGATGTAAAGCAGCACGCCCGCCCGCGCCGCCCCCAAGGCCTCGATGCTGCGATTGAAGAGATAATACATAACCGCGCCGCCCGGGATCGCGACATAGCCGAGCGCGATAAGGCCGCTGGTATTCAGCGTCGAGCGCTCGTCGGAGACAAGCTCAAACAGGTAGAAGGGCAGGGCCGTCAGCACCGCCGCACCGAGGAGGAGTACCAGGAGCGCAAGGCGACTCACATCGAATTTCGCCCGGCGGAGCAGGACAGTATAGAGGCTGAAACAGAACGCGCCAGCGACGATCCACAGCTCTCCGGGATTGAGGTCGAGACGCAAGAGCGCAGCCGGGCTGCCCTTGACGATGATGACCACGATCCCGAGAAAGGCGAGGATCGATCCGATCACCTGCCAGCGTCCCATCGGCTCAGCCAGAATGAAACGGGCAAGAATCATGGTGATGATCGGGATCAGGGCGATGATGATGCCGGCGGTAGTGGCATCGGCATGTTCGAGGCCGACAAAAATCAGGCCCTGGCAGATCGCAAGCCCCATACCGCCGATGGCGAGCAACTCGAGGCCGCGCGCCCGCACGAGCGCGACCATGGCGCCGAAATGATGGTACACGATCGGCATCAGGATCGCCCAGGCGATCAGCACGCGCCAGAAGCAAAGCGCCCAGGGCGGCATCTCCGAAGAGACCCATTTCGCGGCGATATAGACGCCAGCCGACAGGAGCCAGCAGAAAACCCCCACGGAATAGGCGGCTGCAAGCGAACCGCCCGCCGCCTGTCCCGTCCCGACCGTGTCGCGATGGACCGCCAAGACATGTATCGCCATGGCCCAGTTATGCCACAGTTCCCGTGCGCTGCACAGATGAGGCGGCGGCACTTCGTCTATTGAGGACGACCTCCAGCCCCGGGGGGCCAGCGACGATTAAAACGCAGCATTTCGCGATGGCTAGCCGCTGGCTGCTTGCGACCGATCGCCGACGAGCCTCGGCCGCTTTTGCGCCAATTGCGGTCATCTCGATCCACCAGTGTTTGACGACGCGCGTCCAGCGGTTAGCTTCGCAAGGCATTGCGCATGTCTAAAGCGCCATCCGCAACTGCGGCGTCGCTTCAGATCTCCGCCGTTCCAGCGAAGACAGCGACACGCCAAGCAGGCGTTTGCCTTTTCGCGGCGGGAAGATTGACGCGAGAAGCATATCGACCACGTCTTCAAGTTCGCCGATCGCCGGCAGAGGTGCGGGAACGGTCTTGCTGCGGGTGATCTGGCTGAAGTCGGCATATTTGACCTTGAGGGTCACCGTCTTGGCGCCGATCTCATTGGCCTCGCAGTAGCTCCAGACTTTTTCGATTAGCGGCTGAAGCCCTGCGCGCGCAGGTTCATAGGAATGGATGTCCTGCGAAAACGTGTCTTCCGCTCCGATGGATTTCCGCACCCGGTCAGGCTTGACCTGGCGATTGTCGATCCCGCGAGCAATCCCATAGAAATACGGTCCTGACTTCCCGAAATGTTCGACGAGGAAGTCGAGCGTTTTCTCCTTCAGGTCCGCGCCCGTTTCGATCCCGAGCCGATGCATCTTCTCGGCCGTTGCCGGTCCCACGCCATGGAATTTCTTGACGGGAAGCTGTTCGACGAAGGCGGGGCCGTTCTTCGGGGTGATGACGGCTTGGCCGTTCGGCTTGTTGAGGTCGCTGGCCATCTTGGCCAGGAACTTATTGTACGAGATTCCCGCCGACGCGTTGAGCCCCGTCGCCGCCTTGATCCTCGCGCGGCGGCACATATTCATTCCGTTATGCCGCGTCCGGCATAACGGGATTTATCCCGAGCCCGATACTATGCCGAGCCCATTCCCTAAAGCCCGCGATTTCCGATAGTTCCAGATTGAAAGCTCGGCATAAACCTCGCTCTGCGCCCGGCTGAATCGCGTCATAAGCAGGCACCCGCAATAGCAAAATCGTGCCCTTGTAGTCCGATTGTCCAGGCTCAGCGGTGAGGTTGCAAATGCCACCCGAACAGTCGCCCGGCATGGAAGGAGCACACTCGCAGGCTCTCTCGTGCCACGCGGCCGATCTAATCTCTTTAGCCCCCCCGATCACTGCGGGCGGGTACCATTATTCCCCTGGTTACCGCGAAAATCGCTCCAAACATTCCGCCAACGACGATACCTGCAGAGCCGCCCGCCAACGCTGCAATGAGGCAGTAGACGATCCAGGAGCCAACACTGGATGCATCGGCCAGGAACAACGTGGAAACGACGCCGATTGCTCCGCCAAGGATGCCTAAGCCAATGGCAACCCCCGTCACAGCCTCCGATGGATCAATGGTAGGGCTGCGTGGCGCTTGGGCGGTATCATTTTCAACCGGCGGAGACTGGCGATCCGTGTCTTCCATTCGACCCTCCTTCAAAGCATTTACAATCGATCCTTCAGCCGCCGAGAGGCTTGTCGTCCTTTTCGGACAATATCCTTTCTGCTGCGCCATCCAGATCTTCGTACTGACCGGTGCGCAGGGACCAAAGGAAGGCGCCAAGCCCGGCGATGCCCATGAACAGAGCTATGGGTATCAGAAACGACAATGCGCTCATTTATCCCACTCCCGCCAGCTTATTTATCCGCCGCATTTCGCGCTCTGGTGGCGTGCCGTCAATCTCAAGCCTCATCGCATTCGCGACGACCAATATCGACGACGTCGACATCGCTATCGCGGCGATGAGCGGATTGGCATAACCCAACAGCGCGAGAGGAATGCTGCACGCATTGTAGACGATAGCCAAAGCGAAATTTTGGCGGATCAGCACGGCCGCACGACCCGCCGTCGTCAGCGCGACCTTTATTCCGTCCATGTCTCCATTGAGCAGGATGAAATCTGCGGCGCTGCGACCGATGTCGCTTCCTGACGCCGGAGCCATGGAAACATGCGCGGTCTTCAGCGCGACCGCGTCGTTTATTCCGTCACCAATCATCATCACCTTGCGTCCGAGACTGCGCAGCGCATCGATCGCCTCGGCCTTATCCTTGGGGAGGGCGGCTGCTTTTACGGAGTCGATTCCGATTTCCCGTGCCACTGCAAGAGCCGCTTCGGGGACATCGCCCGTCAGCATTTCGACGGCGATGCCGCGGCTCTTCAAGAACTGGACGGCCATCGCCGACCCGGCTCGAACCTTCTCTCCAAAAAAGAAAGAGGCGAGGATTTCTCCCTGTCGCGTCAGGACGACAGTAGAAGCTGCGGCAGTCCGGTCTGCATCGCCGCTCGCCGCCCATGCCGCTCGCCCAAGTCGATAAACCTCCCCTCGGAAAGACGCCTCGAGACCGTTGCCGGGTATCTCCCTGACGTCATCGAGCGCGAGCGCCTCCCACTCGCGCCGTGAGGCGTAATCCGCGATCGCTCTCGACATCGGATGGCTCGAAAACCGTGACAGCGATGCAGCCAATGAAAATTCCAATGGACCGGTCCAGTTCCCGGTCAACAGCGTCGGCTCGTATTGCGTCAGCGTACCGGTCTTGTCGAAAACGACGGTGTCGATTTCCGCCAAACGTTCCAATGCCGATCCGTCCCGTGCCACGATGCCCTGGGTGAACAATCTGCGTGCTGCAACGACCTGAACCATCGGAACCGCCAGCCCCAGCGCACAAGGGCACGCGATGATCAAGACCGAAATCGAGATCGTCAGGGAGAGGTGGATGTCCCGTATCACCGCAAACCACGAAAGGAATGTCAGCACCGACAGTCCGTGGATAACGGGAGCATAAAGACGCGCGGCCCTGTCGGCGAGTATCCGGTATTGGGACCGGCCGTCCTCGACGGCTTCCAGCATCCTATGCAGCTCGGCGACTGTCGAATCTCCCGGTGCGGCGGCGGCTTCGACAGTCAGGGGATGGCCGACGTTCAAATCTCCCGCGCGAACCTGTCCGCCTGGTCCAACCGTCTCCCAACGGCTCTCTCCCGTCAGCAATGAACGGTCAAGTTCCGACAGGCCGGAGAGAATCGTCCCGTCGGCCGGAATTCTATCGCCGGCTGCAATCAGGGTGCGGGTGCCGGAAACGATGTCGCTCAGTGGAACATATTCGATCCGTCCATCCGCGCGGATCACATTCGCGCCTTTCGGCATCATGTCGGCCAGAGATGCCGCTGCCGATCGCGCCCGCCGTCGCATCAGATGGTCCAGCGTGCGTCCGACGAGCAAAATGAAGATCAACGAGGTACTGGCCTCGAAGTAGGCTTGCCGTCCTTCGGCGAACGTGTCGTATACGCTGAGACCGAACGAGAGCAGGACCCCGATGCTGACCGGCACATCCATGTTTGCCCGACCGTGCACGAGCGCCCGCCACGCCGACCGGTAGAATGTCGCCCCGGAGTAGATCACGGCCGGTAGTGCGAGCGCAGCCGACATCAGGTGGAGCGTCTGACGTGTTGCCGGGTCCGCGCCCGCCCAGACCGATACGGACAGCACCATGATGTTCATCGAGCAAAAGCCGGCGACTGCCAGCGCGCGCAACAGGCCTGATATCTCACCGTCCGGTTGATCGCGGCCTTCCGCCGGCAAGACGGCCGTGTAACCGATCGTTCCGATCAGGGCGGCAAAATCGGGAGGCGAACCATTTTCCGCGTGCCAATGGATGGTTACGCGCTTTGCCGTCAGATTGGCGCGCGCCATGTGAACTTCGGGGTGCTTGCCAAGGGTCGATTCCAAAAGCGCCATGCATGCGCCGCATCGCATGTCCGGAACTGACAAGGTGATCTGCCTGAGACCATTGCCCAAATCCCTGCTTGCCAACGCAACCTCATCCACACCCGGCCTTCTTGGTCCGGGCTCGTGGAGCGACGACGCAATTGACGCGCAGCAGGTCATTGTCCGTTCCTCGCTACCTCATTGCCTTGTAGGCATGCCATGTGGCGTGGCCGAGCAAAGGAAAAACGACGATCAGTCCGACAAGTCCCGTCAGCAGGCTGGCGAGGAAGAGGGCGAGCACGATCGCGCCCCAGACCATTGACGGTCCCATGTTGTTCCAGACCATGACAACGCTGACGCCCATCGCTGTGAAGGCGTCGATGCGCTCATCCAGCAGCATCGGGATTGAGAACACCCCGATTGCAAAAGCGAATCCAGCGAACAATGCGCCCACACACAAGCCGACGATCAGCATGCCCCAGCCCGAGGGGGTGGTGACCAATAGCCTTGCTACGCCGTCAAGGCCGGGGAACGGATTAACGCCGAAAAAGAGCGCGTAGATAATGACCGCCGCCCTCATCCAGAGCAGCATCACCATGCACAGCAGCATTCCCGTGAAAAACACCTGCCCCCCAGCTCTCGGCCGGACGAATAACATCTCACGAAGCGTGATGCGCTCCCCGTTCGCCAAACTCCTGCTCTTGACATAGAGCCCTGCGGCAAAGAGCGGCGCGACGATCAATATGCCCGCCAATGCGGGAAAGAGAAGATAGTCGCGCTCGAGCCGAAACAGCATCACGGTGGCCGCCAACGCGAGTAAGAACACCACGAACCCGTAGGCCAGACTTTGCCAGGGTTGCCGGATCAAGTCCTGCCAGCCTTGGCCAAGCCAACCGAGAGGAGCGCCGAGGGGCATATGCCGCTGCCACTTGGGATTCATCGTCTCCTGTAGCCCTGATACCTCGCTCCGATATCGGCCGGAAGTGTCGTCCTGCGGCATCTGATCCTCCTTGCGCATTCAGCAAGCTGAAGCGGCGGCCCTGAATTGGTTGGGTTGCTGGCCTTTTTCCTTGATATGCTCGATGCAGGCGGGCTGAGTGGTGATCGCCATGTAAACAAAATGGGCGTTAGCGCCGACAAAGATCGCGCCGGTCAGCCCGATCAGCAGCCACTTGAAAACGCGTGGTATGGGTCTCTTCGCTTCGGACGTCACGGCTGACCCCCACCCAGCTTATTCACATAAAGCGCGAGTATCTTTATCTCAGCTAGACTTAGGCGTTCGTCCCAGGTCGGCATATGTCCCTGCCGTCCGCCATGGATCGACTGGACGATCCGTTCGATACCCCCGCCGTAAATCCAGCGGCCATCAGTCAAGTTCGGCGCACCGACATCCTGTTTGCCTTTGGCATCTTCGCCGTGGCATGCCACGCAGCTAGCCATGAACACCTGACGGCCAGCAGCTATCTGGCTGGCGTCTACTGCTTCGGCGGACGAATTGCTCAACGAATAGACATAGGCGGCGACGTCGCTCACCTGTTTTCGGTTGAGCATTTCGTCTGTTCCGAACGCAGGCATCTGCGACACGCGGCTTTGCGAGTGCGTCGTATTGACTCCCACCGTCATGGTCTGGACGATCTTTTCTGGTCCTCCACCCCAAAGCCAGTCGTCATCGGTAAGATCGGGGAAGTCTCGTCCGCCCTTGCCGTCCCTTCCATGACAGGCGGCGCAGTTATCTCCGAACAACTGGTGGCCGCTGGAGGCCACCTTCTCCATCAGCTTTTCGTCTGCACGGATTTCATCAAAGGAACTGGTCTCGATCTTCTCGATCCAGAGCGCGCGCGAAGCATCGGCTTCTATGATCTTTCGCTCTACCGCCTGCTTTTGACCCGTGCCGATCAGGCCCCTCGTATACGTGCTTCCAAGCGGCCAGGTCGGATACAGTATCCACCAGAGAGCGGCGAACAGGTGCGTGATGATCAGGAAGAGCAGAACCCCGCGCGGTACAGGAGTATCGAGTTCCTTGATACCGTTCCAAATGTGTCCCGTCGTCTTCCGGCCTGTTACGGGATCGACTTCCTCTATCGCCATGGGGTGTCGTCCTTATCGAATATGTCCGTTTCCGCCCGATCGAAACGCGCCTTGTTGGAAGGCCAGAAGGTGTAGATGATCACCCCGATCGAAAACAGAATGAGATAGAACAGGCCCCAAACCTTGGACAGTTCCAACATGGTTTCGTGGGTAAGATCCATTTCAAATCCCCTGAGGAATCAATTGTTGGGGTTCGGCATCTGCTCCGGTGCCGCAGTGTTCTGGTAGGCAGCCTTTGTGAGCCGGCCAAGCACCTGCAGATACGCGACCATGGCGTCCATTTCCGTCACGCTGGTTTTTACGCCGTCAAACGCAGAGACCTGCGTGTCTTGCCCATAGCGTTCCGTGACGCCAGAGGACTGTTCGCTGTCTGGATTGGCTTGGCCGAAGCCATCGGCAGACGCGTTCGCGACCATGTCGTCCGTATAAGGCACTCCCACGGCTCTCAGCGCCGCCAGTTGGTCGCGCAGATCGGCCAGATCGAGCGGGGTTGTTGCCAACCATTGATAGGACGGCATGTTGGATTCCGGCACGACCTCGCGAGGGTTGATCAAATGGGCCACGTGCCAAAGATCGGAATACTTCCCGCCGATGCGCGCCAGATCGGGACCCGTGCGCTTTGATCCCCACAACATGGGATGGTCGTACTTGGATTCGACCGCAAGAGAATAAGGACCGTACCGCTCGACCTCGTCCCGCAGCGTTCTGATCATCTGGCTGTGGCAGGCGTAACAGCCTTCGCGAACATAGATGTTCCGGCCCGCCGCCTCGAGGGGTGTGTACACTCTCATGTCGGGGGCGTCCTCGACCGTCTCGTGGATCGTGAACAGCGGAGCGATCTCGACAAGCCCGCCGACGCTTCCCGCCACAACGATCGCCAGCATGAACCCGACGGCCGTTCGTTCCAGTCTTCTGTGCAGAGGGTCGCTCATCTCTTCACTCCGCCGGCGCGTTTTCGAGCACGCCCGAAGTCAGGGGCGCGTCGTGAACTGCTTCCGCGGCGGGAGCCGTTCGGACGGTCATCCAGATATTGAAGCTCGCCACGATCGCCCCAAGGAGGAAAAGCAGCCCTCCGAAAGCGCGTGCGATGTAGTAGGGATACATCGCCAGCAGACTGTCGACGAATGAATAGACCAAGGTGTTGTCGGCTGAATATGTGCGCCACATCAATCCCTGGATAATGCCGGAATTCCACATGGCGAAGACGTAGATGAGCGTGCCTGCGAGCGCCAACCAGAAATGGACTTCGACCAGGGCTGCAGAATACATCCTTTCGCGCTTCCATATCGATGGAATGAGCGTGTAGAGCGACCCGAAAGTCATCATGGCTACCCAGCCCAGCGCACCCGCATGGACGTGTCCGACCGTCCAATCGGTATAATGGGACAGTGAGTTCACGGGTCTGATTGCCATGAAAGACCCTTCGAATGTCGACAGCCCGTAGAAGAACGCCGCCATCATCATGAAACGGAGAGTGGCGTCATCACGCACGCGGTGCCAAGCCCCATTTAAGGTGAGCATTGCATTTCCGGCGGACGCCCACGACGGAACAAGCAGCATGACCGAGAACGTCATTCCAAGGTTTTGCACCCAGATAGGCAGCGCGGTGTAATGGAGATGGTGGGACCCCGCCCACATGTAGAAGAAGGTGATCCCCCAGAAGCTGAGAATTGACAATCGATAGGAAAAAATTGGCCGCTCAGCGCGGATCGGCAGGTAGTAGTAGAGCATCCCTAGGAAGCCCGACGTCAGAAAAAACGCCACGGCGTTATGCCCGTACCACCACTGGACCATCGCATCCTGTACACCGGGCCAGACCGTGTAGCTTTTGGCGTGTCCGAACGATACGGGCACTGCCAGGTTGTTGACGATATGGAGGATCGCCACCACGATGATGAAGGCAAGATAATACCAGTTGGCAACGTAGATGTGAGGTTCCTTGCGCCGCGCCAAGGTGCGTACGAAAAGCGCGAAATAGGCGATCCAAACGATCACAAGCCAGAGGTCGGCGTACCATTCCGCTTCCGCGTATTCCTTGGACTGGGTAACACCCATGAAATACCCGCTGACCGCGATCAGACAGAAAAGGTTGAAGCCGAAGATCACGAACCACGGCGAGAGTTGATCGGCCAGCCTTGCGCGCGATGTTCGCTGAACGACATGGAATGATGTCGCGATCAACGCGTTTCCGCCGAAGCCGAAGATCACCCCTGTCGTATGGGCGGGCCGTATGCGGCCGAAGCTCGACCACGCCGTATCGAAATTCAGGCTCGGCCAGGCAAGCTGGGCGGCCGCCCAGACGCCGATGAACATGCCAAAGATCGCCCACGCCAATGTGAGGGCCACGCCCACCTTGATCGGATCGTCATAGTAGCTGGAAAAGCGCGAAGCATCCGGCTCTTCGCCGAAAGCCAAAGTTAGGATGTAGCAGAACAATGCCCCGCAATACACGAGGACGATAACGCCGTGTATGCCGATGGGATCAAAGCGCCCAGCGGCGGCCATCGCGACGCCGACAACCATCAAAGCGATAAGTATAGCTGCCGCGAACCCCCGCTCCGCGCTCGTGAGCTGTCCCATTGTTCCATCCCCCGGCTGTGCCGATTATCGTGCGCCATAATATTATGAAAGGCAATCAGCCCTGAACCTCCCGGCCCTGGCTCTCCCTCGGTACCTCGCCCGATCTCGGAGACGAGGTTTTTCGATCATCTCCTGCCATTCCTGCCGCCGCGCTTCCCGTATTGCTGGCGACACTTCAGGGACGTCTACGAGGTCCCGCTCCGCTTCGGCGAGGTCGGCACACACATCGAAGAAATCCTCGCTCTTGCTCATCAGCCTGCGGATCGCCAGTTCGGCCCCGGAAACCGGAGGACCGCGGCCGAGAATGCCAGCTCGTTGCAAGTCAATTCGCCATTCGTGCCTCGCGTCACGATCGAGCAAAACCTACGCGCGCCGAGTTCTCCAATTGAGTAGTAGTCATAGATGTCTCCGCTAGGTTTGCTGTGCGGAGGCTACTTATTATGCCGAGCTTGCGATCTGGCCCAATCGGAAGTCGCGGGCTTTCGGGAACTGGCTCGGCATAGTGTCTTGCTCGGGATAAGTCAGGGATCTGCATATCGACACGCTGAAGGTAAAGGCGAGGAACTTCCAATAGGGCTCAGTTCACCGTCAAACGTCCTGTCAGTACGCGGCCTTAAGTCGATGGTTCACGACCTTATCGAGCAGTTCCATGAATTTCCCGTTTTCCTGCGAGCACTTCCAGAAATTCACGAAACGGCAGACGAGCTGCACGTTTTTCGGCTCGTAATGGCCATTGCTGTCAATTCGATCCGCAGACGCGAGCATGTCGTAATCCAGGTCATCCTGGCCGTCGATATGCATCGGAAGCTTCGTGATCGCACACAGCCCCTCTTGCTTGATCATCAGATCCACCAGGTGCGCCTTCATCTCGGCTTCCGAGCAGAGCAGCCTCTTCTCTCGAAGAGTCCTCAAAACTTGTTGGCCATTTGAGTTTTTTACCGTGTCCCTGATCGTCATCATCATCCGGGTGATGACAAGTTCAGACAGCTCGACATTGCGGCCGAGTGTGCGCCCCTTGCCCTCGCCAAGACGTTCCCGCCATTCAGGTTGCCCGTGCCAGCGTTCAAGGTCGTCTCCACCGATGAGAGCCTGAATGTAGTCCTTCATGGTCTCATCAGACACTCTGAAAACCGCCTGCTGGCTCGTCAGATAGTCCCTTGCCTTCGGGTGGACGGAATTCCACGTCAGGGCGGCGGTTCTTCTGCTGCGGCGCGACCATCCGGAGACAGGCTTCGCGATCATAACCTTGCCGTCGTATTCCTCGAAGATCGGCGAAGCATCCGTGGTCACAGCCCAGTAGAGATCATTGCCCGCGCGGTGGAGCCAGATGTCATTCTCGCTCTCGGCTATCCGCGTTGCTCGGTTGAACCAGAGTGTGGATCTTGCCTTGACATCACTTTCGCTTGTTCCTTTGGGAGCTGACTGCATCTCTATTCTGAGGAACTCATCCCTGTCCCCCGCCTGCCACGCATCGAAATAGAGCTTGTCGTAGCCGAGAGCGACCACGCCACGCTGCAGGCAGTCCGCCCACAACTCGTTGGCATCCCCGGTCATTGCAATGAAGATTTCGCCAGAGTCCGCACGCTCGAAAGGGCGGGCAAGGACACCGTCACCACGATCGAAAAGGCGGGGAAAGACAGCGTCGAAACGGTCGTGAAGGCGGCAGACGATGCGGCCGCAACCTATCGCAAGGCGTGGCGCGACGTGGGAAACGGGGGCAAGAAAGCCTTCGAGGATGTGGTCGACGCTGGCAAAGCCGTCGCCCGCTTCGCCGAGAACCAGACCAAGGCGCATTTGGACGCATTGAAGGCTGCGGAAAAGCGACTGACTGACGGGAAGGTCGTCGACTCTATGTGGGGAATGGCAATTGAGCCGGCTCAGGCCGGCGAAGAGAATTTTGCCAAAGCCACACAAGAGAGCGAGTTGCTCAATCAAGCGGCTGCATCCGTGGCCGCAGCTTACGGCGGACCCGCAGGTGCGGCGGCATACGCCGCCTGGTCAACCTATCGCCGCACCGGCGACGCAGACATGGCCTTGAGAGCCGGGATAGCGGCTGGGCTTGCCTCACAATATGGTGGATCAAGCGCCAGCCTGCCGTCCGATACGACGTCAGAGATCGTCAAGAAAGCCGCCTTGTCGGGTGCGGCAGGAGGCATTTCCGTAGCAGCGGCCGGAGGTGATGAGCAGGCTATCACCGACGGATTTCTCAAGTCGGCCGGCGCAGTGTTGATCCAGGCTGGCAGAGACAAAGCTGAGGCCTATTCCCCGGATCTCACGGACGCCGCCGACACGGTGCAATGCATATCCGCTCAAGATGTGGACTGCGTCTCAAACACGACATGGGCACGGGATGCGAAGGGCAGGATCCTCTTCGATGAAAATGGGCAGCCGCGTGTAGACCCTCAAGAGCTTGATCCCAATCAGTTGGTGGGCAGATTTACGAGCATCGCGCAATCGGCGGAGGAGAAGAAGACCGCCTTCATGACAAAAATTTCCAAACTGCCTGAGATGGAGGCGATCCCCATCCTGGACAATCAGTGGGTTCTGACATGGGACCTTCCTAAGGGTAAAAGCATCCCGCACAAGACGCCGACCGTGGTGCTCACCAATGTCGGGGCCAATCCCCCATTCACATCCGAGGTCGTATACGGCAAAGCGGTCAAAGAGGCTCTCGTCAAGCCGACGCTCGCACCCCGCTCCAAGAAACCGGAGGCCGACAAGCAAAAGAAGCCGTCACAGGCAAGCCCTGCTCCGGACATAACGGCCCGTGGCAATAGGCTCCAATGCAATGGCGCTGACGAACACGGGTGGTTTTACGTCGAGCCCAACCTGAAGCTGACTGGCGTCGAAAGTGGAACGGTGACGCGCGGAGCCCGAGGAAAGTTGATCGTGAAGATAAGGACCCCATACCTCTTTGAACCTCAGCGTGAGTTTGTCATTGACGCCAACGGGACACTTTCCCGGGAAGGCAATACCATCGGAAGTTGTAAGATAGAGGGGTAGTTCGCTCAGGGCACGGTTCAAACATCGTCACTGGCTCGATTGCATCCTGCGGCACGGCGGTCAAATTGCCGGAGTTGCCGGGATCGCGTTGCGGTTTTGCGCCAGCGTCTCTGCCCTGGCGCATGGCGTGGATCCGGCCCAGCGCACAGTGTTGTTCATCTAAGTCTCGGCCGAGGCTTAAAAGCGCGACAGCCCGCGAAGCGTCGCTTGGGACAGTGAGTTTAGAGCCGGACGCGCGCTCGACGCTTCAGCGAAGCAGGCCTTCGCTCACGAACTCGTCCCAACCGCTCAACCCGGTCGCAACGTCTTCAGCGTTCGGATCGGCTTGTTTGACTTTCTCTTGTTTTTTCAGTGAACGCGTCAGCTTCGCCTGGTACGCGGCGCGCCTCCGGTTTTCTTCTTTGGCCGCCGCGTCTTCCTCGCGCCATTCGTCCACGGCCCCGCGATCGAACAGGTCTTCGACAACCCGCGGGTCGAATACGTGGAAGGTTATCCGCCGCGCTCGGCCCTGAAGCCTGACAGTTCGGGTTCCGGCGCGGGGAAGGCGCCCGTCCTCCAGCCAGCGCTTCCGCTCAGAAGCCGTGATCGCCAGGATGTCCTTGATCTCACGAGGGATGATCGGAAGATCTGCGATCCCCTGCACCGATTCCGAGATAATCGACGAGGTCGCGCGAAACGCTGTCTTCGAAGTTTCCGGCATGACGAGAGTAAGCTCGCCTGACTGCATATCCAGCGACCTCCTGACGGCGGGAGGCAGTCGAGATCGGATTTCCTGCAGGATTCCCTTCACCCTGACAGCCGATCCGAGCGTCGCCTCCACCGGGAGCGACCACTCTCTGATCAGCTCAGGATCATCGCTCTTCGTTTTCGTCTTGGGCATACTGGGGCAGATGGGATCGGAAGGGGCGAGCGTCAACGGGCTGCCTGTCTTGCCGCGGCGGAGTAATCAGTGCCGAGTATCAAGCAGGGGCAGATCGTCGTCGAAATTCCCATTGCTGGCGGCATCGTAAGTGTTCACGCTCGACCACCGCTTCGCGTACCGACGCCGTTAACTTCACCATGATGGCGCGTGCGCGTTCGACCGCAGCCTCCTCATCGCTATTGCCGGCGTCGGCTACATGAACGGTGACTGAATCGCCGTCGTCTCCGACGAAGTCGACGCGCCAACCGCCGTTCTCGTGGGCAATTTTAGTGTTCGTCAGATGCATGAGATCACCCTGCCTTCCTACCATTGAGATCGGCTTCGAGGCTCTTCCGGAGAGCGTCCATGATGTTGACGACGTTGGATTTCGGTGTGAACTCGGCCGGCTTGCCCTTCGCCACCTTCTTCGGCTTCAGCGCCTTCCTCTTCTCCTCAATGAGCTTGAGTAGGCTGGTCTGGATCGGATCGCTGGCCATTTCCGGCGACCAGTGCGCCGACCTCTGCTTGATGAGCTTCTGCACGAGAGGAACGATGTCGGGATCCGCATCTTCGTCTATATCTTCGAAGTACGAATCCTCTGGCCGCACCTCGTCGCCAAACCGCAGGCTCCAAAGAACGATGCCTTCATCGCGCGGTTCCAGGATGACGGCGCGTTCGCGGCGGCCCATCACCAGCTTCGAGACGCCAAATACCTTGTCCGCCTTCATGGCATCGCGGATGACGGCGAACGCCTCATTGCCAACCGGGTCGTCAGGCATGAGGTAATGGGCCTTCTCGAGATAGGTCCACTCGATTGAGTCGGCGGGCACAAACTTCTCGATGTCGATCGTCTTCACGGTGTCCAGTGCGACCCGGTCGAGATCGTCGTCCGTCAGGATGACATAGTCGTTCTCGCCGCGCGCGTAGCCCTTGGCCTCGTTCTCGTCCTTGACTGGCTTGCCGGTCACGGAGTCGACGTACTGCGAAACCACTCGGTTCCCGGTCGCCTTGTTCAGCGTGTGGAAGCGAACCTTCTCGGATTCCGAAGTGGCCGGGGTCATCGCAACGGGGCACGTGACCAGCGATAGCTTCAGATACCCTTTCCAATAGTAGCGAGGGGCCATAGTCACGGTCTCCTGTTAGCTTGCCTTGCGACGCGGAGCAGCTCCGGACGAGGCGGCCTTCGAGGCCACTCCGCGCGCGGCGCGCTCCCGACCAGTGCCTTTGTTGGCGTTGGCGGCGGTGCGTTTCGGTTTGTTGTCTGCGGCCGCGCCAGCCTTGAGAATCCCGGCGCTCTCGCGAAGGGCGGCCAACAGATCGTTCGGCTTCGAAATCTCGACCTTCTTCGGCTTCGGAAGCACCTTGCCTTCCAACTTCGCCTTCACGAGCTCGGCCAAGGCGGCTTCGTAGCGGTCGTCAAATGTGGCCGGGTCGAACTCGCCTCTCTTCGTCGAAATGATGTGCTTTGCGAGGTCGAGCATCTCGCCTTCGATCTTCAGCTTCGGCATCTCTTCGAAAGCCTTTTTCGAGGAGCGAACTTCGTAGTCGTAGTTAAGCGTGGTGGCGATCAACCCCTTGCCGTGCGGGCGAATGAGCACCGTCCGGACTCGCCGGAAGAGGACGGCACGCGCGATTGCCGCGACCTTGGAATTCTTCATGGCCTCGCGGAGGGCGACGAAGGCGTCGGCGTTCATCTTGTCCGGTGTGAGGTAGTACGGCTTGTCGAAGAAAATGTCGTCGATCTCGCTGCAGGGGATGAACGCCTGCACTTCGAGCGTCTTGTTGCTTTGCGGGATGGTCGCGGCCACTTCCTCGGGATCGATAATGATGTATTGCCCGTTGTCGATCTCGAAGCCCTTCGTCTGTGCCTCGCGCTCCACGCGCTCTTCGGTCTCGCTGTCGATGAACACGCGGTTGACCCGGTTGCCTGTCTTCGCATTGATCGTATTGAACGTGATGCGCTCGGATGTACTCGCGGCTGTGTAGAGCGCCACGCCGCAGCTTACCTCGCCAAACCGTAAGAAGCCCTTCCACTGCGCGCGATGTCCCGATGCCATGGACGCATCCTCCGAATCACTAAGTCGCGACTCAAAGACGTGCGAAGGTGATTCGTTCCGACTCAAAGCGAATCATTTTTCAATGACTTATGGAATCTTCTTCCGAGTTCGATTCAATTTCCTTTCAGAGTTGCGGTGGCGGGTTTCCGGTCCTGTTCTGCGGGAAGTTTCCCGGCCGCGACGGGTGGTCCAATCCACGTTCACGCTGCTCACGCATCTTTTTAGAATCCCACGCGTTCTTTCTCTTCCAACCAATGGAGGATCTCATGACCAAGCGTGAAATGATCGACACAGGGACCGACAAGCGCTACGTACGCCGCGACGAACAAGGGCAGTTCAAGGAAAGCGTCGATGTCGGCCGCTCGCTGTCCGCCGACAAGCGTCAAAAGGCGAAGACGGTAGCCAAGCCGGGCGAGGGCGACAAGGGCGACCGTCGCACCTCAAAACACTGAGGCCAGGCTGATGACCGACATTTCCGGCCAGCTCCGCCTTCGACTCGAGCAGCTCGTCGATGAGTACGTCACTTCAGGAGCGAAGGCTCCGGAGGTCATAGCCGCGCTCGAAAAAGAGCTGGCTGAAATGAAGGCGGGCTGTGACCGGGATCCGGATCCAGCAGATGATCCGAGCGTGGTCGAGGAGCCCGCCAACGACTGGCCTAGTGCCTGATTTCTAGTTACGGCTTGTTGCGAACACATTTGCTAGGTAGAACACTTTCATCGGCATTGCTGACGAGCGCTGAAATTCGCTGCTCGCAACGCCGCATCGCTAGAATGCTTTTGACCACGGATGTACTGGCACTGGTAGTTGGCGATGATGAGGAAGGTCGGTGCGGTTTCGCCCCGGCCTTTTTTGTTGCGACGAGGTCATCCTGACCGACGCCTTCTTTGCATCTTGGTGCAGATGCAGCTCGTATTGCCACTCCACGAAATCACAATGTAGACGGCTTCCGTGGCCAAAACGTGGATTTTGTAATCATTGCCAGGGAGCCGGGAATGATCACAGAAAGTGCCGCCGAACCTGTACCGCCTTCATAGGCCTTCCGGAAGCAGCGCTCGGCCTCAGTCCAATCCGAGAGGCTCTTAACGGTCCGGGAAGGGATGCGATCAAATGCGGTTGATCAATCATTCCGGTGCATATGCGGGCGTTGCTCAACTGGAAACAAGGGCGAGGGCATCATATCAACCCGCGCAGGATTCGGCCGAGAAAGAATTCACCGCGCCACTGGTGTTCGCCTGCGCGATCTCTTGGATTGCCCACCGCGGCAGATTTGGTACTTATTCGGCATGAAATATCTCGACCCGCAGCAAATCATCGAGTGGAAGGAGCGCCACGGGAAGCCGCGGCGGGGATCGGATCTTGTTTCCCAGATCTCCGAACTGGCTAAAGCCTGGGAGGCCAGGCCCCCGGGCGAAACTTTCATCGGCGACCATGTGGTAGTCAGGCTTGCGACCATCCTCGAAGTATTCGTGCGATCCATGGTCGGACAAATGGTCGACTCCAGCGAAGAGGCTTTCACCGAAAGGTCGAGGCTGCTGGTCAAGGATCTGAAACTGGACTTCATCTTCGCCGACGGCATCGAGAGGCAAAAGTTCAGCCCTGGCGACATCGTCGCGCACGCGATCAGCCTGAGCAGCGTGGACGCCATCATGAAAGTTCTGACGGCCTTGCTGCCGAACGCCAAGGAGGAGCTTCGGACATCCCATCGACGTTGGACGGAGGATCAGGAACGCTTTCCGCTGGAGCCGATAATCAAAGACATCGACGCAACTATGCGCCTGTTGAGCGGGATCTTCATGGCCCGGCACATCCTGGTGCACGAACTCTCGGGGCAAAGGCCCTACGGGGACGAGGACGTCGCCAACTTCTGCAGCGCGGCCGCGGCTTTTATCGAAGCCTGCGACTGGATTACCGTCAAGCATATCGAGGGCACGCTTCCATTCACGCAGACGCAGATGACAATGGACGCTGTCCAAAATCTTCAAGCCGCCGAGGATGAGGTCGCCTCCCTGCTGGCAACCATCCGTGAAATTCCGGGTATCAATCTCCAACTGTTGGAAGAGAGCCAGGCTGCGTGGGAAGAATTCTGCAAGCGCGACGCGGCGTTCTTTGCCTCCTTCGCCGAAGATGGAACGCTTCACCCCATGCTGGTGGCGGAATGGCGACAGGCGCTTGCCGAAGAGCGTGCGGAAAGCCTCGAAGAATTCATCGAAAGTCGCGAGAGCCTGTGACGCGGGCCACCCTCGGAGACAATGTGTTGCGTTCTTGATGTAGATCAAGGAAGCAAGCGACCGGCAGGTGAATTGTTCGCTTGTCAAGGTGGCTGCATGTGTTCCACGGCTCGGCAGCGGAGCGGATGCAGTGGGCAGTCATCGGGGAGGAGCGGTCCATGACTGATCGTCACATGCACGAAGGCCATGCGCGCTCGCATGGCGGTCAACATCATCATGAAGAGAGGAAGCCCGCCGCGCGGGCGGTCGTCAAGCCGACGGTGATCTACGTCGCCGTTGACGGCAAGGTCGGCGGCCTTATGGCCATTGCCGATCCGGTCAAGGCGACAACGCCGGCGGCGCTGCGCTCGCTGAAGGAGGCGGACATCCGCGTCGTCATGCTGACTGGGGATAACAAAACTACGGCTCAGGCGGTGGCGAGAAGGCTCGGCATCGACGAGGTCGAGGCCGAGATCCTGCCGGAGGACAAGGGTAAGGTGGTGGCACGGCTTCGCAGCGAGAGACGGGTCGTCGCAATGGCGGGAGACGGGGTCAACGACGCGCCAGCACTTGCCGCCGCCGACATAGGCATCGCGATGGGCACGGGAACCGACGTGGCTATCGAGAGCGCGGGCGTCACGCTGCTGAAGGGCGACCTGCAGGGCATCGCCAGGGCGCGCAAGCTCAGCCATGCGACCATGAGCAACATCCGCCAGAACCTATTTTTCGCCTTCATCTACAACGCGGCGGGCGTGCCCATCGCTGCAGGCGTACTCTATCCCGCCTTCGGGCTGCTGCTCTCGCCGATCATCGCTGCCGCGGCCATGGCGCTGTCATCGGTCAGCGTCATCGGCAACTCGCTCAGGCTGCGCCGTTCGGCAATCGACTAGGTGGCCCGGCGGCGTATGCGCGGTCACGACATTTGAATCCATCCTGTTCCCACCTCGGGAAGCAGGCGCGGATAGACCCAACTAAAGGAGCAACGACATGGGAACGACAATTGCAAATGTTATCCTGCTGGCCGCGGCGATCGCCGTCAGCAGTGCAGGGCTCGCCCTTGCGCAGACGAGTGGGGCGGATCCCCATCATCCTGCGAACTCGGCGCAGGCGACCCAGCCGTCGGGAATGGAGGACACGACCGCGCAAGGCCAGGGCGCAATGCCGGGCGGATCAGGCATGATGCAGCCCGGCATGATGGGACAAGGCCAATGCAATACGATGCCAGGCGGAATGCAGTGCATGATGATGCAGCCAGGCGCAGCCGGGGGCATGCCGATGCAGCCCGGCATGATGGGGGGCATGCCGACGATGGGTGTGCGCGGATCCATGATGAAGATCATGTCCGCAATCGCCGACACCGACGGGGATGGCGCGCTGTCCTTCGAGGAGGTGACGGCGATCCACAGGCGGATCTTCGGTAGCGTGGACGCCAACAAGGACGGCAAGGTCACGCCCGAAGAAATGCAGACGTTCTGGGGACCGTAGCGGAGGCGACCCGAAGGCGCTGGCGCGGAGCCTCCGGAGGGTAAATGCGCCGAGTCCTTCTGACTTTGATCGGTTGCGCGCAGTCCGCATCGGTATCGGTGGTTTCCGAGCATGCGGTCTTCCATACGGCTTGTTCGGCGGCAGCCGGTCGGTCAGTCTCAGTCTGGCGGCGAACGCGTTTCGCAAATTTTGCCAGCCACGCGATCAAGGGTCACGTATGGTGGCGCTGCGCGGCCGTCTTCTGCGCACTCGGCGCCGTCGGCGGTTCCAGCCTCGGCAAGGCGATGGACGGAGATCGCCTGATCTTTTTCTTCGGGATCGTGATGGTGGTCGTTGGCGCTCTGATGCTGGAACCCCGGAAGGCGTTGGCCGTCGATTGCCGCCCGGTCGACCTCAGGATGTGCCTCGCCACCGCGGCCGTGGCACTCGCCGCCGGCGCTGCATCCGGTTTCTCCGGGATCGGCGGGGGCTTCCTGATCATGCCCGGCCTCATGCTGGCGACGGGCATGCCGATGATCAACGCGATCGGCACATCTCTCCTCTCCGTCGGTGCGTTCGGACTGGCGACCGCCCTGAACTATGCCAGTTCAGGCCTTGTGGACTGGTGGCTTGCCGCCGAGTTCATCGGCGGCGGCATTGTCGGCGGCGTTTTTGGCATGCTGCTCGCGACGCGGCTCAGCGCGTACACGAACATCCTCAACCGCCTGTTCGCAGCGCTCATCTTCATGGTTGCTGCTTACATCTTGTATCGCAACTGGGGGACGGTGGTGCCGGGCTAAGGCGACAAGCGAAGGGCTCTCGTCGTGTACTCCAGCACGGCCGCGCATGGAGCGCGGCAGTGTCCTTCCCCCCTCAATGCGCCATGAATATTGGCATGCTGCTTTGCTCGATCATGTTGCGCGTCACGCCTCCGAAGAGCGTCTGCTGCCAGCGAGGGTGATTGTATGCGCCCATGACGACCAAGTCGGCATTCACATCCGTCGCATGCTGCCTCAAGATCTCGTCAGCCCTGTTTCCGCCGCTGGCCACACGATCCACCTGAACCTTGACACCGTGACGGGAGAGGAAGCTCGCGATGTCGGCGCCTGGTTCTTCTCCATTCACCCGCTCTCGCGAGACTGGATCGACCATCGTCACGTAGACGCAGTCAGCCATCTTCAACAGATCTAGGGCCTGCCTTGCGGCACGCGACGCCTCGTCGCTCGAATCCCACGCCAGTACGATCGATTTTGAAGTTGAAGAGAGCGGCCGCCGTCCGCGGTTGATGATGACCGGCGTCGGCGTCTGGAACAGAGCGCCATCCATGACCCGTTTCTGCAGTTCCTCGTCCTTGCACGCTTGGCGGCCGACGAGAACGACGTCGGCATAGAGCGCCCGTTCTGCAATATCCTCCCGCGCAAAAGCATATTCCGTATAGACGTCCTGCACGTCGTAGGACAGGTCGGTGCGCGAAAGGTATGCCTTGATCTCTTCGGCTTTCTTGACGAGCTCTTCGATTTCGCGCTGGCGTTCTTCGAGCCAGACGGTCGACAGGGAGTTGTATTCTCCCATCATCGGCGACGCGCCCATGCAGATCACGACCGCGCTGAGATGCGCTCCGGAGGCTCCGCAAAACTCCACGGCGGCCTCCAGGTCTTCGTCGAAATATTTGGAAGTCAGAATGCTCAATACCGTGCGAATGGACATTTCGATCACCTCTCTTGTTGAATATTGAGAGGATACCGGCACCTGCGGCGACGTCTTTGATCTTCGTCAAGCAACACGGGATGAACGATCGCGGCGTTTCCGGGAGAAGAACTTGTCGAGTTCGCTCACGAGAACGAGGGAGCTCGCCACCAGCATGCTGAGACCCCATTCAAGCGGAGTGATGGGCGAAAGGCCAAGAGTTCTGCTGAGCCAGGGTATGTACATCGCAGAGATGTGGATCGTCTGGGCGGCGAGCACGCTGAGGAGCAGGAAGCGGTTTCGAAGGATATCGATGGAGAATATCGATCGTCTTTCGGAGGAGCATGCCAGAGTCTGGACGTTCTCGAACAGCACGAAGATGAGAAGCGTTATGTTGCGGGCTTCGGGAACGCCATATCCATGCGCAACCATCCACTGGAAGGCGAGGAACGCTGCCCCGCCGATGACGACCGTCGATTGGACGACGCGCCGGATCATCGTCCGGTCGAGGATGGGCTCGAGCGGAGAACGCGGCGGCCCCGCCAGCTCGTCTCCTTCCGGCCTTCCGCCCGCAAGGGCAACGTCCTGGATGCCGTTTGTCACGAGATTGAGCCATAAGAGCTGAACAGGGAGGAGCGGCATGGGCAGGCCGAACGGCAGCGCGAGCATGAAGAGCAGGACCTCGGCGGCGCCCGTTGCGACCGTCATCAGCACCACCTTGCGGATGTTGCGATAGGCCGCCCGGCCTTCGGCGATCCCCGTGACGATGGATGCAAAATTGTCGTCCGTGACCACGAGATCGGCGCTTTCCTTCGCCACCTCGGTTCCCCTGAGCCCCATCGCGACACCGACATGCGCCTTCTTCAAAGCCGGACCGTCGTTCACGCCGTCTCCCGTGACGGCGACGATGTGGCCGTTGCGGATCAGGGATCCGACGATCGCCGATTTCTGCGCCGGCTGCACGCGGGCATAGATGCGAGCTCCTCTCGTGATCTCGTCCAGGCGTTGGTCGCCCGCTCGTGCAGCTTCATCGATGTCGTGGCCCGAAACCACCTGGCTGGCGTGAAAGCTCAAACCGGCATCTCTGGCGATTGCGGCAGCGGTCCGCGGGTCGTCCCCGGTCACCATCACGACCTCCACGCCCGCCGCGCGGCATTCTTTCATAGCGTTCGGCACTTCGGGCCGGACCGGGTCCTGCAGTCCTGCCAGCCCCAAGAACACGAGATCGACAAGGTGACCGTGTCCGAGACTTCCGGCGAGCGTCGCGCCGACCTCTCCTTCGGCGAAGGCGAGCACCCTGAGGCATCGAGCGGCCATTTCTTCCTTCTGCGCCAAAAGCGACGCGCGGTCGATCTCGACGGCGCGGCCCGCGACGTCCATTCGATCCGCCATCTCGATGAGCACCTCCGACGCCCCCTTGACGAAGACATGGATCCGATCGCTGCCGTGGTGGAAAGATGCAGCGTATTTGTGCTCGGGCTCGTAGGCGATCCTTGCAGCCAGCGGGTATCGGTCGTTCAGCTCTTCCTGTCCCAGCCCCGCCTTTCGCCCCGCTGCAAGAAGCGCCACGTCGACCGTGTCTCCGGCGGCGACCCAGAGGTTGTCCCGGCGAACGAGGGTTCCTTCGTTTGCGAGCAGTGCAGCGCGTAGCAGCCTGCGCGCCCTCTCGCGGACCAGGTCGCCGTCCAGGCCGCTCGCCCTGATCTCGCACCTGTCGAGATCGGCATGGGCGTCCAGGGCGATGTCCGTGCCGTCCGGCAGGCGAATTTCGGTCACCGTCTGCACGTTGCTGGTCAATGTCCCCGTCTTGTCCGTGGCGATCATCGTTGTCGAACCTAGAGCCTCCACGGCCGGCATGCTTCGGACGATGACGTTGCGGGCGGCCATCCGCCGCATGCTGACGGCAAGCGCGACGGAGATGGCGATCGGAAGCCCTTCCGGAACAGCGCTCACTGCCAGACCTACGGACATCATGACAAGATCGTGCAAAGGGAGGCCCCGCAGGAAGCCTGCTAGCACCAGCACCAATGCTGCCAATCCTACGAAAACCGCGAGCGCGTTCGTGAACTTCGCTAGACGGGCGACGAGCGGGGGCTGCGACGAGCTGGCTCTTCCCAACTCGACGGCGATGCTGCCAAGCATCGTCGCGGGGCCCGTAGCGGTCACAACGCCTTTAGCTCGCCCGCGCGTCACCAGGGAACCTGCGAGCAACAGCAAGGAATTGCGGTTTTCATCCGACGAGCCTTCGACCGTCCGCCCCTTGGGGACTGGCATCGACTCGCCGGTCAGAAGCGACTCGTCGCACCGGAGGTCACTTGCATCGACAAGCGCCAGATCGGCAGGGATTCTGTCGCCGGATTCCAGAAGAACGAGATCGCCCACGACCAGCCGCTTGGCCTCGATCCTGCAAGCCACGCCATCCCGGATGACCCTGGCCGACGGCTGCTCGAGCTTTCGAAGGGCTGCGGCAGCTCGATCCGCAGAATACTCCTGATACGTGCCGATGGAGGCATTGATCAGAAGCACGACGAGAATGAACAGGGCGTCTTCGATCCTGCCGGTCGCAAACGAGAGCGCCGAGGCCAGCAAAAGAATGTAGATGATCGGGTTGCGAAATTGAACGAGGAATACCTTCAGCGGCGATGGCGGCTCAGGCTCGGGCAACGTGTTTGGTCCGAGCGCGGCAAGGCGTTCCTCGGCCTCGACGCTCGTCAGTCCGTTCGCCTTAGGCGTCGCGGGGGTGGGTGTCTGCGCCGTGAGATTCATGATGGGCTCCGGGCTTGTCGCAACGATTTCATTGAAAGCTCGCGCAACAGCCTATGAGCACCCGCGCACGCGGCATTGACCGGGATCAAGGAGCTTCGATCGGACTGAGATATGCTGCAGACGATTTGTGGGCCGCGGCATATGCGGCACAGCGTTTCGAAGGCGGTGCGTTTGGATCGGTGTTCCGACGACGTCGCGTGTGGACCCAGATTGATCCGGCAAGATTGAAAGGCGATTTAAATGAATAAAAGCTCGGTGCAGACCATGTTGCAGACGATGAAGGATGACCTTGTCCGTCGTCTCGGAGCTATCGATGCGGACCTCTGCGTCGCGCTCGAGAAGGACAGCGAGGAGCGCGCGACCCAGGTTGAGAACGATGAGGTTCTTCGCGAGATGCAAGCCGAGGGGCGCGACCAGATCGCAGCCATCGACGCGGCGATCGACCGGCTGAACGACGGCACATATGGACAATGCGCCAAATGGCCACCATCCAATCGGCAAGGAGCGGCTGACTGCCGTTCCCTATACGCCGTTCTGCATCGATTGCGCAAAATCGTTCCGCTAAGGCTTCTGGATTGATGGGAGGGTGAGAGGTGGCTACAGCGGCGGCTTGGTGGGCTGATAGGTGGACGCACCCTCAGGGCAGCCTCTCGCGTCTAACGGACGGGAGATCCCGGTCCGGCCTTCTGGTGCTGTCGTCGCTTTTTGCACTTATGATCGCATTTGCCTTCTATCTCGCGGGCAACGGCCTTGGATATAAGTCAATCCTCATCGGCTGCACCAGTCTGATTCTCGCGGCCCTTTGCGTTGAGATCGCCAAGAAGGTGCGAAAAGGGGAATACGGCCTGGACCTTATCGCGGCCCTGGCGATGGGGTCCTCCTTGTGGTTCGGCGAATATCTTGCCGGCGCGATCGTCGGTCTCATGTATTCCGGCGGTCAGTTTCTGGAGGCATACGCACATCGTCGCGCCGACGAGGGTATGTCGGCTTTGCTGGCGCAAGTTCCGCGGACGGCCCTGCGGCTTGCCGGAACCGGTTTCGAAGAAATTCCGATCGAGACGGTCGCGGTCGGCGACGTGCTCCTGATACGCAAGGGCGACGTCGTACCGGCCGACGGAGCCCTCGTCGGCGAAGTCGCGACGATTGATCAGGCGGTGCTGACCGGAGAGCCTTTCCCGGTGCGCATCGCCAGGGGTGGCAACATTTCGAGCGGCGCCACGAACGAGGGGGACGTGATCGAAATCCGCGTTCTAAGCCGCGCCGAGGACAGCACCTATGCAGGAATAGTCAGGCTCGTGGAAGCATCGAGGCGCTCCAAGGCGAAGCTGATGCGCCTGGCCGACAGGTTCTCGATCTGGTTCCTGTTCGCCACGGTAGCGATTGCAGGAGTCTCGGCATTCATATCCGGAGACATGGCAAGGATCGTGGCGGTGCTGGTCGTCGCCACGCCCTGTCCGTTGATCCTGGCGGTACCCGTCGCACTTGCGGCAGGTACTTCAAAAGCCGCCAAGGAGGGCGTTCTGGTGAAGGGCGCGGGACCTCTCGAGGCGCTCGCCCAGGCCACCGTGGCGGTGTTCGACAAGACGGGGACGCTCACTGCGGGACAGCCGGAAGTCGGCCACATCGAGGGACCGGAACATCCCGACAGGATCCTGCGGCTGGCCGCCTCGCTGGACCAGGCGTCGGGGCACGTGGTCGGACGCGCGCTGGTGGACGAGGCGCATAGACGTGGGTTGGTACTGAGCCGCCCATCGGAGGTGACCGAGACCGCGGGATCCGGAATTTCCGGGATCGTCGATGGCGTGCGTGTCGGCGTCGGAGGAGACACGTATTTCGGAGAGGGGCCGCCGTCCGGGCCTAACGGGGCAGGCAGCGCAATGCGTGTCAAGGTGCTGTTTGACGGCACGCCGGCTGGCACGATCACGCTCGAAGACCGGCTTCGCGAAGACGCTGTCCAACTCGTCACCCAGCTCAGGGCGTCAGGAATCTCTCGAGTAGTCCTAGCTTCTGGTGACGAGTTGGCTATCGCGACAGCCATCGCTCGCTCGCTTGGCTTGGACGACGTCGCGGCGAGGCTCGCTCCCGCAGACAAAGTCGCAGTCGTCGAAAAGGAGCGCGTGCACGGGAAAGTGCTGATGGTTGGCGACGGCGTGAACGACGCGCCAGCGCTGGCGGCAGCCGACGTCGGAATTGCGGTCGGCGTCGAGAACCTTGCGGCGGCCGCGGAGGCTGCGGATATCGTGCTCGTCCGGGACGACCTCACCAAGATAGCGACGGCGATTGGCATTGCGCGTCGTTCCCGCAAGATCGCGCTTCAAAGCATCTATGCCGGCATAGGTCTCTCGCTCCTCGCGATGGGGTTCGCGGGAGCGGGATACCTTCCGCCAGTTGGCGGCGCATTGCTTCAGGAGGCCATCGACGTGGCCGTCATCCTCAATGCCCTTCGCGCCCTCTAATGGGCGAGAAGCACCGGCAGCTCGGCCTTGACGAGCAGTTCCCGAGTCACGCCGCCAAGGATGAATTCACGAAGCCGGGAATGGCCAAATCCGCCCGCGACCAGGAGGTCCGCTTTTCGTTCCAGCGCGGCCGATTGGATGGCAGCGGTCGCGGTCTCTCCGCCTGCCTGAATCGATACGTCTTCCACGTCGAATCCCGAGTGCTTCAAAGATGAGATCAGTAGCGCGCGGTTGGCGTCGTCGATCTCCTTGTCGTCGGTGATCGAGATGACCTGCACCTTGGTCGCGCGCTCGATGAAGATGCGGGCGCAGGATAGGGCACGCGCCGCGGTGGCGCTGCCGTCCCAGGCGAAGGCGATCGTATCTACAAGAGAGCAGACGCTCGTCGTGGGAAATAGGACGAGTGGACGGCCGCTCCCGAACAGCAGCGTCTCGGAAAGCTGGCGGGAAAGCTCCGAGGCCTCGACGATGGACAGGTCGTGGCACCTGGCAATTTCGGAAAAGCGTTCATACACGAACGGCTCCTTGGCCTCGAATCCATGGATTCGCACCTGGACGCCAGTCTCCGAAACAGCGTGGGTGAGATGTTCCCGCAGCGAAGTCCCGCTGTCCCGGCTATATCGCTCTGCTTGTCCCCGCCATGTGTCGACATCGATAACGGTGGGAAAGGGCGGATGGACCTGGGGGATTCGGACTTGCGGGATACTGGCGACGAGATGGGCGTCATTCTGCCGAGCGAGGTCGATAGCATTTTCGATTATGGTGAAGGAACTCGCGTCGGGATAGGTCGACAATGGAAGATGGAACTGCGGCTTCATGCTGGCCTCCTGAGGTTAAACAGCCGTCATGATGCATGCCGCAGAGAGAGTTCGCATTGCGCTTTGTCAAGGCCGCGACGCAACGAAGCTCTTATGATCGTGCCTTCACTAGAGCTGGAGAACATGGCCATGACGATCAAGCTGACAGAGATCAACCCCGCTGAGTGCTACCGGATCCTTGAGAACGAGCGCTTCGGTCATCTAGCATGCTGCAAGGATGGGCAGCCTTACGTGGCGGCGATCTATTTCGCCTTTTCCAGCGGCGTCGCCTATAGCTTCACGATGCCCGGCAAGAAGCTCGACTGGATGCGAGCGAACGACAGGGTCTGCCTTCACGTCGAGCAGCGTTCGAGCGGCGGTGGGTGGACGAGCGTCGTCGTCGAAGGCAGGTTCGCGGAGTTTCCGGACAGCGACGCGCGAGGAAGCGAAAGGCTCCATGCATGGTCGCTTCTCCAAAAGTATTCGGACTGGTGGGAGATCGGCTCCATGAAGCCCCACGAACTCCCCATGGTCGATAGCTCTCCTCACGTCTTCTACGGCATAGTCGTAACGGCCGTGTCGGGACGGAGCGCGGTCAAGGCGGACTGATCCGCTGTCCCGCGCGTTGAAATCCCGAATTATAGGTCACGGGCTCTTACCTTCCACCTCGAAGCCGTTATTCGTGGCGGTGCGTAGGCGCGACCGTTTCGACGAGCTGTATCGCGTTGCCTGGATCCCCGGCCGATGGCGCAGACGATGGTGGCGAACATGTCAGTATATGTCCTTTCCAGACAGGCTGACGAACTCGGTGGTCAGTCCATCGCCATGCGCTTCCTTGAGCAGCCGATCTGCACTCATGATGTCGAGGCACATGGTGCCACTGAAGGATTGCCGCAGCGCGCAGCAGAAATGGTCTCTCGCCCACGCCAGGCCTCGCGGCGTCGTCGCCGTCACCTCCCAGCGATCCTCGTCCCGACGCTCGAGAACAAGGTCTGCGGACGTTCGCTCGACCGGAGGAATGATCGTGGCTACATCGGTTGCTCCCTTACGGGTCTTTTCTTGTTCGCGCATGTCCGTCTCCTTTGGACGAGGTCGTGGCGCTGTCCAGGAGCCTATCTGCCCCAAGGCATTTCGTCTTTGACGAGCATCAATCCGGATGTTTGACCGGAATCAAGTCGAGGCCGGGAAGGTGGTGATACGACTAGCGCAGTGGTATATGCCGATGGAGGGTAACGTGAGGGCGATGGTACTCGAACAGGTGGGGCGGCCGCTTCATCTCGTGGAGCGGCCGGACCCGCCAGCGCCGCCCGGCCAGGTCGTCGTCAAGGTGGAGGCCTGCGGCGTCTGCCGGACGGACCTTCACGTCTGCGACGGAGACCTCTCCCAGCCAAAGCTTCCTCTCGTTCCAGGGCATGAGATTGTGGGAACCGTGATCGCAACAGGCGAGGGCGCTCCTGCTCGACTTATCGGTCGCAGGGTCGGGATACCGTGGCTGGGCCACACCTGCGGGCACTGTGAATATTGCCGCGAGGGTCGCGAGAACCTGTGCGACGACCCTGGCTTCACGGGGTACACCATCGACGGCGGCTTCGCGACGCATGCGGTGGTCGAGGCGGGCTACGCGTTCGAACTGCCTGACGATACGGACCCGGTGGCGACCGCGCCTCTTCTGTGCGCGGGCCTCATCGGGTGGCGATCCCTGAAGATGGTGGGCGAGGGGAGGACGATCGGCATCTACGGGTTCGGCGCGGCCGCCCACATCCTCGTTCAGGTTTGCAAACATCGAGGTCAGAGCGTCTATGCATTCGTGCGCCCCGGAGACGAGGTCGGACGGAAGTTCGCGCTAGATCTTGGCGCCGTCTGGGCCGGGTTCTCCGGTGAAAGGCCGCCGGTACCGCTCGACGCCGCCATCATCTTCGCGCCGGCCGGCGAGCTCGTGCCAATGGCGCTCGACGTGGTGCGGAAGGGCGGAACGGTGGTCTGCGGCGGCATCCACATGTCAGACATTCCGAGGATGCCCTACCGCCTGCTCTGGGGCGAGCGGCGTGTGGTCTCGGTGGCGAACCTGACCCGGAAAGACGGAGCACAATTCTTCTCGATCGCGAAGGCGGCCGGCGTCCGATGCGTCACCAGTGTCTACGCTCTCGAGCACGCGAACGATGCCCTCGACGACCTGCGCGCAGGCCGCCTCACCGGCGCCGCCGTGATCGTTCCGTAGCCGACGTCCTCCTTGACGAGGATCAATGCGGATTGTCCGCGCAACACAGAAGCTTCTCCGTCACACGTCCGTCGACAGCCGTCGGCGCTTTCGCGAGGAGATCAGACATGTCCCGTTCGTTGCAAGCCTTGGCGGCGCTCTTCATCGCAGGTGAAAGCCTGCTATCGGTGCCCGCCGTCGCAAATAGCCTGTCCCTCGCGCCGATGCTCCAGCGTGTCGTGCCGAGCGTCGTCAGCGTCTCGGTGCAGGGCAAGGAACTCGACGACGCGGATGCGACGCTCGCCGATCCCTTCTACAGAAAGTTCTTCGGACTCCCTGATGACGCCGCGCCGACAGAGCACGGCTTCCAATCGGCCGGCTCGGGGGTAGTCATCGACCAGGTCCACGGGTACATCGTCACCAACCAGCATGTCATAGAAAGCGCCTCCAAGATCGAGGTGGCGCTCTCCGACGGCCGCCGCTTCAAGGCGAAACTCGTCGGCGCCGATCCCGAGACGGATGTCGCTGTCGTTCAAATTCCACCCGATCATCTTGTCCAGGCCGATTTCGGAAGCGCGTCGTCCCTGCATGTGGGCGACGTCGTGGTCGCGATCGGGAATCCCTTCGGGCTGGGCCAGACCGCCACGATGGGCATCGTCAGCGCGCTGGGACGCCGCGCCGTTGGATCGGAGGGGTACGAAGGATTCATTCAGACGGACGCGTCGACCAATCCCGGCAACTCCGGCGGCGCGCTTGTAAACGAGGACGGCGTCGTCGTCGGGATCAACAGCGCGGTGACGGACGTCGGGCAACTGCTCGCAATTCTCGTGAAGGAGCATGCCCGCGCTCTCGTCACCGTCGTGAGGAACGGCCATCACCTCTTCGTGGCCGACGTGCAGACCCAGTAGCAGCCCCGTAGACGGTGTTCTGTCCGCCGAAATCTCAAGGTCGCTCTCGTGCTTGATGAAGATCAACGACGAAATTCTACGGCGCTGGCACGGTCGGCACGTCGCAAACCTGAAGGAGGTTGTCATGAACGACATTCATCTCAGACAGAGCATTCTCGACGAAATGGAATTCGAGCCCAGCATCGACGCGGCTGATATTGGAGTCGCGGTCGACAGCGGGATTGTAACCCTGACTGGTCATGTGCGCACCTACGCGGAGAAGGAAACAGCCGAGCGGGTGGCCAGTCGCGTCAAGGGCGTACGCGGAATAGCTGCCGAAATTGAAGTGCGAATCTTCGGCCCCAAGGAAACAGGCGACGACGACATCGCCCGGCGGGCTGTCAAGATGCTCGACTGGAACGTCTCCCTGCCAAAGAATTCGGTGCAGGTGCGGGTCCTCAAGGGGTGGGTCACCCTGCGGGGCGAGGTCGAGTGGCAATATCAAAAGAACGCAGCTTACGACGCAGTGCGCGATCTCGCCGGCGTGGTGGGGGTATCCAACCTCGTGGAGCTGAAGCCCCGCGTTACGGCCGTGGACGTCAAGAAGCGCATAGAGGATGCGTTCCAGCGCGACGCCGCTCTTGAGGCCGATGCAATCAGGATCGACGTCAAAGGCAGAAAGGTTATCCTCTCCGGCAAGGTGAAGACCTGGTCGGAACGGCAGGCTGCGGAGCGCGCTGCATGGTCCGCTCCGGGGATCAGCACTCTCGACGATCGGCTGACGGTCGGGTGATCGAATATCGGGCGGCTGGACGTTAGCCGCTCCGCTCACTCAGCAGCAAGGGCGCCGCTGCGAGCGCCCTCGCATACGCCACCAATCCCGAGATCGAAGATCAGAGCGTCTCTTCGGCCTTGCCCGACTGCCGCGTCAATCTCGTCTTCGAACGAACCTTCTGCCTGCCAATGCAGAGCTCCGTCGCGAGCGTCGGGAACGTACTTGTTGTCCGGAGAGCCGATCTATCAGTGGGACGTTGACTGGATCTTCTACGAAGACGGACACCGACTCGATGTCGCGTATGCGAATTGCGACAGTATGATCCTTCTCAATTCCTCTAAGTTGAGTTGGAATCCCGCCGTCACGCAGGATCGCCACCATGTCTCGCGTCGAGCAACAGCCTGAGGCGGGTCGACATCTCCGACGCCGTGTACGGCTTCTTTAGCCAGCCGGCGCCTGCTTCGATCTCCTTCTCCGCAGCATGGGGCTCCGAAAAGCCCGACGTGAGGAGAATTTTCACCCTCGGCCAGCGCTCGCGGACCTTCCGGGCCAGTTCGTCGCCGTTCATTCCCGGCATAGCCACATCACTGAACAGGAGCGCAACGTCATGCCCCGCCTCCAGCTCCTTCAACGCGTCGATCCCGTTCGTAGCTTCGATCACGAAGTAGCCAAGCGTCTGCAGACGGCTGACCGTCACTCGGCGAACTCTCGCGTCGTCTTCGACCACGAGAATGGTTTCGGTTCCGCGAGACGGGGCGTCCTTGGCCTGCTGCTCGTCCGGATGGGAATCCTTTCCGGCGTCGGCGCGTGGAAGAAAGAGGCGCACCGTCGTCCCCTCGCCAGGTTCGCTGTAGAGCTGCAGGTGCCCTGCGGATTGCTTTGCGAAACCGTAGACCATGCTGAGTCCAAGCCCCGTTCCCGAGCCCGTCGGTTTGGTGGTGAAGAACGGTTCGAAAGCCCTCTCCATCACCTCGGATGTCATTCCGGTGCCGGTATCGGTGACCGAAATGAGGACGTATCTGCCGGGGCGGATCGCCGGGTACATCCCGACGTAGTCGGAGTCGATCTCGACGCCGGATATCTCGATCGTCAGACGGCCCCCGGCAGGCATCGCGTCCCTAGCGTTGATCGAAAGGTTGAGAAGCGCGCTTTGGAGCTGCGCCTTGTCTGCCATTGCGCTCAGCCGCCGTCCAGGAATGATCGTCCGGAACTCGACGGAGTCGCCGAGCGTTCGCTGGACGAGGTCTGAAAATTCTCCAAGGAGGGCGCCGACGTCCAGCACCTTCGGTGCGAGAGCTTGCCGCCTTCCGAACGCCAGAAGCTGCGAGGTGGGTGGACGATGAACTCAGGGCGGAACTGCGCCGCGGTGCCCCGCTCTGGGAACTGGCGTTGAAACCGAGGACGACCATAACTCCACGGTCGAGGTGCCGCAGGATAGTGATCGAAGTGAAGCGCGATAACGACCCGCGTCTTGATGACCCCTGGTATCTGACCAAGCTCGATCTGGCTGGCCAAATCTACGCGCGTCTTGGACAGCCTTTTCTGACGGTCCGCAGTGATGAAATCCCAAGTGAGCTACACATCCGTCTGAAGAGAATTACTGATGCTCGGCACACAACGGTCACGCTGCGGGATTTCGACGTTCTGCGTTCGATTTATCTGCGCAGGCAGATGCGACTTACGTATGCCGAAGTCGTCCAGGCTTTGGGGGGCGGTCCGGTAGGCTTTGCAAAAGTCGCCGCGTTCCAAGTCCGTCGGGTTCTTTCAATCGATCTCCGCGATGAACTCGGGGATGACAGCCTGATCAACTTCCCGGGACGGTGATGATGCCAAAGCTCGCGAGAGTAAGGAAAAGCTGTGACCTCCGGATCGGTGCCGCAACACTGGCTCGACCCGTTTTCGCGGCTCGGATGATCAATGTCGATCTGTCGCCCTTGACCCCCAACCCCAACGTCCCCGCATTCGAGATAGGCCGTACCTGATGGCAAAAATTGTCGACGCAAACGAAGGAGATGAATACAGCATCTCAGACCCGGACTTGGCGGGCCATTTCAAGTTTGTTCGAACGAATGGCGATGGGTCGATTGTTCTACGCGATCGTGAAACGGGCAAGGAACGGGTCGTTTCCTATGCGTCATTTACAATCATGCGTGGATTGGGTGTTGCGATTAGAACGGTTCGCAAAGGCGTTCCGACGTACACAGATGCACTCGGCTCCTATCATTTGCTCGACGCGGATGACAAAGAAATCGGCAAGAAGGAGCGCCAAAGGCGTCTTGCAGCGGCCAAGAAAATAGTGCGAGCGCGCACTATTCTCTACTTTCTTAAACAGTACGATGCGGCGCCCGATGTAACAACCTACGGACCAAAGCTCGGTCGGTTTCTGGATCAAACTGCAAGGCGGGCATGGGATGAGTATCGGTTCGAATGGAGAATTTCTGAGAGCCAGTTTCGCATCTTTTTGAATTACTTTGGTGAGCCCGGAAATCGGACCCTCGGACAGATCCTGGCCACTTCAGGAAAGCATCGGGTTAGCCGTTGGCCAGACTGGATGGACGAACTGAAGTCAAAGATGATCGAGCTGTATTGGTCGGCACGCTCGGTCACAGTCGATACCGCTCGCAATTTCTACATCACGAAGTTTGAGGAAGAACGGAAGAGAAGAGGTCTTACTCTAATCAAGCCACCCGCCCCAGAAACCCTTAACGGATGGATGCGGGAGTCTGAAACCCAAGACCGGTACGCTAAAAAATATGGCAGCCGGAATGCCCATAAACGGCATGTCGGCACCGTGGACAGCATAAAGGCCTCAAAGCCTCTTGAATATGTCGTCCTCGATCAAACGCAAGTCGACCTATCGCTGCAGGTGACTAATAGCAAAGGCGTCGTCGTCGGCACGATGCGAGCCTACTTGGTTTACGCGCTCGATGTTTATTCCGGAATGGTTCTCGGCTTCTTCCTGACATTCGAACCACCCTCGGTCTACAGCTTGATGAAGTGCATAAGGCACGTCTTGCGGCCGAAGGCGGAACTCGAGGAGCGCTTTGGGCTATACAAGGGTGCGACCGACGGCTGGGGAAAGCCGGCCGTCCTTATTTTGGACAATGGACTCGAAAACATCGGTGTTTCCTTGCAGACCGTCATGGAGGGCGTAGGCATCGATATCGAATACGCTGCTCTGCGAACGCCAGAGCACAAAACGAGGGTGGAACGCATTTTCGGCACCACCAATGGTCTGTGGCATCAGTTACCGGGAGGACGGCCAGGTGGTTTAGACAAGCGTAAGATGCCTGACCACGATGTTCGCGAAGATGCCGAGTACACTCTTCCGCAGGCAATGCGCAAACTCAGCGAATTTATAGTGTGCTCATACCACGTGGAGCGCCCGAAAGGCGGCAAAGCACCTGCAAGGAAATGGGCGAACGGTATTGTCGAGTATGGAAGGAACACGGTTGACGACGTGAACGTCCTCGACCGGAAGATTGGCCAATACGGCCGCGCAGTTCTGACCACAAGTGGCATTAAATTGATGGGAGAGGAGTACCATGAGCAAGCCGTCACTTCGATACTGATACGGGATATGGCGCGGTTCGCGAAAAAGCGCGAGCAGCGCGCGCCCGGACAGTCGATCGTTCTAAGGGTGAACACCTTTCGCGATCCGCTCGATTGCTCCTTCTTGAACGTCCTCAATGAGGGGACCGGACAACTGATGAGGATAGGCATCGCTACCCCGTGTCGACCAAGGGCTTGTCGTTCGAGATGTCAAAGCAGCTTCGTCGCTATGCGAGAGAAGAGGACCTTGCATTCCACTCCGACATAGAGCGGGCTCAGGCGCGCTGGAAGATGCTGGAACACCTGGAAGAGAAATTGGGTGAAAGGAAGAAGAATAACCGAAAGGATCTTCGTAGCTATCACGCAGAAGCGCTCACGTTGGTTCCTGGCGACGAAGTCGTCGAGGTTGCGGTCGATCCTTCCGTTACTGGAATGAACGGACCTAACATCCCCAATACCGCGCCGGTGACGCTGCGCCGAAATCACGGTCCCGCACCCATCGGGCCGCGGCGCGGCGGCACCTCAAAGAAATCAACCAAAAGCTCCGTTGAAAAAACTCGCAATGAGGAGCGCGCATCGTCAGCGGCTCAAGATACTCCGCACTTCAATGACGACTTGTCGCCACATTCCATCCTTCAGGAGGCGGATCAGTCCTCGATGGTGGTGGAATATTGAAGAATACATGCGGCGGCGTGCTGCAGAGAAGGGGGGACGTTGGTGATGGATCTGGTGAGATCAAAAGGGCAAATAGCGGCTCGGTTTCTTGCCATGCGCATAGACCACCCGCGCGCGGATTTAGTTTATGAAACTTTCGACGCCATGCGGGAAGGAAGGCGACTTACGCCCGGTAGAAACGAGATGGTCGCTGGAACTTACTTCGCCGATAGTGGCTATGGAAAATCTACCATCATTCGAATGTACCTTGAGCGGCAGGTCGTAAACGAGTGTTACGAGCGCGGACTGTTTACCCGAAGTACGCCGCGCGAACGAGTAATGGATAGGCAGAGGTTGGTGCTCCACGTGAGCCTTCCGTCGAATACCAGAATGAAGGGCCTTATGCAAAAGCTGCTTAGCGCTCTTGGAGACCCTCGGCCCGACTCAGGGCCAAATGTAGATGCGCAGATATACAGTGCGGAAAAGTTAATGCGGCAACATAAGGTGGAGTTACTTATTATCGATGAAGTCGATCACCTCCGGGTTCCACCTCCACGAAGCACCACAAAGCGTGATGAAGCCACCTCGGTGCACAACCACCTAAAGAGCCTGTTGATAGCGGGATACCCAATCATGTTCGTCGGGATTCCTGAAGCACACGGTAAGCTTTTCAGTGAAGATCAAATGCTGGAGCGGGATTTATACCCGATCAGTCCAGATGCGCTCGATTATGCCAACGAGAAGGACTTCAAGCTGCTCATGGACTTTGCAGCCGATCTGGGGATCATCTTGAAGGAAAAAGGAATTATGCGCGAGTGGAGTGATTTCCTGAGTGGCGACACTTTGCAGTGCTTTTTTCTGGCGGGAAAAGGGCTACTCGGATCGATGGTGCGCCTTCTGTGGAAGGCGGCCGAGATCGCTTTCGAGGAAGGCGCTATGCGCGTCGAACGTACACACCTCGAGAGGGCTACTGATATGTTCGCGATTCGCAAAAAATACATCGATTACAATCCTTTCAGAGAAGGACCCAGGTCAACGATGCCGCTAAAAAAACACTGAGTTCAAGGAGGGATGAAATGCCAAGCGGAGTGAAGAAAAACGCCGCTGATTACGACGCGGGCGAACTATCGTATCCCGTCAGGTTAATGCCAGGAGAGGGGCTTGCTGACCTTCTGTTTCGAGCTTCTGCCGAGAACGGCTATGTTAGGACCTCGGTGGTGATGGCTCTGGCGGGCTTGAGTGGGCAGAAGCTCACGCATTTGGCACTCGCCGGCAAAGCGATTGACCCGCAGCGGATCGCTTTCCTCATCTGCTACAATGGCGGCCGCATAGTTGATCTCAGAGATTTCCCGCAGCCTTCGTACCCGTCCGGTGAAGGCCGCAGCAGCTACGGCTCCGGCGGTTTGATAGCGGCAGGCTTGGGTGGAGCGTCACCCATTTCTCTACGTACATTGACGATGTGCTGAAGATTATCGATTCCGTCTTCAGTGAAGACGACGATGGTTTCGCTCAGTTCAGATGCCGGATAGGTGTCGTAGGCACTCAAGCGTCCATCTTCTGAGAACATCTCGATAGAGCAATCGTGGAGAAAGTCCTCGTCCTCGTCGAGCATCTCAGCCACATATTTAAGGGTGTAGAGCGTGGTGTTGCGGTATCCCATCGCCGATCCAGTCCTTTGATCACGCCGCCTTTTCGGCAATCGCCCCCACGGCCGACCAATTCCAAGGGAGCAGTTGCTCCAACTTAGTGATGGGGGTGTCGGCGATGCGGGCGAGCACGTCGGCGAGCCAAGCTTGCGGATCAATGTCGTTGAGCTTGGCTGTCATGATCAGCGTCGCCATGAAGGCGGCGCGATCCGCACCCCGGTCAGAGCCTGCAAAGAGCCACGCTTTTCTGCCGAGAGCAAAGCCACGCAGGGCCCGCTCAGCAGCATTGTTGCTGAGGCAGATGCGGCCGTCGTTGAGGAAGGACGTGAAGCCCTCCCAACGCTTCAGCATGTAATCGATGGGCTCGGTGACCGGTGAGCTGCGCGACAGCTTTGTTCGTTCAGAACGAAGCCATTCCTCAAGCTCGTCGACGAGAGGACGACTGTCTTGTTGCCGTCGTGCCAGTCGTTCACCGGCAGATAAGCCATTGATCTCGCGCTCGATGTCGAACAGCATGTCGATGCGGCTGACCGCTTCGAGCGCAGCCGGCGAGATCGTTGCTGCGTTCTTTCCCCGTTTCGCATTAGTGGCAATGTCGGCAAGCACAAAAAACTTGCGACGGGCATGCGCCCAACACAGCGCCTGCGTCAGCGGACCTGGATTGCGATCCACTTTGAACAGGGGATTGTAGCCGCCGTATGCGTCTGCCTGCAGAATGCCGGTGAAGGTCTTGAGATGCCTCTCGGGATGCTCCTGGCGACGATCTCGCGAGGCATAGTAGAGGGCTGCCGGTGGCGATGTTCCGCCGAACGGCCGGTCATCCCTGACATAGGTCCATATGCGGCCAGTTTCGGTCTTTCCCGTCGCCAGGATCGGCACCGTGGTGTCATCGCCGTGCAGCCGCTCGGCAGCCAGCACATGTGCCTCGATCAATCCATGCACTGGCTTCAAGACCGCGGCGCAAGCGCCAACCTGGTCGGCAAGCGTCGACAGGCTGAGATCGATGCCCTCGCGGGCATAGCGCTCACTTTGCCGGTTCAGCGGCTGATGCTGACCGAACTTCTCAAACAGGATCATCGCCAGCAGGTTTGGCCCGGCAAAGCCACGCGACGTCACATGGAAGGGCGCAGGCGGCTGAGTAATCTTCTCGCATTCGCGGCAGGAGAATTTCTCGCGCACCGTCTGGATCACCTTCCACTGGCGCGGGATTACCTCCAGCGTCTCAGTGATGTCCTCGCCCAGTTTCGCCAGCCTGGCCGAGCCACAGCACGGGCAATTTGTCGGCGCGGCAATGACGACGCGCTCGCGCGGCAGATGCTCGGGAAACGGTTTGCGCGATGGACGCTTGCGCTCGAAGGCCCTGACTGTCGATGATCGTGCCGCCATCTCTGCCGCCAGTTCGTCTTGGCTGGCGTCGGCTTCCAGCTCTTCGAGCTGCAATTCCATCTGTTCGAGAAGCCGGGCCTTCCGCTCCGAGCGGCTGCCATGGATGTCGCGCTTGAGCTTCTCGATCTCCAGTCTCAGCCGGGCGATCAGCGCATCGGAATGCGAGTTCACAGCTTGCGCACGAGCAGCAACGGCCTCGGCTTCACGACGGGCGGCACGTTCCGCGAGGATCATCGCGTGAGCGCTGGCAAGGTCGTCGGGAAGCTGATCGGCCGCGTCGGTCATGACGAGATGGAATCATATTCGCTCCCGTCATGCCAGCGGTTTTGCTCATCCAGCCGACGTCGGCCGCCAGGTTTTTTGCGGCATCCGCCAATCGATGCCTTCGAGCAAATAACCGAGCTGCGCCGGCGTAATCACCAGCGTGCCATCGGCCGCCGACGGCCATAAGAAGCGACCCCGTTCCAGCTTCTTGGTGAACAGGCAGGCACCCTGGCCATCATGCCAGATCACCTTGATCAATCCACCCTGACGTCCGCGGAAGCAGAACAAATGGCCGCTGTGAGGATCGCGCTTCAACGTCTCCTGCACCATCAGGGCAAGGCCGGGAAAACCCTTTCGCATGTCCGTGTAACCTGTTGCCAGCCAGACCTTCACGCCGCTCGGAACCGGGATCATCGCCGCTCCAGGATATCGAGGATCCGAACCAGGGCTTCGGTGTCAATGTCACTCTCGACGCGAAGGCGCCGGCTGCGGCCAAGCTCGATCGTCACGATGCTCGTCTTCTTGCGCGACCGTGCAGGCGGGGCCGTTTCCACCGCATCAGGCGCTGGCAAGCTCGCGACAACTTCGACAGGGATAAACCGTGAGATTGAGGGCGCCGATACCTGGCACAGTTCCTTTCGCCAGCGGAACAACTGGCCGGAATGGATACCAGCAGATCGCGCGATCTCCGACACGCTGGCTCCTGGCTCAAACGTTGCCGCGACCAGCCGCTCTTTATCCTCCCGAGACCAGCGCCGACGTCGCTCGACCGATGTGATAACCTCAACAAGCTGCTTTGTCATAAGACTATCCCTAGTGCTTGCACTAGGACTTGCAGTCTTCAGCCCTCTTCAGCAAGGCGGCCGTCACCGTGGGGATACCAGCCTTCTGTTGAGGTTGATGACGAGGAAGCCTTGCGATTTTGTATTGCGCTCATCGATCCGGCTGTAAGGGTTGCTGTGTTAGACCTCTCGAAGGTACCCGATGCAATTCGAGCCTTCGGCCCGGGCGCTGTCTTTGAACTGATAAGCAACATAGCGCGGTTATTGAGCCGCTACCGGGAGCAAGGATCAGCTAGTCGCGACCTCTTGCTACAGTACCGGACGCCATTCCCTGACGATATGGCGAAGGCAACGCGGGCGGTGATGTCTTGGCCGGAGGGGCTTAATCTGCTCCATGAAAGAATGCTCAACGACCAGAGAACCAAGTCCGCAACAACCGGCGAAAAACAAAACGCCCGCGTACATCCGCCTATACGTGAAGTCGTGTCTCTGCTTGATAGAGACTTTCAAAGGCTACTACTTTCCAAATCTCATGAAGAGCGGCGGCGTCTGGCCTTCAGATCGCTTGCCTCAATAACAGCGCAGTCCGATTACGCCGGCACGCACTTCAAGCTTTCAACTTCCCCAATCTTTCGTTCAGGCGGCACTAACGGATTAAGGCGCGCCAATGGCGTTACCGTTTTGAGCCGCCAGGAAGATGCTTACGTTAAACTTCCGGATGCTAGATACGTGATGCTTTCAAGTTCGAAGACAACTCGGTCATTCGCTAAGCATTCCGGTATTCCGCTTCCTTTTCTCGTCGACTTCTTTGCGGGGAACTTCATTGAGGTTTTAGATCATGCCATCGATCCTTATCTTGGGCGCAGCCACAGACCCCCTGAAGTGCCTTTCGAAAAACGCATTCTATTACGTGCATCGCATCGAGAAATGCCCTCGCTAACGCTGCCATTGGGCGCTGCTCTGACTGCTCTATCCGGTCGAAGGATCAACCCCTTCGTGGTGACCTTGGACGCTATGTTGCAAGGCTCTTTGGAGTTTTGGCACGCGCAAGAAAAAGGCCCACTCATGACACGCTTGCGCGTGCGAGATTTTGATAAGCTACGGTCAATACTCGAAGTCGCCGAGGTCGCAGGACATTTAGATGACCTCCCTGTAGAAAATCGCACTGCGTGCGTGGTTATGGGTTTGGGCTACAGCGCCCTGGTGAGGTTGCACAATACCTATCTACTTCAGCGAGACCTCAGTATGAAGAATTTGTGGTTGTTTCATGAGATGTTCATCATGGCGCCCGAAATTACGCGTCGCGCTGCGATGAATGGGCACTTGTTAAAACACCATAAAAAGTTCGCCGGAGAATTGAAAGTCTACCAAGGTGTTGGGCGAGGCACGGCAATGATTTATGAACGGCAAGTCGTTGAAGGGCATTTCGGAGAACGCTTGGCTTGCCGGGCTTAGATGATCCCGGGCGCTGGTAGAATCAGTTTAACCCTAGGCGATAGAATCGATTCTTCATTCGTCGGTGAAGCAAAATCAACTGTGTAGTAGAACGGTTTCGGCCGGTACCGATATATGACGGGCTATGCACTTTCGAATTCGGTATTGCTTACGAAGTCTTCGGTCTTCCACGTCCCGAAATGGGCGAGGGCTGGTATCATTATTCGGTCTGCGGCGTCGAACCGGGGCCGCTCCGTGCTGCGGGCGGATTGAGCGTTTCGGTCGATCGGGGCCTGGAGGTTCTGGCCGAAGCCGATCTCATCGTCGTGCCGGGCTGGCGGTCGATCGATGCGCCGGTGCCGGAGCCGCTGATTGATGCGCTGCGTCAGGCTCATGAGCGCGGTGCCCGTATCATGTCGCTCTGCTCCGGAGTTGCCGTGCTTGCCGCTTCCGGTCTTTTGAGCGGCCGGCGTGCCACGACGCATTGGCGCTATGTCGCGTCGCTCGCAGCGCGCTATCCGCAGATCGCCTTCGATGCGAACGTTCTCTACATGGACGAGGGCAGTATCCTGACGGCCGCGGGCAGTGCGGCCGGCATTGATCTCTGCCTGCACGTCGTGCGCGGTGATTTTGGCGCAGAAGCCGCAAACAGTGTGGCGCGCCGTCTGGTGCTTCCGCCGCATCGCGAAGGCGGGCAGGCGCAATTCATCAGCGCGCCCGCGCTCGAAGAGCGGGAGGGAATACGGCTCGGGCCGCTGCTCCAATGGATGCGGGAGCGGCTGGACGAGGAGCAGTCGATCAGCCTGCTGGCGCAAAAGGCGGGCATGAGCCTGCGCACCTTCCAGCGCCGCTTCGAAACGACGACGGGCCTCAGCGTGGGCGAATGGCTGCTCAAAGAGCGGCTTCGCCACGCCCGCAATCTCCTGGAAAAGGAACTCGCCGCATCGCTTGACGATATCGCCGCCGCCAGCGGCTTCGGCACACTGGCGACGATGCGGCATCATTTCCGCAAGCGGCTCGGGACAAGCCCGAGTGCCTACAGGAAGTCGTTCGGGGTTTAGTTGCGGGGCGCCATGTTGCTGCCCCTCACCCTCACCCTCGTATGCGGGGAGAGGGTACGTACCATCCTCAAGGTCGAATGCCCAAACGGTGCGGCATACTTCCTTCTCCCCGCCTGCGGGGAGAAGGTGGCGGCAGCCGGATGAGGGCATCGCCGCAGTCTTGCGAGGTCGCGACCGCCTTCTACTCTGCCGCCTGTCTTGCCATCGGATTGTTCGGGTGGGTCGTCCAGTTGGCGTAGTTCGGGTCGACGGGACGGCCCGTGCGCTTGTCAAGCGCGCCGGCGGGCAGGGCTTCCAGGGTGATGCAGTTTTCGACCGGGCAGACGTTGACGCAAAGATTGCAGCCGACGCATTCGTCTTCCATCACCTCGAAATGGCGTATGCCGTTGACGAACTGCGTGATCGCCTGATGCGAGGTGTCCTCGCAGGCGATGTGACAGCGGCCACATTTGATGCAGGCGTCTTGGTCGATCTTCGCCTTGGCGACATAGTTGAGGTTCAGATACTGCCAGTCGGAGACGTTCGGAACGGCGCGGCCGGTGATATCGTCGAGCGACCTGTGGCCCTTGGCGTCCATCCAGTCGGAGAGCCCGGTGATCATCTCCTGCACGATCTTGAAGCCGTAGGTCATGGCCGCGGTGCAGACCTGCACGTTGCCGGCGCCGAGCGCCAGGAACTCGGCAGCATCGCGCCAGGTGGTCACGCCGCCGATACCGGAGATCGGCAGGCCGTAGGTTTCCGGATCGCGGGCGATCTCGGCCACCATGTTGAGCGCAATCGGCTTCACCGCCGGGCCGCAATAGCCGCCATGGCTGCCGCGGCCATCGATCGACGGTTCAGGAGAAAACGTGTCGAGATTGACTGCGGTGATCGAGTTGATGGTGTTGATCAGCGAGACGGCGTCCGTACCGCCGGCCTTGGCGGCGCGTGCCGGCTTGCGGATGTCGGTGATGTTCGGCGTCAGCTTGGTGATGACCGGCATGCGCGTGTACTGCTTGCACCAGCGCACGACCATCTCGATATATTCCGGCACCTGCCCGACCGCCGAGCCCATGCCGCGCTCGGACATTCCGTGAGGACAGCCGAAATTGAGTTCGATGCCGTCGGCGCCGGTTTCCTCCACGAGCGGCAGGATCGCCTTCCAGGCGTCTTCCTCGCAGGGAACCATGATCGAGGCGATCAGGGCGCGGTCCGGCCAGTTCATCTTCACCTGCTTCATTTCGCGAAGGTTGGTGTAAAGGTCGCGGTCGGTAATGAGCTCGATATTGTTGAGACCCAAAAGGCGGCGGTCGGCGCCCCAGATCGCGCCGTAGCGCGGGCCGTTGACGTTGACGACGGGCGGGCCTTCCTCGCCGAGCGTCTTCCAGACGACGCCGCCCCAGCCCGCTTTGAAGGCGCGCTCGACGTTATAGGCCTTGTCGGTCGGCGGCGCGGAGGCGAGCCAGAACGGGTTGGGCGACTTGATGCCGACGAAATTGTTGCGGAGATCAGCCATTGTTCATTCTCCTCACGCGACGACGACGGCTGGCTGCGCACCGGCAGCAAGCGTACGGTTGATGGATTCGGCAGCATCGCGGCCTTGCGCGACGGCAGATACGGTCAGGTCATCGCCGCCGAAGACGCAGTCGCCGCCCGCCCAGACGCCGTCGAGCGAGGTGCGGCCTTCGCCGTCGATGGCGATCCGGCCGGATTCCATGCGCAGCGAACCGAGACCGGATGCTTCAAAGGTCTGGCCGATCGCCTTGAAAATCTGATCGGCGGCGATGACGCCGGTTTCGCCGGTCGTGACGAGACGGCCGTTGGCGAGCTTGGTATATTCCACCTCGATCGCGGCGACCTTGCCGTCCTGCGACAGGATTGACTTCGGCGCCAACCAGTGGCGGATGATGACGCCCTTGGACGTCGCGAGGTCCTGCTCGAACTCCGAGGCGTTCATGTGCTCCTTGCCCCGGCGGTAGCAAATCGTCACTTCTTCGGCGCCAAGCAGTTTGGCCTGAACGGCCGCATCGATGGCGGTCATGCCGCCGCCGAGAACGACGACGCGGCGGCCGACGGCAACGTCCGCCTTGTTCGTGGCTTGACGGAGACCGGCGATGAAATCGACCGCGTCATCGACACCCGGCAGGTTCTCACCATCGACGCGCAACGCATTGACACCGGCAAGGCCGATGCCGAGGAAGACGGCGTCGTACTGAGACTGCAGATCGGCAAGCGAGAAATCACGGCCAAGCTGCTGGCCGTGGCGGACTTCGATACCGCCGATCGAAAGCACGTAATCCACTTCCTTCTGGGCAAAGTCGTCGACCGTTTTATAAGTGGCGATACCATATTCATTCAGGCCGCCGGATTTCGACTTGCTGTCGTAGATGGCGACGTCGTGGCCTTTCACCGCAAGGCGGTGAGCGGCGGCAAGGCCGGCCGGGCCGGCGCCGACAACGGCGATCTTCTTACCGGTCGAGGCGGCGCGTTCATAAAACTGCCTGCCTGCCTGAATGGCCGTATCAGTCGCGTAACGCTGAAGGCGGCCGATCTCCACGGGCTTCTCCTCTGCGGTATTGCGCACGCAGGCCTGTTCGCAGAGCTCTTCGGTGGGACAGACGCGGGCGCACATGCCGCCCAGGATGTTCTGGTCGAAGATCGTCTTGGCCGAACCGATCGGGTTGCCGGTTGCAATCTGACGGATGAAGAGCGGGATGTCGATGGAGGTGGGACAGGCCGTCATGCACGGCGCATCATAGCAAAAATAGCAGCGGTCGGCGGCCACCAGCGCCTCATGCTTGTCGAGGCGCGGATGCAGATCGGAAAAATTAGTTTCATACTCGGCGGTCGAGAGCCGGCCGGAATGAATCCCAGTTTCCAGTCGTTCCATTGAAGTTCCCTCATTATTGGTAAACGGCTAGTGAGGGAAAGCGTAACTCAGGATAAAAAATTTATCAAACGGTAAAATTTTGAAACGTATATTCGCATAAGTATTTGTTTTTGTTATTTTAAGTCGCGCCGTGGAGCACCTGTGCCCATCATTCACGAAGGCAGCCATTCGCCACGTTGCAAAAAAGATTCATAAAAATTCAATTTTTTTCGGATCCGGCGGAACCAAAGGTCAACGCGGTCGTTATTGCGGCATCCGGATGATGATCGCATCGACCCAACATGCGCGCCCCCAACCCATCATCCGGATTACTCACGGTCCCCTCCCGATGAGTGAAAACAGCCAGTGCGCCGCCCTCGCACTGGCTGTTTTTTGTTCTGGCCAGCAACGGCGAAACTCAGGGGCGCTTGAGGATTTCGAATTCCGTCTCGGGGATCTGCAGGTAATATTCGATACGGCCAGGAACGAGCCGGAGCTCCGCCTTGCCGCTCATGGACGAGGGAACGACGCGTTCCAGCACGGTCTTGCCGAAGCTGTTTTCACTGAACTCGTGAATCTCTGTCCGGTTCGGCAGGATTTCCACCCAGGCGATCTCGATCGCCTTCTTGCCGTTGTGCTTCGCTTCCTTGCAGTTCAGGGTGATCGAAGACGCGCCGCCGGCAATTGCGCCATAGGAGGCCGAATTGACGATCAGCTCATGAAGCGCCAATCCGAGATGTACGGCGGCATTTGGCGTCATATGCGCATTGATGCCGAAGATCGGCATGGAACCTGCCGTTTCCGGCCAATAGGGTGCGAACTGCTTTTCCGCAAGGTCGAAGAGATAGGCGCCGCGCCAGCTGGAATCCGTAATCAGATCCTGCGAGTTGGAAAGCGATTGAAGGCGACCGCGGAACTTTGCAAGGAAGCTGTCGAGCGACAGCGTATTGCGGGCCGTTTGCGTCGCGATGCCCTGAATGATCGCGAGCAGGTTCTTCGAGCGGTGCGACAGTTCGCGCAGCAGCGATTTCAGCACTTTTTCACGGTGTCGCATCTCGGTGACTTCGGAGATGACCGAAAGAATGCCGAGCGAGCCGCCGTTATTGATGCGCTGTACTTTGAGTTCGTAGGTCCGGACCTCGCCATCGACGTCCATATCGATCTCGGCATTCGTCGCCGTCCCGGTTTCGAGCACCTTGAACTTGAGTGTCCTCAGATAATCGCCGTGCGCCTTGCCGAAGAGGTCGCTGTCGCTGCCGCCGGCGAAAAACAGTTCGGCGAAATGGCGGGGAAGATTTTCGGCGTAGGAATGTGTCAGGGTGGAATCCTGGAAGAGAATCGAAATTCCGGCGCTGCTCAGCGCCCGCTCCATCATCGCGGACTTGCCCTCCAGCGCGAAAGGCTTGCCGGTTAATGGTTCTGTCGTATTCACCAGGCCGCCTTTCCTTCGATCCTTCTTGCGCAGCTGGAAAGAGGTTGCCATTTCAGGAACCCCGCTGGTCATATTATGACCAAGCGTTGGAGAAACCGTTAAAGCTGTTGCCGGAGCGGCCCAGCTAGCTGGGAACGCCTCGCTATTGGCTTTGTTCCGTCGCTTTGACGGTTCAGCTTCATGCCGCAACCTTGGTGGATTCATTGAAGAATAGCGCCTGGCTGATCAAAGCCTTGACCATGTCTGGATTGAAGGGCTTGGTGACCAGGAACGTCGGTTCCGGCCGCTCACCTGTCAAAAGGCGCTCTGGAAAAGCGGTGATGAAAATCACGGGCACGCTTGATGTCTTCAGGATGTCGTTCACGGCGTCGATGCCGGAACTGCCGTCGGCAAGCTGGATATCCGCAAGGACCATGTTCGGCTTGGTCTTGTTGTAAAGAGCCACGGCCTCGGAATGCGTGCGGGCGATTCCGGTCACCTTGTGGCCGAGGCTTTCGACCATCTGCTCGATATCCATCGCGATCAGCGGTTCGTCTTCGATGATCATGATATCGGTTGCCACCTGGCGCGAGATCTCCTGCGAGGCCTTGTCGAGCAGGCTCATCACTTCCTGGTCGTCGGTCTCGAGTATGTCGGCGATTTCGCCGACGCGGAAATTCTCGACCGACGCGAGGATGAAGGCCTGGCGGGCAAGCGGCGAGACCTTGCTGAGGTTTACGGTCGCACGCTGCTCCCAGGCGTAAGGCGACGCCGGCTCGGGAATCTGGATGGCAGTGGAACCAAACAGTTTCGTGAACAGTTTGTAGAGTGCGACGCGGTCGTTCTCGGTATCCGGGAAAATGGATATATCGGCGATGATCGCTTCCAAAACTGCGGCAACGTAAGCATCACCCGAAGTCTGGGTGCCGGTAAGCGCGCGGGAATAGCGACGCAAATAAGGAAGATGCGGCGCAATTCGAGTAGAAAGTGTCATTAAAAACTCCCGTCCGTAGGCCATAACTGGCTCTAATGCAGTGGAAACGTCGCGCTATTAAAAAAGTTCCAGTATATGCGGAACTTTTTTCACAGCCTTGCATTATGGTGGCGACGAATGAAGGGCGTACCGCGATTTTGAGCCTCGATAAACCGGCAAGTATCTGAGCACCAACCGCCTCGAGCGGCGGAGGGTGCTGTTGGCATATCACGCCGCAGCGCAAACGTATCGTCCATTCAGACAAAGACAACGGCGAGAAGCGACGAGTTTATGAAAAAGCAGCAGAACGAAGAACAGAATCAGCGGCGGCTGGAAATGCGCGCGAGCGATATCCTCGATCCAAACAACCAGATCGGCGTCAAACTGCGGTCCCTTTATGCGGCGGCACAGGACGAGGCGATCCCCGATCGTTTTCTCGATCTGCTCGAGAAGCTGGACCAGGCTGAGATGATGGCTTCGGCCAAACTGGCCGAGTAAGGGCGAGCTGATGGATAAGGCTAAACCAAGCTTCAAACGCGAACTGCTGGCGGCTTTGCCGAGTCTGCGTGCATTCGCGATTTCGCTGATCGGCCGGCACGATCGCGCCGACGACTTGGTGCAGGACACCATCATGAAGGCCTGGGCAAAACAGGATCACTTCGAGATGGGCACCAACATGAAGGCCTGGCTTTTCACAATCCTGCGCAACGAACTCTATAGCCAGATGCGTAAGAGCGGCCGCGAGATCCAGGACAGCGACGGCCTTTTCACCGAATCCATGGCGATGCATCCGGCGCAATACGGCGCGCTCGACCTGCAGGATTTCAAGAAGGCGCTTGACCAACTGCCGCCGGATCAGCGCGAGGCGATCATTCTCGTCGGCGCATCAGGCTTCTCCTACGAAGAAGCCGCGGAGATCTGCGGATGCGCCGTCGGCACCATCAAGAGCCGCGTCAATCGTGCGCGCCAGCGGCTCCAGGAACTTCTGCAGATTTCCGGCGAAGCGGATTTCGGCCCGGATTCGACGTCCGCGCCGCTGACGTCGAAGGCCTTCGCCTTCTGATCCACGCGTTGAATGGGAGGAAAAGGCCGGCTGCCTCAGGCGCCGGCTTTTTGTTGTGCAAGAGATGAAGACTAGCCCTGAAAACTTGGCAGCAAATATGCCGGTGGCGCCGCTGCGCAGGATGCTTGACGATTGAGGCGCGGTCACTAGCTGTTTTCATGACCGGTGCTCGTTGCGGATTTGAGCGTGGCTTGCGGGCATGGGCTACCCGAGGAGCAACTCATGGACAGCAACGAACGCCCACCATTTATCACCCACTGGCGCAATATCGAGCGACCCGATGAGCCGCATTATTCAGGACGCGATGAACGCATGAGCATTGGCGCGCCTTTTGGCCGGGCGTTCAGCCTTTCGAAACTCGGCATTCATCATGAGCGGTTGCCGGCCGGCCGGCGCACATCGCTTCCACATGCCGAAAGCGCGGAGGAGGAATTCGTCTTCGTTATTGAAGGATATCCCAACGTGTGGATCGATGGCCATCTGCATCGGCTCGCACCTGGCGACGGCGTGGGGTTCCCGGCTGGCACCGGCATAGCCCATAATTTCATCAATAACACCGAGGAGGAGGTCCGGCTGCTCGTGGTCGGAGAGAGACACAAGCCGGAGAACCGTATTCACTATCCTCTCAACCCGGAAAGGAAGGAGCTGATTGACGACTGGTGGGACGATTGGCCGAAGCGGCCACTTGGCCCCCATGATGGACTTCCGGACCGCATTCGGAAAAGTGCGAGCGAAACGGGCTAGAGGTCAGGATCCCTAGTCGCGGTGTTTGGAGCCCATCAGGTTTGTTGCAACGAGCGCGGCAAGCACGCCAGCCGTCAAAAGCGGCTGTGAACGGACAAGGCTGATGCCGACGGCTGCCAGCGACTCGATCGCCAGGCGGCGCTCCTGCGCGCGACGCGCTTCCTGTGCGTTCATGATCTTCATGACGATCAGCACGACGATGCCGATCAGCAGGGCGCATGCCGCAAGAAAGAGCGCAGCACCCACCGCGCCGTAGATGCCCGCGAGCCAGATTGTCCCGGCTGTGACCGCAAGCACATAGGCGCTCAGAAGGAAGATTGCGGCGAGCACAATGAAAATACCGTTGCGCTTGGTTCGCGCAACGGTCCTGTGAAAACTGTTTCCTATCAAAAGGCTGAGGATCGGAAAGAGCATCGATCCTCCTTAGCGGCGTGCGAGGAGCGCGAGCACGAGGCCGAAGGCGGCCGCCGCACCGATCGTTGCGATCGGATGCCTGCGTACCGTATGGCGAACTTCTTTTGCGCCGCGCAGATAGCTCTCCTGCAGATCGTGGAGGAGGTCTTCGCTGCGGCCAAGGAGTTCGTCATAGCCAGCAGCCGCCTGATAGCGGAGCTTTTCGCCGCGCCGTCGCGAATTCTTTGTAACCAGCTTCGTCAGGGTCGCGATTTCGTCGCGCAGGCTTTCGATCTGATCCTCGATTGTGGATTCGATGTCATGAAGCGTACCGTTGCCATGGCGCCGGCCGCGAATGGACGGGAGGATGGAAGCCATGATGCTCTCCTTGGCATGGGCGCGCGCAAAGTCGCGGGCCGGTTTCAAACGAGGTCAGCACCGATCATTGCAATAAGTCGTATCGCCCGGCATTGATCCAAATCATCGACACGACAACGCGCTGGCCAATCAAAAGTTCCGGCGGTTCAGCGGCCGGCAAGCGCGCTGTGAGCCAGGACAAAGGGTGTTGCGTCCATCGGAACCTGATTGATGCGCAGCGGGCATCCGAATACAGATTGCATGCGCTCGTCGGTGAGCACGTCGCTGACGCTGCCGGCAGCGGCTAGTCCCCCGGCTTTCATGAGGACGATCTGGTCCGCGAAAAGAGCGGTCAGGTTGAGATCGTGCATGACCGCGATCACGCCGCCGCCTGCATCGCAGAATTTCCGCGCAAGGCTCATGATCGTCAGCTGATGGCTTATGTCGAGGCTGGAGACCGGCTCATCGAGCAACAGCCAACAGGGTTTTCCGTCCGCGACCGGCTCGCAGATCTGGCACAGCACGCGCGCGAGCTGGACGCGCTGCTGCTCGCCGCCCGAAAGCTCCTGGTAGAAACGGCCTTCGAAGCCTCCGAGGTCGACGGCGGCGAGCGCCCGTGCCGCGATCTGCTCTGCCTGTTCGGGGTGCAGGTTCAGCCCTGTCGTCAGTCCCATGCGCACGACCTCGCGCACTGTGAAGGGAAAGGAGATGGCGCTTGCCTGCGGCAGCACGCCGCGAATGGCGGCCAGCTGCCAGGGTTGCATTGTCTTGACCTCTTCGCCGTTGATGCGCACGGAGCCGTCGCAGGAAAGCTCGCCGGAGATCGCCTTCATCGTGGTCGTCTTGCCGGAGCCGTTCGGTCCGGCAATCGCCGTCAACTGGCCGGCCTTCGCCGTAAAGCTGACGTCATGCACGATTGACTTGCCCGACAGGCGGACCGAGATGCCGGAAAGTTCGATCATCGAAATTCACTTTTAGAGCGCAAGCCGCGAGCGCTGCCGCAACAATATCCAGAGGAAGAAGGGTCCGCCGACTGCAGCCGTGATAATGCCGATCGGCAATTCGGCGGGCGCGACGATGGTGCGCGCCAGAACGTCGGCGAAGATCAAGAGCGAGCCGCCGAGGAGAGCGGAGGCTGGCAGCAAATAGCGATGGTCGGGGCCGATGATCATGCGCAGCAGATGCGGCACGACAATGCCGACAAAACCGATACCACCGCTGACGGCAACCGATGCGCCGGTTGCGGCGGCAACGGTTACGATCGCGATATTCTTCAGCCGCTGAACCGGGACGCCCATATGAAACGCGGCCGCTTCACCAAGTGTTATGGCATTCAGTCCGCGCGCCATGAAGGGCAGGACTGCGAAGGATGCCAGAATGATCGGCGCGGCGGCGGCGATCTTCATCCAGGTTGCACCTGCGAGCGAGCCCATGGACCAGAACGTGAGATCGCGAAGCTGCTGGTCGTTGGCGATATAGGTCAGCAGACCTGTCATCGCACCCGTCAGAGCTCCGAGCGCGATCCCCGCCAGCAGCATCGTAGCGACCGAGGTCTGGCCATTGGTCGTTGCGATCCGGTAAAGCAGCACCGTCGTAACAAGGCCACCGCCGAAAGCTGCAACCGGCAGGGTATAGATGCCGAGCAGCGCAAGGAATGGCATGGCGATCGTTCCGCCGAGCACGATCATCACGACGGCGCCGAAGCTCGCTCCGGACGACACGCCGACGAGGCCGGGATCGGCAAGCGGATTGCGGAACAGTCCCTGCATCACAGCGCCGGAGACGGCGAGCGAGCCGCCGACGAGAAAGCCGAGGATGGCCCGCGGCATCCGGATGTCGAAGATGATGATCCGGTCGCGCATGTTGAGCGCCGCCTCCGAACCCGCCACGTTTGCAATCACGTCGACAATCGAGGCATCCGAGGCGCCGGTCGTCACCGAAAATAGCAGCGAGAAGACGGAACCCACCACGAGCAGGCCGATCACGAGGAGCGCCAGCCGCCCTCGATCGCCTACCTCGCGGTGCTCGCGAAGCGCGGCTATCGAAAAAAGTGATCGTTTCTGTCCCGTCATGGCGTCCAGCAGAGCCATCTTAGCCCCCGTAGATGGCCGCGTTCAATTCGCGGACGGCGCCTGCGGTGCGCGGACCGAAGCCGAGCAGGTGCAGGCCATCCATGCGGATGATGGCCTTCTTCTGGGCCGCGGGGGTCAGTGCGAGCGCCGGCTGCTTGAAGAGGTCGTCGTTGGCCGCCGCGTGACTGCCCTGACGGTTCATCATCAGGATCACATCGGGCTTTGCCTCGACAATCGCCTCATCGGTCACCGGCTTGTAGCCGGAGAAGCTGCCGACGGCATTGATGGCGCCTGCGAGCTTGATGATGCCATCAGCCGCCGTGTCCGTGCCGGAGGCCATGATCTTGCCGCCCTGCGTGCTGAGGATGAAAAGCACGCGCTTACGCTTCGCTTCCGGCCGCTTGCCGGCATCGGCGATCGCGGCATCCAGATCGGCGCCGACCTTGGTTTCCAGCGCCTTGGCCTTGTCGGGCACCGCAAGCAGTGTGCCGATCTTGTCGATCTTCGTCAGGATACCTTCGCGATCGTAGGTATTCGGAACCGTCTCGAACGGCACGCTGGCGTTCTTGAGGACGGTCAGCGCTTCCGGCGGGCCCGATCCTTCGACAGCGATGATCGCGGTCGGGTTGACGGCAAGGATGCCTTCCGGCGAGAGAGCCCGCATATAGCCCACGTCCGGCAGCTTCATGGCCGCTTCGGGATAGGTGCTAGTGGAATCGCGGGCGATGAGGCGGCTTTCTTCGCCGAGCGCATAGACGATTTCCGTCACGTCGCCGCCGACGGCGACGAGGCGCGAGGTGTCGATCTTTTTCGGTTCCTCGGCCTGCGCCGCCCGGATGAAACTATGCTCCGCGGTTGCAGCGGGCAGCAAAGGCAGTGCCATGACGGCCGCCGTCAGCGTCAGTTCGCAAAGCCGGCGGCGGCGCAAGTTCGAAGGTATTTTCATCGTTCCGCTCCTTTACGCTGCGATGCTCGTTCCGGCCTTCGGCAGGCTTTCGATGATTTCGCGCCAATCGATACGCTCGTCGAAACCTTCCTTCCGCTTGCCGAAGAACTGGATGATCATTTCGCCCTTGGCGTCATAGGCTTCCAGCGAAGTGACGTGGCCATCCTTGGTGGGCTTGCGCACGGCCCAGGTCTCGGCGATGTGGTCCTGGCGAAGGTGCAGGTGGAAGGTCGGATCCATGATATTGATCCAAGGTCCCATCGCCTGAACGTTGAAGATCGGGCCGGCGTGGATCTGCACGATGCCGTTGTTCGCGACAAAGCACATGATCGGCAGACCGGCTTTGACGGATGCGTGCATCATCTCGGCCGTCGCCGTGTTGCCGAGCTTCCAGGCGTAATCGTCGCCGACCGTGCGCAGTGCGGCCTGGCGGCCGATTTTCAGGCGCTTCAGCATGCCGAAGAATTCATGCGTGTCCGTGAGCTTGCTCCAGTTGTCGCGCAGCTCGTCGCGGCCGACGTCGCCGCTCTCATCCTCTGAAGCGGAGATTTCGGCTTCGACGAATTCCTGCGACTGGTCGTCGAGCTTCAGATCAGCGACGATCGAGCGGTAGGCCTCGACGTTCGAATTCGGACGCAGATGCACCTTGTGGACCGCGTTGCCCATCTTGTCGAAATACTGCAGGCTGAGGCGTTCCTCGTCGCCATTCTTCTTCGTGACGGCAAAGCCATAGGCCCAGCGGCTCGGGAAGATGCGAAGGTCGATGTTTTCGCCGAGCACGATTGCGCTCTGCATGCCCATTTTGATGTTTTCGAAGACGCCGATCTTTTCGTGGACGGCACTTTCATTGCGCGACAGCGCCATGACTTCGCCGAGTTTGGCCACGCGCTCCAGAAGCTTCAGCGCGCTGGCGTCGATGCGGGTCGCGGAAATGCCGACTTCGGCGGCGACGAGGGCCGCTTCGGAAATGTTCAGCCGCGCTGCGATATCGCGCTCGCGCATCTGCGAATTTTCGGCGCGGAACGCGCGAATTTCGGCCGGTGCCGGTCTGGTCTCATCAGTCATCTGCCACCCTTACTTATTGAGAATGAGCTTGCCCTGCCGGGTAATTTTCATGCGGTAGACCACGCCGTCATGCCGGATCATGATCTCGTTCGCGCCGCGGAAAATGTCCGCGCTTTCGATGGTGCGAATTTCGGCTGCCTCCCGCGGGAGAGGTGCATGCTTAAAGGTGTCTGGCTTCTCAACCATCATTTCGGTTGGCAATTTCCGCTGGTGCCGGGGGCTTGTTTTCCTCCGGTCTTGATACAATTATCTTGACTTTCATAGTCACCATTTTTTAAAGACGCAATAGAAGACTTTTCAACTCAAGTTTTAGAAATTACATGGAGAACGGTATGGCGGCGGGCAGATTTGCGGCACTTGTGGCAGGCGGATTGATGACGGCCGGAAGTCTTTGCCCCGCTTATGCGCAGGATGCCGCCGCGGCCGCCCCCGCGAATGCCCTCGAAGTCGAGTTGAATGCGCTGACGCCCTCGCAGAAGGGCTGCATGATGACCTTCGTAGCGCTCAATAAGCTTGCCGCACCCGTCAACAAGATCTCTTTCGAGCTTGCCTTCTTCAACGACAAGAACGCCGTCGACAAGATCACCGTGCTCGACTTCCGCGATCTGCCGCAGGGCAAGAAGCGGGTGCGGCAGTTCGACATGCCGAATGTGAAGTGCGAGGCCGTAACCCGCATTCTCATCAACGATACGCCGGTCTGCGACGGCCCGGCAGCGGGCGAATGCATGAAAGGTCTCGTTACCCGTTCGCAGATTTCCGTTCCCTTCGAGGGGTGAGCAATTCGCGCCGGAGTTGATCTCCGGCGGGCTTCAGTTTCAAACCGGCCGGGGCAGGCACATGGCAGTTTCAGCGAAATCCAAGTTGCGACGCGATTTCATCGTGGAGCAGGATGCTGACGGTTTGAACGACAATATGCCGGGTATCCACCCCGGTCATGAAATGCCCGAGCTGCGCAATGCGCAGCGCCAGCCCGCCGCAGAAGCCGTGATCCACTATGCGCGCCTCTCGCTGATCGAATCTTTCCCGGAACATCCGCAGACGCAAAAGACAGCCGCGGCAGACGCCCCGCCGATGGACCATGGTGCCCTTGAAAAGCAGGCAAACGAGCCAAAGCCGACCAAGCGACGCGTCGCCGCTGCCTGCCTGACGTCCTTTGCCTTTCACGCCATTCTCTTCACGGCCCTGGCAATCGGCTTCGTCGTGACGCCACACGACCCGGAGGAGGAAGCGGGCGAGGCCGTGAGCGTCGTCATCCTTGGCGATTCCGAAGCCGACCAGGCCTCTGCCGGCGATCCGGATCTGCAGGTCGAGCCGCAGCCGGAAGAAGTGGTTGCCGAAACGGTGCAGCCGCAGACTGTCCAGCCCACGGAAGTCCAGCCGACGGAGGTTCCACCGGAAACGGTGCAGCCGACCCAGGCGGAAGCCGTACCGCCAATGCAGGAGGTTACGCGTGTTTCTCCCGAGACAGTAACGGCGGCAGAGCCTGAGGTGTTGACGTCGAATGTTCCTGCTGAGACCTCGGTCGTGCAGCCGATGGCCACGGAGACACCGGAGGAACTGAAGCCTGTCGAGCCGGTCGAGACCGCCGAAGCGCTGCCGGAGCCGGTGCAGCCGCAAGAGGCACCGACGCCGACAGCCAAGCCGAAGGCTGAAAAGCCGAAGCCGGTGGAAAAGAAGCAGCAGCCGAAGAAGACGGAAAAGAAGATTGCCGGCTCCCAAGGCGAGAACAAGCAGGATTCCAGGCGAGGGGCCAGCGACGGAAGCGAGACGGCAGATTCCGACCAGAACTCGCGCAGCGCCGGGAGCTCCGGCGGAGCCGGGAGCGCAGCCGTTGCCAACTATCCCGGCAAGGTGCAGTCGCGCATTCGCCGCGCAGTCAAGGTGCCTACGGAATATAAACGGATGAGCGCTTCGATGAGTGTCCGCGTGCGCCTGACGATCGGCGGCGACGGTTCGCTGGTGTCTCTTTCCGTCGCGCGCAGCTCCGGAATTCCCGAGCTGGATCAGGCGGTTGTGGCCGGCGTGCGCCGTGCCTCACCTTTCCCGCCGCTGCCTTCCGAGTGGGGCAAGCCGAGCTGGACCTTCACGCAGGACGTGCAGATCTCGGGCCGGCGATAAAATATGACAAAAAATATCAACTTTATACTTTACTCTAAAAATCAAGTTTAATAAGGTCCGTTCGCGCACGTTAGAATCGTGTGACGATCAACGAGCGAACGGGTGATAAATGGCTCGGAAGGCGAAGAAGGGATCTAACCGGGAAATCCGCGTCAGCGCGGATGTGGCAGCGCAGACGGCGCAGCAATCTTCCGGCGGATCGAAACTGGATGGCCGCAGTTTCCTCTATGTCGGCGGCCGCGATTGCCAGGTGGCGCATCTTCGCCAGATCGCGAGCAGCTTCGGTGCCGAACTGATCCATCATGACGGCGGGCTGCGCGAGGCGGTCTCGCGGATCGACACGGTTCTTCCCTCCGTCGACTGCGTATTCTGCCCGATCGACTGTATCAGCCACGATGCCTGCCTGCGGGTGAAGACCGGCTGCAAGAAGTTCGGCAAGGCCTTCATTCCGCTGCGCAATGGCAGCAAATCGAGCCTCGAGCGTGCGCTGCAGACAATGAACGAACGAGACAATTCCCGATGAAAGACCAGCGCCCTGACGGGTTCATGATGATCGGCCTGCATAAGCTCGCCGCGCAGAATGGCGACGGCCTCGTGCCTGAGCTCTACGATCTCTTGGTGAAAAATGCCGAGCGCCAGCAGCTTTATCCGAACGTGACGGAGTTTCCCGTCTGGGAAGCGCGCATGCCGGGAGAAAAGACCGATGCAGCGCTTGGCCGCGAGGCGGCAAACGGCAATAATGTCGTTGCCTTCCCGCAGGCCCGCGCGGACGGCACGAAGGTGTGAGGAGCTCCCGATGTATATTGCGATGAACCGCTTCAAGGTCGCAACCGGCGCCGAGGCGGATTTCGAAAATGTCTGGCGCAACCGCGACTCCAGTCTGGCGCAGGTGCCCGGCTTCGTCGAGTTCCGCCTGCTGCGCGGCACGACGGATGCGGAGGAGGGCTATACGCTATTCTCGTCGCACACGGTCTGGCAGAGCGAAGAGGATTTCCAGAACTGGACGAAATCCGAAAACTTCCGCGCGGCGCACCGCAATGCGGGTAACCATAAGGTCATGTACAAGGGGCCGCCGGTATTCGAAGGTTTCAACGTCGTGGACGGCATATGAGCGGCGATCCGGACCGTATCGAAGTTCTTCCGGTCCTGCCGTCGCTCGATATTGCCGAGACGCTTGCCTTTTATCGTGACGAACTCGGCTTTGCGCAGATCGTGCACCATACGCCTGACTATCTGATCGTCAGGCGCGATGAGATGGAACTGCATTTCTGGCGCACCGACGATGCCAGCCTGCCGGAGAAGACGTCGATCTACCTGCGTGGCGGGGGCATTGCGGCCCTCCATGCGGAATATCGCGCGAAGGGCGTCAGGCATCTGACGGATATGCAAGTGCGACCCTGGAACATGGAGGAATTCTACATCCATGATCCGCACGGGAACCTGCTGCGCTTCGGCCGGGTGCCGCAGCGCTAAGCTTATGGTTTGTTGCGCATCAAGCCGCCGGCGGCGATCGCCAGCCAGCCGAACATCATCGCCCAGCCGCCAGTCGGGGCGGCAAAGGGAAATAGCCCGATCCCCGCAAGGCGCAGCATCACGAGATCGCCGGCAAAGAGCAGTGTGCCAACGATGATCAGAAAACCGGCCAGGCGGGCGGTTCTGATCTCCTTAATTCCAATTGCGAGACCTAATAGTGCAGGGGCGTGTGCCAGGCACATCGCGGAGGCGGAGGCTGCGAGCGCGGCTTCACCACCACCGTGGGCCGCGAGGGCGGCAAGTGCCACGCCTGCCGCGCCGAAGAGACCGGCAAAGACGAAGAAAAACGCTGCGGCACGCGTGTTCGAGATCATGGCTGATCTTACTCCCTGTTCTGCATATGAAACGCCAGCCGTTCGATCGGCGGCCAGATGATCTCACGCAGCTTCTCGTTGACGATCGTCTCGTCCATTGCGCGGCGGAAGCAGACCAGCCACTCGTCACGCTCGATCGGGCCGATCGCGGCGACGAAATGGCGGCTGCGCAGCCGCGGATGGCCGCGTTTGTCAGTATAGAGCGGCGGGCCGCCGAGGTAGCCGGTCAGATATTCGTAGAATTTCTCCTCGCTACCTTTGAGACTCGGCGGATGGACCGCGCGGACACGCCTTGCCTCCGGCAGCGTGTCCATCAGCTCGTAGAAACGCTGCGCCAGCGCCCGCACCGTGAGGCCGCCGCCGATCGCTTGATAGAGCGTGATAACCTCTTCCGTCAAATTCCGTCCCCTGAAATGCACTTCTTAATGCACTGCTGCTGCGCTATTCGCAACCGGTTGCGATGCGCCGCGGCATTTCGCCCAGGATGCCTGAGGCAGAGCGTGCCCGCAGATTCTGATTGACAAAACCGTCCAGACGGTATTTTTATAGAACATGTCAACTGCTCATCATCGCAAGAAACAGCCTGTTCTCGTGCGCCGGCAATTGCTGGATGTCGCCGCACGCCTTGCGACGGAGCAGGGCATGGCGTCGGTGACGCTCGATGCCGTCTCCGGCGCATCCGGCATCAGCAAGGGCGGTTTGCTGCACCATTTCCCGACCAAGAACGCGCTGCTGGATGCGTTGTTCGACAGTCTGCTCGAGCGCTTCGATCAAGAACTCGATGAACTGATGCGGGCCGATCCGGTGCCGCAAGGGCGCTTCACGCGCGCCTATCTTTTCGTGTGCGCCGACATCAGCAAAAGGACGGATGACTCCCGTCACTGGACGCAGGTGACGATTGCAATGCTGGCCGAGCCGCGACTGCGCCAGCGTTGGCGGGAATGGGTGCGGGAGCGGGCGGAAGAATATGTCGGCACCGACTCGTCGATCGACGCTCAGATCGTGCGCTTTGCTGCGGACGGTCTCTGGCTTGCCGACGCGACGGAAAGCAACTTGATCGGTACTGCCGAACGCAGCGCGCTGATTGCCCGGCTTACCGAACTCACGAAGCGCTAATTATTTTCGAAGGACAGAACCATGAGCCCGGCTGCCGTCTACGCGCTGCTTTTCGCCGCAATCATCCTGGAAGTGATCGGCACGACCGCGCTGCAGCTCTCGCAGCAGCTCACGCGTTTCTGGCCGAGCGTACTTCTCGTCGTCTGTTACACGGCTGCCTTCTACGTCCTGTCGCTCACTTTGAAGGTGATCCCGGTCGGCATTGCCTATGCGATCTGGAGCGCTTTGGGAATAGTGCTGATTTCGGTGGTCGGGTTTGTCTGTTTCAAGCAGCGCCTCGATCTTCCCGCCGTGCTCGGGCTCGGGTTGATCATTGCCGGCGTTCTGGTCGTCAACCTCTTTTCAAAATCCATTTCTCATTGAATTTTCTTGGTTTTCTCCGTTCATTGCCTCGCTTTGCAAGAGCAGCGCCAAGAGGTCTATGTGCCGGCTGCGTTGACGAGCATCGCGGATGCCCCAAATGAGCCGGTAAGGAAGGCACTGGAGCCGGTTGAAGAGCGCGGCCCGAAACCGCACCGGACGGCCAAGCAGCTCACTGCTGAGGGAGCATCCATGCGACTACTCGTTCTTGGTACGGGCGTGATGGCGAAGAACCAGTTGCGCCATTTCGCGCACATGGATGGTGTCGAGGTCGTCGGCGCGGTCGATACCGATCCCGATCGCCTGAAGCTCTTCGCCGATGAATTCGGCGTCGAAAAGCGTTTCCTGACATTGGACGACGCCATAGCCTGGGGTGATTTCGACGCCGCGACGAACGTCACGCCGGATCGCATCCATCACCCGACGACCATAGCGCTGATTGCTGCCGGCAAGCATGTGCTCTGCGAGAAGCCGCTGGCGGAAAACTATCCGAAGGCTCTGGAGATGACGGAAGCGGCGGAAACGGCAGGCGTCGTCAACATGGTGAACCTCACCTACCGGAACGTCGCGCCGCTGCAGCGCGCCCGCGAGATGGTACTCGCCGGCGAGCTCGGCACCATCAAGCATGTAGAAGCATCCTATCTGCAGAGCTGGCTCGTGTCGCGCGCCTGGGGCGACTGGCGCACGGAATCGACTTGGCTCTGGCGCCTTTCGACCGGCCACGGCTCGACCGGTGTGCTCGGCGATGTCGGCATCCACATCCTTGATTTCGCCGCTTATGGTGCAGCGACCGATATCGATCACGTCTTTGCCCGGCTGAAGACCTTCAACAAGGTACCGGGCGGCCAGATCGGCGAATATCTTCTGGATGCGAACGACAGCTTCACGATGTCGCTCGATTTCGCCAATGGCGCGCTCGGCGTGGTGCATGCCAGCCGCTGGGCGACGGGCCACTTGAACGAGCTCAAGCTTCGCATCTACGGCGAGAGGGGAAGTCTTGAGGTCAACCATCGCCCTTCCGGCTCGGATTTGCGCGGCTGCCTCGGCGACAACGTCGAAAGTGCGACCTGGAGGGAGATCGAGGCCGCTCCGGTGGCGACCAACTACCAGCGCTTTGCCGACGCGGTGATGAGCGGCCTGCAGCCGGACCCCAACTTCCGCCACGCCGCCAACCTGCAGAAGGTGATCGATCTTGCCATGATCACCGAGCGCGAACGGCGTGAACTGAAGGTGTGATTTCGCAAAAGCTCTGCGCGCCCTGCCAACGCGGACGCTCCGTCAGTGGACGATATCCGTTCCAGGCGGGGGGACGGGAAAGACGCTGTCCAGAGGAAACCGGCGGGCCTCCGCATGGGAGCTCGCAGCAAGCGCGCTACTTCTTCTCGCCCGAAGTTCCTCCTGGATGATCGAGTCCATGCCGAACTTGAAATTCCTGGTGCTGAACCGCGCTGCGTGCGTGCGAATGGTTTCGGGATCGAAATCCTCGGCGTGTTCTTCGAACGACCGCACTGCGTCGACGATGGCTTCAACGTTCTGCTCGTAGAAGAGGAGGCCGGTTTCTCCCGGCACGACCGTTTCAAGCGCTCCGCCACTGCCGAAAGCGATGACCGGCCGGCCGCTCGCCATGGCTTCCACCGGGACAAGGCCGAAATCCTCCTCTCCGGGGAAGATCAGGGCGCGGCATCGGGCCAGTTTTTCCTTGAGAACCGGAAAGGGCACCCGCCCCAGGAATTTCACGGTCGGCCCCGCGATCGACTTCAGCATGGCAAGCTCTTTGCCTTCGCCGATGACGACGAGGTTGCGTCCCATTTTGGAAAAGGCCCTCACGGCGAGATCGACCCGCTTGTAGGAGACGAGCTGCCCGGCGCAAAGATAAAAGTCCTCGATGGTATCCGACGGCGCATAGTCCTCGACTGCTACTGGCGGATAGACGACCGTGGCGGAGCGTCCGTAATACTTGCCGATGCGCGCTTTTACATGGTGCGAATTCGCGACGAAACGGTCGACGCGCATGCTGGTGCTGACATCCCAGGACCGCAGAAGCGGGGCGATCACCGGAAGCATCATTCTGGAAGCGAGGCCGGCATGCGAACGATAGACGTGATAGTGGTCCCAGATATAGCGCATCGGCGAATGGCAGTAGCAGACATGTGTCGAATGCGGCGGAGCAATGATGCCTTTGGCGGGGCCTGATTCGCTTGAGATGATCAGGTCGTATCCGCTGAGGTCGAGGCTTTCGAGCGCGAAGGGCATCAGCGGAAGCAGCGACTGATAATGCCTGACGGCACCCGGCAAGCGCTGCAGAAACGACGTCTTGACAACATGCCCCCTTATTTTTTCGGAGACACGGCTTTCATCGTAAACGAGGGTGAAGATGTCGGCGTCTGGGAACATGTCGCAGAGGGCCTCGACGACCTTCTCGCCGCCGCGCATCGAAACCAGCCAGTAATGAACAATCGCGACACGCATGATGTTTCCCTCGCCAACCAGTCGAGTCATCATCGTTGAAGCGGGGGACATTCCACAGAGCCTAGATTGGTCTGCAACGGCCCTAAAACGGGGTAGAGCCACGGCCGAAAGACCTATGTGGAGTGGGCACTTCGCCGGAGATACCGCAACTGGGGGAAGCGGCCGGTGGTTTTCTACTCCGTCTTCCTCAGATTGGACTAAAGCAGCCTGCGTCGCGGTGGATTTACTCGAGTTGCATTAGGCGCATCATCGAAATTCGGCGGTTTGCCCGCTGCAGAATGACGAGGAAAACAAGGTCGCGCCATGCCCATTGCTGCCGTACGCAATTCAAAAACCGCATTGCCCGGCGCCCGTCGTGTCCTCCGCTTCATCATGGCGGCAGGGCTCATTGGCACCGCTTTGACCGGACAAGCCGTCCATGCCGCAGACGACAGCTACCGCATCAGAGCGCAGACGAGGATGAAGGTCTCGGTCGTGGAATGGGTGTCTTCAACGGGCGAGTACAAAGAATGGACCGCTCTCAACGGCGAATTTGCCGTGTCTCAGCGCGGCGATATCTCGATGCCGATGGTCGGCGAGATTGCCGTTCTCGGCAAGACGACGGAAGAAACGGCGATCCTGATCGGTGAGAGGATCAAAAAACTGACGGGGCTTGCGACCGCTCCCATCGCCTCGGTTGAGATCGCCAGATATCCGATGGTCTATGTCACGGGTGCCGTCGAGCGGCCGAACGAGTTCGAATTCCGGCCAGGACTGACCGTCAAGCAAGCGCTTGCCCTGGCTGGCGGACGGGAACGCCGCAACGACCGCTCCGGCGAATATGCCGACGCCGAGCAGATTCGTTACGCCGGGGAATTCAGCCGCCTCGAGCTTCAGGCAAAACAGCTCATGGCCCGCCGCGCCAGACTGATCGCCGAGCTGAACGACAAGCCTTCCGTGGATTTTCCTCCGGAACTGACCGGCGCCCCCGAAGGTTCAGTCGTGGGCCAGATACTGAAAAGCGAAAGCGCTCTCTTCACGGCAAGAGCCGACGCCTTGCGGCACCAGCTGGAATCCGCAGCAGATCTCATGAAGCTCTTGCGAAGCGAGATCACTGTGCTCGACGAGAAGATGGTGGCGCAGGAAAGGCAAGTCCAGATCGCCCAGGATGAGCTTGGCGACATCGCAAAACTCGTCGACACCAAGATCCTGACCACCTCCCGCAAGACATCCCTCGAACGCATCGTCGCCGATATGCAGAGCGACAAGCTCGATCTGGTCGTCGCGTCCATGCAGGCCAAGCAGAAGCTGAACGAAACCGAACGCGAAGCACTCAACCTGAAGGGCGAGCGCAAGACAGAGGTGGGGCAGGAACTGCAGGTAACAGAAGCGGAGCTGGAAGACGTGCGGTTGAAGCGCTCCACGACCGTTCAGCTGCTGCAGGCCGCAGGCGCATCCATTGCACGCTATGAAAGCCTCCAGGCCGTCGACGTGCAACCGCTGGAATATTGGCTGACCCGCGGCGGTGACTCGGGCACTGCCGCTCCGGTTCCCGATAGCGCTGAGCTTGAGCCGGGGGATGTGCTGGACGTTCGCTACAATGTCTCCAAGAACCTGGACGGCTCGATGCTTTCGTCCGCCAATCCTCCTCCGCGGGTGCAGTAAATCATATGAATTCGAGGATCGGGCAAAACAATATGGTTGTTCACGACATCGGCAAGCTTATCCCCGGCGATCAGTTCGGCAAGAAGCAATCAGCTGACACGGAAAATATATCGTTCGGCGACATATGGCGCTTTCTGAGGCGCCACACCTTGATACTTGCCTTGTTCACAGCGGTAGGCGCTGCCGCGGGCGGTGTTTATGTCGCCACCCAGCCGCCGCTCTTCTTCGCGGCTGCCCGCCTCGTCATGGATCCCGAGCAGGGCCGGATCGCGTCCCAGGATGCTTTCACTGGAACGATCATCATCGAGGCGGCTGAAATCGCCAGTCAGGTGGAGATCATCCAGTCGGAGCCGATCGCGAAAGCGGTCATCAACAAACTCAATCTCTCCGAGGATCCGGAAATCCAGGACAATGCGTCGTGGCGGTCGATCGTCAAGGACTGGCTGCAGTCGATGGTCGGCGAAGCGGCTGCACCCGCCGCACCCGGCCAGGAGGCCTCGGACGAGGAGATACGCATGCGCAGGACGATGGCGTCGTTCCTGTCGCGGGTCTCGGTCGTCAGGGTAGGGCAATCCTATATCCTCGAAATCGGCTACAAATCTACCGATCCGCAAAAGGCGGCTCGCGTCGCGAACGCCCTTGCGCAAGCTTATATGGATTCGGCCGTCTCCGCGCGCGCCGCAGCAGCGCAAAGCGGGGCGAACTGGCTGGAAACCCGGTTGATCGACGTGGAGAAGCAAGCCCGGCAGGCGGCATTGGATGCAGAAGAATTCCGGGCCATGAACGGCATCATGGAACTCGGCACCACATCGTCCCTGGACCAGCAGCAATTGTCCGAGATCAGCAGCCAAGCCATTTCCGCAAGCGCCGAGACCGCTGCCGCGTCCGCCAAGCTCGATACCCTCAATCGGATGATGGCGGGGGAAACGGTTCGCGGCAGCGTTCAGGAGACGATCGACAACCCCCGCATACAGAAACTCCAGGAGGACGTCAGCCTTGCTACGACCAGGCTGAACAATCTGATAAGCCGCTACGATCCTGGCAATCCCGCGATCGCGGCCGCCAAAGAGGAAGTTGCACGGCTAACCGGCGATATCAGGAACGAACTCGTCCGCATCCAGGAAGTATACAAAACGAACCTGCAGGTCGCGCAAACCCGCGAACGCCTCCTCAATGACCAGATGGCGGCGCTGACTGCTACCGGCACGGACAAAAACCTGGCGCGTGTGAAACTCACCGAAATGGAAAGCCGTGCGACGACCTATCGCCGCATCTATGAAGGAATTCTCCAACAACTGACGGGCACGTTGCAGAAGCAGTCTTTCCCGCTCGGAGATGCCCGTGTCGTGACGGCCGCGTCCGCGCCGCTGACGAAGAGCTCGCCGAAACCCTCCATCATCCTGCCCTTCACCACGCTGATGGGCCTGGCCGGTGGTCTCCTGCTCGCGCTGCTTTTTGATGGAAGGGGCAAGGGGATTCACTTGAACTCCAGGTTGCGGCAGGAACTCGGTATAGCGTCGCTCGGCAGCCTGCCTCTTCAGGGCGCAACGGCAGTTTTGCCCGCCGGGGCGAAGGCGGCAAACCTGCAGGCCGCGATGCCGCTGCGGGGTGTGCTCGATGCGCCCTATTCCGATTTCACCGAAGCCTTGCGAGGCGTGAAGAACTCCATTGGTACGGCATTCCGCCCCAATTCGCCAATGGTCATCGGCATCACGTCGGTCGGCAGCGGCGAGGGAAAGACGACGGTTGCGGCGAACCTCGCGCAGCTCTACCAAAATGAAGGCACGCCGGTCGTCCTCGTCGATGCCGATTTCCAAAAAGGCTTCCTGAGCAAAGTGGTGAGTGCCGCCGGGGAGGACTTCGGGCTCGGCTTGCTGCGGATGGATCATGTTGGCGAGCATGAGCCGCAAGCCGCCGAACATGTCGGGGCGGGTCACGATGAGCACGGCCGCAGGAGCAGGAGAAACAGGGACGACGAGCATGCTGAAGCCTCCACCCTGGTTCCCGTGCTGACCGTTGAGGAGACAAGGCGGTCTGCCGCGTGCCACCAGATATTCGGTCATCTTGCAGCGCTCAAGACGGAAATTGAGCTACTCCGCCAGAACTACGGCGTCGTCATCGTCGACCTTGCGGCATTCGAAGGCTCGGCGGATACCCGGCATATCTTCAACTTTCTGGATGGCATCGCCATTGTCGTCGGCAAGCCGAAGAAAATGACCATCGAGCGGCTGTCGGCCGCGCTTGCGAGCTTCGGCGCGTCGCGGGTGAACCTGCTCGGGATCATCGCCAATCGCAGCGGTGGCAGCAAGCGTCCACCGGGAAAGCCTGCTTCGTCGCGGCGGAGCGAACCTACCGCAAAGCCGGCCGCTCCCCATCTGGCCTTCAATGACAAGCCGCGCGGGCGCCCGCTCAAGGTGGCTGTCGGCATCGCGAGTTCGGGCAGGCGCGAAATCCTCTCTGCCGTTCTTCCCCATATATCGCACCAGACGCGTCAGCCCGAGGAGGTCGTCATCTGCGTGCCGTCGCTTGAGGATGTCGACCGAACGAGCCTTTCCTCGCTCGCATGCCCGGTCAGGGTACTGGTTTCAGAGCGCGGACTTTGCCTTCAGCGCAATACAATTCTCGACAGCATCGTCGGTGCGGATGTGGTGCTCTTCCTCGACGACGATTTCCTGATGACGCCCACTTACATCGAGGACACTGAGCTGCTGTTTCGCACCCGGCGCGATATCGTCATGTCGACGGGCACGGTCATCGCCGACGGGATCACCGGGGCGGGTATCTCGGTCTGCGACGGCCTGAAACTCGTGCAGAAGGTTCGCCGCCCGCAGAAACGGGAGAAATCCTTTAAGCCGATCTATAACGCCTATGGCTGCAACATGGCTGTCCGTGTTTCGGCGATCATGGCTTCAGGCGTCCGGTTTGACGAGAATCTGCCGTTTTATGGTTGGCTTGAAGATGTCGACTTCAGCCGCATGATGGCGCGATATGGCGAAGTCATTTGTGCCGACCATCTGCAGGGCGTGCATCTCGGCACGAAGGCCGGTCGAACGACCGGCATCAAGTTCGGATATTCGCAGATCGCCAATCCCATCTATCTCGTGCGCAAGAACACCCTGAGTTCGGGACGGGCGGCTGCGCAAATGGGCCGGAACCTGGCCGCCAATCTTGTCAAAGCCTGGCGCCCCGAACCCTGGGTCGACCGGAAAGGGCGCCTGAAGGGCAATGCGATCGCAATTTTCGATCTTCTGATGGGCAGGCTTGCCCCGCAGAATATCAGGACGATGGGGTAGGATCGTGATTCAGCGCTATCCCGATCGTGTTGTCGTCATCAATGACCGTTCGACAAAGGTCGGGGGAGCCTCCAACCTTGCCATTCTGTCGGCGCATTTGCTCAAACGCGCCGGCATTGCCGTAACCTATCTGGCGGGCGACGCGGCCGGAAGCGAGCTACCGGCGGACGACACCATCAATCTCGGCGGCGCACCGCTGACCGCGCAGGGGCGGATCGCAGCCTCGATCAACGGGCTTTACAACAGGCAGGCGCTCGATGCGGTGCGCGAGGTCATCGATAGTGCCGACACGGCCTCGACCATCTATCACGTCCATGGCTGGTCGAAGATCCTTTCGCCCTCCATCTTCCAGGCCCTGTGGCCCGTCCGCCAGCGCGTGGTTCTACATGCACACGATTATTTCCTGTGCTGCCCAAACGGCGGCTTTGCGAACTACCGGAAAGACACCGTCTGCACGCTCACGCCGATGTCGGTTCCGTGCATGACGACGCAATGCGACAAACGCGGCTATCACGAGAAGATCTGGCGTTCTGCACGCCACTTGCTGCGGGAGCGGCTCTATCCGACGGACGAGCTCCCGGCCAATATCGTCATCGTGCATCAGCGGATGCGTGAATATTTCGAGCGCGCCGGCATCTGCACCGATCATATCGAGACCATTCGCAATCCGGTGGAGCCGTTTCTGCGCAGAGGGGCCGAACCCTGGACGATGCGGGATTTCTTCTTCGTGGGAAGGCTCGAGCCGGAAAAAGGGTTCGAGGATGCCGCGCGGGCGGCGCGGCTTGCCAATGTGAGGCTCCAGATCATTGGCGATGGCGCAGGGCGGTCGATATTGGAGCGCGACTATCCTGAAGTCGTCATCCACGGCTGGAAAGCGAAAGGGGAGATGCACGAACTCCTGCGCAATGCGCGCGCCATCGTCGTGTCGTCGCGCGTGCCGGAACCTTTCGCGCTTGCAGCCGTCGAAGCGATCGGAAGCGGAATTCCCGTTATTGTGCCGGACGCCGCCTTGTTGGGAAACGAGCTTGAGGAATTCGGTTGCGCGCTGACATTCAGGACGGGGAACATCGGATCGCTGGCGACGGCGATGCGACGGCTCGCAGCCGATGATGCGGTGGTACGCTCCATGAGCTTGAACGGCCTCAGCAAGGCGCCCGGGCTTGCTCATTCGCCGGAAACCTGGGGCGAAGCGCTGATCGCTCTCTACGGCCGGATCTTGGCGCGAACGAGCTTGGCTGGCGTTGCCGGCCGGCTACCTGAACGATCCGGCAATCGATCCGCCGCCCATCGCCATCCGTTCATTTAATTGAACGGCATCAAGCAGATACCCTTATTGAAAGCGGTTGCGTCCTCTCGTGTATCGACAGTTTTAAGAGGTGAATAAATCAATGGTCCCGCCATCGGTATTCGGGCCTACTTCTATCTGACTAAGGCTTAGCCGTTCTGGTCAATTGTCTATTCTGGCCGACACTGCCAACCTTAACTGTGGGTTGAGATACAAACGGGGTTTCAAAATGCTATCGTTCTTTGATGGCGTTGCTCAGGACGGGCAATCGGCTCGGCTACGACGGCCGACGTCGAGAGATTATCGCCTGAAGCGTGCCGGGGACATCCTGATTTCCGGATCGGCGCTGGTTTTCTTTCTGCCGTTTTTCGCGCTTATCGCGGTGGCCCTGCTGCTGGTTGATGGGCGGCCGCTCATATTCCGACACGAGCGTGTCGGCCGCTACGGCCGTTCATTCCCATGCCTGAAATTTCGCTCGATGCGGAAGGACGCCGATGCGCGGCTGGCCAGCATTCTCGCCAACGATCCCGTGCGGCGCGCCGAATGGAATGAAACCCAGAAGCTGGTCAACGACCCGCGCGTCCATTGGCTTGGCAAATATCTCCGGATGACGAGCCTCGACGAGCTGCCGCAGCTCTGGAACGTCTTTTGCGGCGATATGAGCCTTGTCGGCCCGCGGCCGATCGTGGCCGATGAAATGGAGCGTTACGGCCGTCAGATCCATTACTATCTCGCCATGACGCCGGGCCTTACCGGTCTATGGCAGGTGCACCGGAACAAGGACACGACCTATGATGAACGGGTGCAGTTCGACGTGGACTATTATCACAGCTGCTCGATGTCGGCTGATTTGAAGATTATCTGGAAGACGATCGGCATCGTTCTTTTCGCGCGCAACGAATCTACCAGATGAAAAAGGCCATCACGGCGCCCCATATCACCAGGCAAAAGAGAATAGCCGCCCACCGCAGAACGAATTTTGCGGTGGGAGAACGCATGCGTTCGAAAGGGACTTTTGAATGCATCCGTCCGGCCTCCTGCCGACGTTTCAACACCAAGACTCCTTGGCTTCGAAACTGGTTGGGCTTAGACGCCTTGCTTCGCGCAACTTCAAACTGAACTGCCCGCAAAACATTCTTCGCTTCGACGAAGACAACAGCAAGCATGAATGTCAATCGACATGCCAATTATGCGTCCGGTTGTGCTCCTTTTATGGCGATTCTCCTCTATCTCGCAAGTCTACTTGGCTTTCCCATCGGTTTTATAGCCTGAAACATAAGGGCAGCAGAGGCTATATTTGACAGCGGCTCGCGCCGTTCGATCAGGGAAACCGATAGATTACGAACAGGCCGAACTGCATCCATTAAATGGCCGGCCTGAATCTCTTTCTCAGATATTGCATGACGAAGTCGTATTCATGCAGTCCTTCGGACGAAGACATGCGGGCCATGAAAAACATGCTGCCAAGATAGACAAGCGCTGCAACGGCGGCCGTTGCAATCGATAGCCACAACTGCCGCAGAGGATGGTCAACGGAGTCGCCGAGATAGATTCCCGGCACCAGGCAGAGCGCCATCAGCAAGATCGGAGCGAAATATTTGACCCCTTCCTTGGCTTGCCGGGCAAGGCTCAGGCCGATCGATGCACGGACGATGGCAAGCGAAGTGGTGAGGCTTATCGCGGCGGCGATCGCCTGTCCGGCCAGTATGCCATACAGCCCGTAAGCATATCCGAGCAAGCAGATCAGCATCATTTTGGAGCAAAGCTCGATGACGTTCTTGACGACGATCAGATGCATCTTGTCGGCCAGGAAGCAAATGGAGTTCACGAGTGCCGTGGGAAGGCTGATGATGGCGATCAGCGGCAGGCATGTGAGGATGAAGGCGGCACCATGCCAGGAAGGCCCAAGTAATATCGTGACGACCACATCCGCGAGGATCGACAGAAGCACAAGCGCCGGCGCGACCAGGAAGACGATCGTGCTTGTGGCGCGCAGATAGGCTTCACCAAGCTTTTCATGCGACGGAATCTGCGAGAATGCGACGAGAAACGGCCTGAAGAGCGGTTGGACCACCGACTGATAGGGAACGGCAGTAATGTCGCTTGCAACGGAATAGCGGCCGAAGGAAACCAGGTCCATAAAGCGCGGCAGGAGGAGTTTTTCGAGCTGCCAGTTCACCGATTGGAGAATTTGCGAGAGCATGTACCATCCGACAATGGGCGCAAACATCGACCAGTCCTTAAGTGACAGAACTGGCCGCTGTGGCGCGTAGATATAGGAGACGATCATCATCAGCATCGGGCCGACAACCGTGCCAACCGCGATCGCCCAGTAGCTTCCGGTATACAAGGCCATGGCTACGGCAGCACACAAGGACGCTATCTTGCCCGCGGCCTCCAGGATGAAGTCCGGGCGAAAATCGAAGCGCTGCGTAAAAAGTATCAGCTTCGGGCTCTTAAGCCCGCGCATGACAGGCGCCAGCGAAAGCACGCAGATCAGGGTGGTCAGCCGCGGCTCGTCATAGAACAATGCGAGCGGATAGGCGAGAGCACACAGCAGCATGCCAACGATCAGACCCCTTGTCAGGCCGATCGTCAGAGCCGTGTCGAACATATCCTTGGTTGGCGACGGGTCTCTGATGAGTGCGGCGGCAACCGGCATCTCGAAAATCGCCTCGGCTATGAGAACCGAAGACATCGCCATCGCCACCAGTCCGAAATCCGATGGGCCGAGCAGCCGGGCGAGGCACAGGAGCGTTACGAAATCCAGTGCCTTTGAAGCCAACTTGCTGCCAACCGTCCAGGTGCCGGCTTTTGCCGTCAGGCTGGATAGCGACGATGGCTGACGCGAACTCATTAATACGACTCCATCGGTGCCGGCACTTTGAAGATTACCAAAATACGGCGAAGGCCGGAGCATGGCCAAGGTGCCCATAAGCGTAACTCTCTACCGACTTTGGATAGCTTGCCTGTCGGGCCGCAGACCAGACAAACTGGTGCTCCGTGCAGGTGACGCCTGCTGCCATTCTGAGCTTGGCTGGCAGACAAACGGCGGTCCTGATCGCTCTCTATGAACTGTCGGCAGGGGGTGGGGGTAATGCGTGACGGCTTGAGCGCTGATGTCATCGATATCTGGATATGGAACCTGGAGGAGGCAAGCACTTCGCAGGCACCATATCTCGCAACGCCATTGACGGCCCGCGAGCTCGATGCGGCAGCGCGCTTTGTTCACGAGCGTGATCGCCGCAGGTTCGTTGCAGGCCGGTCGGGGCTGCGCCGAATTGTCGGCAGCTACCTCGGAATTGAGCCCAACCGCCTCAGCCTGAGCTACAATGCCTATGGCAAGCCGCGCATCGCAGCGTCGAACGGCAGGATGTTGCATTTCAACCTCAGCCATTGCGGCGGGATGGCGGCGCTTGCCGTATCAAGCTGCTACCAGGTCGGGATAGACATAGAAAAGGTTCGGCCTCTGAAGGAAGACAATGTCAGCCGTTTCCTGTCGCCGAAGGAGGAAACGACCCTCGCTGCACTTCCGGCCGCAGAGTATCGTCGGGCGTTTTATTCCGTCTGGACACGCAAAGAAGCCTTCGTCAAGGCGATCGGCGTCGGTCTCTCGTTTCCTCTGGATGCATTCGACGTCACCGTTGGCGATGGTCTTCCGCCGCGCCTTGAGCGCCTGGATGCAGACGGAAATACGCCGGCGGATTGGAGTCTGTTCGACCTCGAAATGCCACCTCCATTTGTCGGGACGCTTGCGGCGCTGACCGGCGGAAGGCATGTCAGCCTGAACTATCGAGACGAAAACGCCCTGTTCTTCATGTCAAGCGCGCATCCAGAACGTAACGATTGGCCGCCTCATCAAAATGATGGCAGCCAAGCAGGCCTTTCTTGAAGTCCGGCGTAATCGTTCGTATGCACCGCTCGCTGTAGCTGTCGAGGCTCAGCTCGTCGATTTCCATGATGTTCAGTCCATATCCGTAGATGCCATAGGCATTGCGCTGCGAAGGCCTGTAGAGGCGGCCGCCGCGTTCGAACATGCGTCCGGCATTTCGCGCGAGCGTGCTGTCTATGACGACCGGATTATGCCGGTGCGGCATCACGCGCTCGAGCTTTGGACCGTCGACCTCGAAAACATAGAGTTCGCTGCAGTGATCTTCATAGTCGTGGAAATCCGACAGATTGGTGAAAAGCCACCATTTTCCTCCATGACGCATCAGCACGCTGTCGGCGGCCGACCTGCCTTCGAGCGCCGTCGAGTACAATTCCCATTTCAGCGGAAATTCGACGCAGCGCCAGATCTGGATCTGGCGCGATTGGTGCCGCTCGGGCATCATGAAAATATCCTCGCCATCCCTGAAGACAAAAGGATAGGAAAGGTGGTGCTCGCAACGCAAGGCTATCCCGAGGTGTTCGAGCTTGTCTCCGCGGAAGCGCCCGACGGCAATGTGGGCATTCTTCTGGCCATCCGCATAGGCTTCGCAGAAGAGGTAACATTCGTTCTCGTGTTCGAAAAGGAACGGATCCGCCTTGATCTCGTTCATCGTTGGCGGAATTTCAACGGATTGCTGTGGGTCGAAATCCTCGATGTGACCCCCGCCGGTATAGAGGGCCCAAACGGACGAACCGGAATGAAGCTTCTTCCTCAGCATTTTGATGCAACGTGCGGCGAGGTCGCCAGCAAGCGCAGCAACGTAGCGGCCAAGGTCTGAAGCGGACGGCGGGGGGATTGCCGGGATGGGCCGGCGGGCGATCACATGCAGTTGCCGTGTTTCGGCAAGGCGTCTCAATTCGCGCATAAGCAAGGTCACGCCACGCTCCTTTATGGAGGCGGCAACGCGCGCAGCACTTGTCTTGGTATTGAAGAAGGAAGACGCAATGACGTCAACGCTTCCGTCTGGTGCTCCGGATTTATAAAGCAAGAGCTCGACCGATGCCGCCTTCGAAATTGTGCCACGATAGGCGAACCAGTCGACATTTTCCGAGACCTGATCGCTGCAACTCAACGCCCATTCTCCGAACGGCAAGGCATCACTTACGCCTGATGGCAGGCCCGAGGGCGTCATACGAATGACGATGTCCACTTCCAGGTCCTGCATGAGGCGTCGAAGGATGTCCTGGCTCTCCGCCGTTTCTAAATCGTGCGATCCCATGTCGTCGAACCGCTGGGATTCCGGCGAATAGGATTTCGGCAGATAGGGGGTCTCATGGGTAAGGAACCTGCGTTCCAGACGGGCCTCGAGTGCGAAGAGCTTCGGCACCCGAACCTTAGGTGCCGTCTGATGCACGATGATGCTTGCAAGATCAAAAAGAGGCTCGGAAGCAAGCCGGTCAAGCACCATCAATTGCCATGCTTCGAGCCGATCCCTCGACCTTGCCAGGACCGCAACTTTCAAAGGTCTGTGTGCTGCCATTCCCATCCACGCGTGCTCCCAAAATAGACGAACGTCTGACGGATTGCGCTCAGTGAGCTATTCCGCCTGATGACACGTCCGAGGAGACTCCAAGCCGCGCGGATATGAGACTTGCCAGAGCCTTGCCGGAATCTATCAGCGAGTCCTCATGCCAGCCTTCCAGGTCGAGCACTGGCGTGTCCTCGGCGACGGCGTTCCTCCAGCCGAACCTCAACTTTCGTGCCCGGCTATTGTGCGCCTGACTGCGCACCAGGACAATTGATGAATCTCTGATCGCCGGGTCATTGTGATGCGCGGCTGCGGAATTCATGAACGCTGTGACCATCGCATTGGCGCGATCTGATTCCAAAGGTTCGGCACTTTTCACGTGAAGAAGCTGCATCAGCTTCCATGAGATGTTGAAGTGCCTGAAGTAATCCTGGGCGGTAATGTCCCCCTTCATCAGCTTGCTGGTGAAGTGCAAGACCCGCTTCGCGCGCCGCTCCGTCTGCCACCACATTAGGCGGCTCTTGGGCAGCGATGATACGAACGTGGGGCACCAGCTATCGATGGCAGCGGTGCAGCGTACGTCTATACCGCTTTCGCGCAACTGCCGGCTGATCTCCATGACCAAAATGCCGTTCACACACAGACCGACCAAGGCCAAACGACGGGTTCCCACCGGAATTTTCATCGCTTCGATCGCTTGTCTGGCTATATCTTCCACCGACATATCCGCCGGTGCGCTCGTCAAATCAGCGCTGAACATGTTCAGGTTGTGAACGGAAATGCTGTCGTCGATCTCGGTGGCGAGCGCGTAATACAGGAATGGATGATTGAACGTATAGACAACAGCATCGCTGCTGCCTGTCTTGCATGTCACCAATTCCCAAAGGGACGACTCCGTGTCAACGCCTTCCAGTGTCTTGGCGATTTTTGCCGTGAAATCCTGGAATGTCCGAAATTTGGAAATCATTTCGGGATTTGGAACGATCTTGTAGGCCGCCTCTACTTCTTGCAGGAGTTTTGCTGCGAGAACGGAGTTGCCGCCGACGGCAAAGAAATCGTCATCAGGCTGCAGTTGGTCAACGTTCAAGACGCTGCACCACATTGAGGACAGTCGTTTGGACAGCTTCTCTCGCCGCCGGATCTGCTGTTCGGCAAACCTGGCCAATTGCGCGATAGACGGGTAGCGCAAGAGGTGCTTGGCTTCCAGCGGGAGATTGGCGTCCAGCATGCGCGCTGCCATGCGGAAAATCGTGAGGGAGTCGGCTCCAAGCGCATAGAGATTGTCGTCCACGCCGATATCCTGGCTGCCGAGTATGTCCTGCCAAATAGCCGCTAGTTGCTCTTCCATTGGAGTGCGCGGTTTGGTTTTTTTAGCCTCGGTGCTGTGGGCAGGAATTCCACGCTGCTGCAACGTCTTGCGATCGAGCTTGCCGTTGCCTGTCTGCGGCAGTTCGCTGACGGTCACCCAGCAGGTCGGCACCATGTAGCGGGGCAGCTTCGCCGTGACGAAGTCCGAGAGCTCGGCTGCGCTCGGCTCGGCGCCTGCTTCCGGTACGATGTATCCAACGAGCAATTTGCCGTCACTCTTTTTCTCCGCAGCGACGACCGCGCATTGGCGCACGCCGGGAGCCTTCGAAACGACGGCTTCGATATCGCCGAGTTCGATGCGGAAGCCACGGAGCTTGATCTGCTGGTCTCGGCGTCCGAGCAGTTGCAGCGAACCGTTCGCAAGACGGCGTCCGACATCGCCGGTCCGATAGAGCCGCGTTGGCCGGTTCGAGCCGAAGGAGATCGGAACGAAGGCCTTCTCGGTCAGATCCAGCCGGTCGAAGTAGCCGTTCGCCAGGCCGTCGCCGCCAATGCACAGCTCGCCGGTGACGCCGATGGGCGCGATGTCGTTGTTGCGGTCGACGATGTAAAGCTGGGTATTGGCAATCGGATGGCCGATGGTGATCGGTGCCTCCGCGTCGGTAATGCGCGCGACGGACGACCAGACCGTCGTCTCCGTCGGGCCATACATGTTCCAGAGCTCGCCGCCGATTTTCAGCAGGGATTTGGCGAGTTCTTTCGGCATGGGCTCTCCGCCGCACAGCATCTTGAGGTGCGGTTTGTCCTCGAGGCCGGCCTCGACAAGCATCTGCCAGAGCGTGGGGGTCGCCTGAAGCACGGTCGCACCGCTCTTTTCCACGAGATCGACAATGGCGAAGCCATCCTGCACCTGCTGCCGGTCGGCAATCACCATCTTCCCACCGGTAACGAGCGGCAGGTAGAGCTCGAGCCCCGCGATGTCGAACGAGATCGTCGTCACCGCAAGGATCGTATCCCGATCGGTGAAGCCGGGCTCCTTCGCCATGGAGAGGAGGAAGTTCGTCAGCGCCCGATGGGACACTTCGACGCCCTTGGGTGCCCCGGTCGAGCCGGAGGTAAAGATGACATATGCAGGGGCAGCGGAATCGGGCGGCAGAGCGTCAAGCGCAGTGCTGGTCATTCGGCCTACCGCCTTTGCTTCCTCGTCGATGCGAATAACGGGAATGTTTGCGGGGGCGAGGGACGCCATGGCATCGCTGTCGCATATCAGGCCGCCGACGCGCGCGACGTCGAGGGTCTGGCAGAGGCGCTCTTCAGGATGGGAAAGATCCATGGGCACGTAGGTGTGCCCGGCCTTCATGATCGCCAGCAGCGCCACGACCATGTCTAGCGACCGGTCGACGAGCAGTGCGATGCGCTGGCCGGGCTCGGGAATCGCCTCTTGAATATATCGGGCAAACTGATTGGAGCGGGCTTCCAGCCTGCCGTAAGTGATGGAGCGGCCGCCATGTTCGGCTGCAATCGCATCGGGCTGCTTCGACGCCTTGCGGGCGAAGAGGGAGACCACGTGCTCATCTCGCGGATAGTTTGCCGCCGTGTCGTTCAAGCCGTCGATCAGCCAGCCGCGTTCGTCGTCGCTCAATAACGGCAGCCTCGAGATCTCGACGTCGATGTTCTTGGACAGCGCTTCGGCGAGCGTTGCGAAATGTTGGATCCAGCGCTCGATCGTCGATCGGTCGAAGACCTCCGCATTGTATTCGACATCGATGCGGACGGCGTTTTGTTCTTCGAACGCGCAAAAGAACATGTCGAAATTGGAAAAGCCCTTCACGTTGTTGGCCATGTTTGCCGTCAGGTTCCCGAAGGGCTGATCTGCTGCGGTGTGGTCCAGATTGAACTGAATTTCCGTCAATGGCAGGCGGCGCGAATCCCGCTTTACGCCGAGTTTGCGCACGAGCGTGCCATAGGTGCAGGACTGATGCTCTACCGCCTGCAGAACAAGCCGCTGCGTTGCCCTCAGATGCTCGCAGAAGCTCGTCTGTGATGCGACGGTCTGGCGGATTGGCAGGAGATTGACGCAATGGCCGAAAAGGATCGCTTCTCCGATCAGGTTCTGACCGGCTGCAGGAACCGCAATCACGATGTCCTCCTGCCTGGAAAGCCGGGAGACGACGACCTGCAGCATCGCCAGCAAGGTTGAAAACAGCGTTGCGCCGGACTGCGCGCCAGCTTTTTTCAACGCCTTGTAGACATCGCCCTCGATGTAGCCCGTGCAGGTACCACTGGCGAAGTTGCGATGTTCGGGCCGCGTCCGGTCCAGCGGCAGTTCCGGCAGTTCCGGAATCTCCTTGAACTGATCGAGCCAGAACTGCTCGTCCTTCTCGGATTTTTCGGGTGTGGGCGCAAGCTTCGTCGCATAGGTGGCAAAGGAGAGCGCCGGCTCGAATTGCGGTGTCTCGCCGTTGCGGAAAGCCGCATAGGCCATCGCTAGCTCATCGAGAAGCACGCTGATCGACCAGCCGTCGCAGATGATGTGGTGTCCGCTGAAGACGAAGACATGCTTGTCGACTGCCAGACGCGCGATGAAGGCGCGGGCAAGCGGGCCGTCGACGAGGTCGAAGGGCGTCCTTGCATCCTCGTCGAGCATCTCCCGAAGCTGCGCTTCGCCGTCGGGCCTGCCGGCGAAATCCACCAGCGGCGCCTTCAGCGCGAAATCGTCGGCGAAGCGGAAGTAATCGCCAGCGCGACTGAAGCGGATTCGAAGCGCATCATGACGATCCGTCACAAGGCTCAGTGCCTTTGAAAAGGCAGCTTCGTCGAACTCGCCATCCAGCGTCAGCGAAATGGACAGGTTAAAGGAGCAGGACGCTTCATCGCCGGTCTGGGCTGCCAGCCAGATCTCCGTCTGAGCTTCCGTGAGCGGGACGGATTCCAGCCTTTCTGCGGGCGTGACCGGCGCATCTACCGCTTCGGACGGGGCAGCAGCAGCTGGAGCCGGAACAATTGATAGTACCGCCTGCGGCATGCTTACGGTTGCGGCGCTTTCTGCCACCGCCACCGGTGGAGAGGTCGCCGAGGATTGCAGCAACTGGAGCTGCTGGGCGAAGAGTGATTGGAGCAGTTGAATCTGCGATTGAATGAGGGCCTGCACTTCGCCCATCGATGCGGACGGCGAAGGGGTAGGCGCAAGAGGCATCTCCGACGCGGCAAAAACCGCCGCTGGTGCAAGAAGATACGCCGCAGGCGGCGGAGATGCTGCCAGCGCTTTCTCCGGCATTTTCTCATCGAGATGTTTCGCCAGGTTGGCGATCGACGGAATGGTGCTCAGAAGATCGCGGAACGAAATCTTGACCCGGTAGTCCTTCTCGATCCTCTGCGCGAATTGCCCGATGAAGAGGGAATCGAAGCCCAGCTCGATAAATGTCGCGGCGACGTCGGCCGGCCTCAATGCATTGCCCGACATCTCGGCGAGAGTGGCCAGCAATTCGCATTCAAGCGCAGGGGTACGATCGGCGGAAGAGGGGGCGTTCGTTGGAGCGACGCTGACAGTTGCCGGCATTTGGATCGCAGCCGAAGGTTCGACCACGATTTGCAGCTCGGAGCGAGACAGCGCGTAAGAGCCTACATTGCGGCGCGCCGATGGAGGCGCATCGATCCAGTGACGCTGGCGCTGGAACGGGTAGACCGGCAGATCAAGGTGTGCCGTTGCGCCGTTGGGCAGTTCCGGCCATTCAAGGACGCAGCCAGCCATCCACAATCTGCCTTGGGCGCCGGCGAAGACATCGGCAGCTTCGGGCGCGCGATCGTGTTCGGGCAGAGACTGGATCACGGTATTCAGATTGTCCCGTGCAACGGTCTGCGAAGCAAATACGGAGAGCGTCCGCCCTGGACCAACCTCCAGGAGTATGGGTTTCCTCCCGTCGCAAAGCTTTGCGAGGCCAGCGGCGAAATGAACGGCGTCGCGGCAGTGCCTTGCCCAGTAATCCGGCGAAGTGCCCTGTTGCGCCGTCTGCCAGTCTCCGGTCACGCAAGAGATATAGGGAACCGTTGCGGTTCCGTAGGTTACCTTGGCAGTCTCGTCGTAAAGTGCGGCTGCCGCCTCGTTCATCATCGGCGAATGGAAGGCATGCGACGTGTGCAGGCGGCTGAAGGCAATGCCACCAGCTTCGAGCGCTGAACAAACCTCGTCGATCTCCGCGAACGGGCCGGAGATAACCGACAGCTTCGGAGCATTGACGGCGGCGATCTCGACATCGCCTTTCAGGTAAGCGGAGACGGTTTGCGCGTCGGCGCGAACCGAAACCATCGCGCCTTGCGGCTGGCTTTGCATGAGACGCCCGCGGCTGGCGACAAGCCGGAGTCCATCTTCGAAAGAAATCACGTTGGCAAGCGTTGCTGCTACGAACTCGCCGACGCTATGGCCGATCATCGCGTAGGGCCTGAGGCCTCGGCTCATCCACAGCCGTGCCAGCGCATATTCGACGAGATAGAGGCATGGTTGAGCGATGCGCGTGTTGCGCTGTTCGTCAGCCATTGACTCCGGCACCGGTCCGGAATGGCAGATGAAAATCCGAAGATCAAGGCCGAGCATAGGCTTCAGCAGTTCGGCGCCCCTGTCGATCCAGCGTGCGAATTCCGGTTCGCTGTCATAGAGTCCAGCACCCATGCCGACATATTGCGCGCCTTGTCCCGGAAACATGAACGCGACCGGAGGGGCGTCCGAGGCGATGGAATCCGCAGGGCGTTCCGCGCCGAGCTTATCCCGCGCCTCTTCGACGGTCCGGGCCGATATCGCAAAGCGATGGCTGAACTCGCATCTGCCGTTCTGCAGCGTTGCGGCGACGTCTGCGAGCGAAATCTCCGGGCGCTCGGTCAGGTGAGCGCTGAGATTGGCGCGCATAGCCGACAAGGCTGCCGGATTGCGTGCCGACAGCGGCAGGATGTACGGCTTGGTGACGTCTGAGCATGCCTCGCGGTCTTCGCCAATCGCTTCTTCGAGAATGACGTGGACATTCGTGCCGCCGACGCCGAAGGCGCTGACGCCTGCGCGGCGCGGATGTCCCTGTGCCGGCCAGTCCGTCATTTCGGTGGGAATATAAAACGGGCTCTCCTCGATATTGAGCCGAGGATTGGGGCGGCTATAGTTGGGCATCGGCGGAATCTTGCCGCGATGAAGCATCAGCGCTGTCTTGATGAGACCGGATACGCCTGCAGCACAGTCCATATGCCCGACATTGCCCTTCACTGAACCGAGCGCACAGCTCTCCCGCGCGTCCGCAATGTCGAGATAGGCCTCCTTCAGGCCGCCGAACTCGATGGGATCGCCCAGGGGCGTAGCTGTCCCGTGGCATTCGACGTATCCGATTGATGCGGCTGGCACTCCTGCATTTGCCAGGGCGGCGGAGATCGCCTCGGCCTGTCCGCGGACGCTCGGTGCGGTGAAACCGACCTTGTCGGAGCCATCATTGTTGATGCCGTAGCCGCGGATGACTGCGAAGATGCGATCGCGGTCCCTTCGCGCGTCTTCCAGCCTCTTCAGGAGTACGACGCCTGCGCCGCTTGCAAAGACGGTTCCATCCGCGTTCGCATCGAACGGCCGGCAGGTGCCGTCGGCCGAAGCCATGCCGCCTTCCTGGTAGATATACCCCCGTTTTTGCGGCAGCGTGATGGACACGCCGCCAGCGAGCGCCATGTCGCAAGCATAGGTCTGTAGGTTTTGGCAGGCCTGCGACACGGCAAGTAGCGAGGTCGAGCAGGCCGATTGCAGCGTGAAGGCGGGGCCGCGCAGATCGAACTTGTAGGCAATACGAGTCGCGAGCGCGTCGTTGAGCGCTCCTACGAGCTGCTGAAAACAGCCGATCTGATAATTGGAGGCGAATTCCTCCGCCTTGGCACGATCGCCAAGGACGTTGTTGATCAGATAGGTCGGCATCGACGAGCCGGCAAAGACGCCGATCATGCCCGGATAGCGATGCGGATCGTAGCCGCCGTTTTCGAGCGCTTCCCAGCAGATTTCCAGGAAGACGCGATGCTGCGGATCGGTGAGTGCTGCCTCGCGTGCAAACATGCCGAAGAATTCGGCGTCGAACATGTCCACGTCCGGAAGATGCGGGCGGGCAGCGACATAATTTGCGGCGGCGCGTTCTTCGTCGGTGAAGCAATCTTCGATTTCGTCCGGCGCAAATATCGAAAAGGCATTCCGGCCGTCACTGACGAGATCCCAAAGCGCTTCCACGGTGGGTGCGCCCGGGAAGCGCCCGGACATGCCGATGATCGCGATGCCGCCCGGACCCTGATCGTCCTCGATATCAATTCGATCGAGATCGGCGTGGGCGGTTTCGTGAATTCCCGTCATGAAGCGCTCCTTCGGAACTGGGACATGGTTTTCCTCTGAAGTGCCGCCCGCTGGGCAGCGGCGATGGATCGCGCGGTGTTCTGGGATTTGCCCTCGATATGGCGGGCAAGCTCGCGGATGGTCGAATGCTTGAACAGTGCGACGACATCCACGGCGCGCCCGAGCCTTGCTTCCAGTCCCGCATGCACCTGCAGAAGCTGGAGAGAGGTGCCGCCGAGATCGAAGAAGTTTCTGTCGAGATCGATCCCTTCGGCACCCAACGCCTCGCTCCAGAGCTGCGTCAGTAGCGTTTCCGCTTGCGTGCTTGCCACGGCTTCCGCATCGGGCCGGGCGGCCTCGATCGGCGGCGGGAGGAGGCTCGCGCGGTCGACCTTGCCGGCCGGGGTGAGTGGGAATGCATCGACCACGACGGTCGCGCTCGGAATCATGTAGACCGGAAGTGTGGCGCGCAGCCTCGACATGACCTCTTGTGCGAATGCCGGATCGCAAAGCGCAGTTTCCGCGCGCGGGCGCAGATAGGCGACGATACGTTTCAGGGTGGGACCCTGGAGGTGGCAGAGAACGATGGCGTCGGAGAGTGCCGGGTCGTTCCTCAGTGCGGTCTCGATCTCGTCAAGCTCGATGCGCTTGCCGTTGATCTTGACCTGCCGGTCGCGGCGTCCCTTGAAGCTTACCGTGCCGTCGGGCTGGAGAAGGGCGATATCGCCGGTCAGATAGCAGCGTTTCGGGCCGGCCTCCGTGGCGACCATGACGAATTTTTCCGCGGTGCGCTCCGGACAACGGAAATAGTCGATCGCCAAGCCGTCGCCGGATATCGCAAGCTGCCCCTCGCGGCCGGGCGGAAGTTCCCGCAATTCCTCGTCCAAAATGCAGATCCCGGTATGGGCGATCGCCTTGCCGATCGGCAGCTCCGCCTCCGCAAAGCCTGGCGGTACGGTGAAGGCCGCTGCAAACACGGTAGTTTCGGTCGGGCCGTAGGCGTTGCTCAGCCGGCAGCCGGGATAGCGCTGGAGAAATCGCCGGGCATGCACTGGAGAGCCCACGTCGCCGCCGAAAAGCACATGGCGCAGCCTCGGCAGATCGCCCCCTGCATAGTCCGCGAAGAGATTGAACAGCCCCGTGGTGAGAAAGGTCATACTGACGCCGGTGTCACGCATGACGCCTGCAAGGCGCGCCAGGGAGAAATCGGCATCGGGCATGACGGCGACCGTGCATCCGTTCAGCAGCGCGCCCCAGATTTCGAAGGTCGTCGCGTCAAAGGCGATTGTAGCGGCGTGAAGGATGACGTCGTCACGTCTGAAATCGATATAGTTCTGATCGAGGACGACCCGCGCGATGCTGCGGTGGGCAATCGTAACGCCCTTCGGCCGGCCCGTGGAACCGGACGTGTACATGATGTAAGCCGGGTCGCTGCCAGTGACCTCGATGGCCGGCCGTTTGGCGACGGCGCTGTGTGCGAGCCTTCCAATCACAACTCCTGCATCGATGATTGTGCCGCGCAGGTCGGGGACGGAGCTAGCCCTTCCAGCGGATTCTGCATCGACGAAGACAACCTTGGGGGCGCACTCGGCGGCGACATAGGCGAGATGCTCTTCGGGATAGGCCGGATCGAGCGGTACATAGACGCCGCCGGCCTTCAGGATCGAAAGCATGCAAATGACGGTATTGAGCGCGCGCGGAAGCAGCATGCCCACGACATCGCCCTTTCGGATTCCAAGCTCCGCGAGGTGTCCCGCCAGGGCGTCGGACAATCTGTCGAGCTCATCGTAGGTGAGACGCTCGTCGCCGAAGACAATCGCCGTCGCCTGCGGAGCGATGCGAGCCTGCTGACGTACGATGTCCTGGAGAGAGCGGTCCCGGTCATAAGACACAACAACATCGGCTTCGTTCGTTTCAAGAAACGCCGGATCAGTCACTGATTTGCCCCCAATCATTGCCCTGCAGGAGATCGTCCCATCGAAAGAATGAGGAGACAGGATTTCATGATCGAGGAAAATCGCCAGTTGATCATTGGGATGACAGCAAGTGCACGAAAGTCTTAGAGGGCCGGTTTTCCCATACCCTGTCCCATGTGGCAGGCGCCCGCGCACCTCTGCTAACGCCTTGTGATACATGCGTTTTTTTAGAGTGCGGACGGATAATTGATCGGATGCGAGGGTGAGCCTGCGGTCCATGCGGAGCGTCACCTGACGCTGTAAGCCCGGACGTAATCCACGAACATATGCGAAGGATCGGGAACGTTCATTTCGCCAGCGTCTTTCGCCAGTCCCAGATTGACAAGGATATACATCGGCTGGCGGTGCTCCGGCTGGGTTTTAGTTTTCCAGACCAGCTTCTCGTCGAAATACATGCGGATGAATTCGGAATCTATTTTCACGCCATATGTATGAAAGTCGGTGGGCCTTGCGTCGCGGAACACCTCGATGCGCGAGAAATCCGAATAATGCCCGCCACCGCGGTGCCAGACATGGACGGTCGAAGAATATCCTTCCGGTTTGTCTCCGTAGAATTCAAGAACATCGATCTCGGCGGTCGATTTCGACCTATCCTTGCCAATCAGCCAGAAAGCTGGCCACACGCCAGGCCCGATGGGCAGCTGGGCGCGCGTCTCGAAATATCCGTAGCACTGCGAAAAGCCAATTCCCTTGGGGTCAACGGAGGCAAGCAGCCCGGAACGCCAATCGCCCTGGGCGTTGCGGGCCGCCTCGATGCGCAGAACGCCGTCGGTGACGACAAACGGAAAACCGAGTTCGGGATTGGCAAAACGGGCGCCACCGAAATCGCCGGACCACGGCGTATGAGCGATCCAGCGGGTTCCAGGCCCCCAGGCCGACACGCTGAGATCGTCGAAGTTGTCTTCGAAAGTGAGCTTCATCTCCTCGGTATCGATTTGATCGCCGGTGTCGCCGGGCACGCAGTCTTCGGCATTTGCCAGGCCGGCGCACAGAAGCGCGGCAGCGATCGCGATGCCCAGCCGGCGGCCAGACGATCGCGGCCAGCCTGTACGACGAAGACAGGTTTTGAGCGTAAACGTTCTCATGCCGCGGACCGTACCGACGCGCACTTTCGCGGGAAAGGGCCCAATTCGACCGAAGGACTACCGCAAAGGGCTTAAGGCGGACGTAAATACAAGCCGCTTCGGCGCATGATAGCTTTCTGTTGAGGAAAACTGGGTGCGGTGGATGCGGGTCGAATTCATTGGGCTGATGACCATTGTGCTGGGGGCAATTCTGGTGTTCGCCCCGGTCAGGCATTCTTTCACATGGATGATGCTGTCGACTGCATTCGGCGCGGCGGCGGCCATTGCGCTGCCCGGAATGGGCGGAGCGTCAATCCTGGTGCCCAACCTCTTTCTGCTGTTTTTCGTTCTACGCATCTTCATGGCATTCGGCGAGGGACAGATCTTCGCTGCAGTCTCTCCGTCGCGCGCTGGATTCATCCTGTTGGTATTGACGGTCTTCGGACTGTTTACGGCATTGTTCTTTCCGCGGTTGTTTCAAGGAATGACGGAAACCATGATCGTCGAGCGGTCGGTCGGCCTGCGAAACATAATCTCGCTCGTGCCGCTGCGTGCCTCGTCGAGCAATATAACGCAGACCGTCTATGCCGTGGGCGGCCTGGTGGCGTTCGCCAGCACCTTTGCCTTCTTTAGGCGCGCAGGCGCGCATGACGATCTCATCAAAGCCGTGTTGGTCACCGCGACGGTGACATTGAGCTTCGCACTGGCCGATATCGTCACCTATTTCACGCGGACCGAATATTTGCTCGGCTTTGTCAGGACGGCAAACTACGCGCTGCTGACCGCTGCCGAAAAGGGCGGGCTGAAGAGGATTTCGGGGACTTTTCCGGAAGCATCGGCATTTGCTGGCTATACGCTGGTGCTGTTTGCCATCATCGCCAGCCTCTGGCTCGAAGGCGTCCGTGGCCGGGCAATCGGCCCTTTGACGTGGCTTCTGTTCATCGCATTGCTCTTTTCGACATCGGCGACGGGGCTTATCGGTCTGGCGATTATTGTTCCGGTCCTTTTCTTGCGGTCGTTTTTCCAGTCGCCCGCTGACCGATCTCGCCAGCCGGCGCTCTTTTTTGCCGGCTCGCTCGCGGCGGCCCCGCTCATCGTGTTTCTTGTCCTGGCGACGCTGCCCGGACTTTCGGCAGGCGTTGCCGGCTTCTTCGACGAGATGCTGTTTTCGAAAGTCGACAGCCAGTCGGGACAAGAGCGTGCGGAATGGAATGCCGTTGCCTACAAGACGTTCCTCGACACGTTCGGTTTCGGTGCGGGGCTGGGTAGTGCACGGGCCTCCAGCTTCGTGCTGGTGCTGCTGTCCAATATCGGGGTGCTCGGCGCGTTTTTGTTCGCGCTGTTCATATGGTCCGTACTGTCGTTGAAGCCGGCTGTTGGATCGTCGCAGCCGAATGAATGCGGTGCGGCAATACGCGCCGCGAAAATGGGGATCCTGGCGGTGCTGGTCACGGCTTCCACATCCGGCACCGTCTATGATCTCGGGCTGATGATCTACATTCTTGCCGGCGCCACGACCGCCCTGACTGCGCCCTATCCGCTCCGCGCGAGGGCCTCTGCCTCTAATACCATGAGCTTATTGGAGAGGCGGTCATGAGCAGGATGCCCTTCAAGATCGTCGTCTTCAACGTCAAATACAGCGAGAACCTTGGCGACGGCATATTGGCTTTTTGCATCGAGCACGGCCTTTCGCAAACGGGCGGCGGCATCGAGGTGGAGACTGTCGATCTTGCCGGCCGTCGCGGGTTCGGCGGTGCAAGCAGCAGCCGGCGCCGGCATCTGCTCAAGCTGCTTCAAAGGTTGCCAAAGCCTGCGCGGCGGCTGGCTGTCGGGTTCGTCGTCCGGCGAGCGCTCCGGCGGCAGCGTGGGGAATGGGAACGGAAGATTGCCGCGGCGGATGCAGTCGTCATCGGAGGCGGCAATCTGTTCCAGGACGACGACCTGAATTTCCCGTTAAAGATCGGAACAGTTCTGGATTGCGTTCGGCGCTTCGACCGCCCGCTTGCGATTTATGCTGTCGGCGTAAGCTCCGATTGGTCAGAGCCAGCCAGGCGACTGTTCGCCCGCATCGGCGGCGTGCGGCTGCTGCACCTCTCGGTGCGCGACAGGTTTGCTTACGATAGCTGGCGCCGTCATTTTCCGACCGGTCCAGTTCCGGACATCATCCCTGATCCCGGGCTCCTGATCGCCCAGATAGCCGATACGACGCGCGTACCGAGCGCGAAAAAGACGGTCGCCATCTGCGTCACGGAACCGGTCGTGCTCACGCGGCATGCCAGCCAGACGGGCCCGATACCGCTTGGGGATGCGGCTGGGTATTGCAAGCTTGTAAACGCGCTGATCGAGGACGGATTCAGCGTCATGCTGTTCTGCAACGGCGCCACGGAAGATCACATTTTCGCGAGGACGATCGTGAACGAAGGCTCGATGGTACGTCATCTTACCTCAGGCGTACTCCATCTTGCCGATCGGCCTGCGGACGTAGGGCAGTTGCTGCGGCTGCTGAATGCCGCGGATGCCATCGTTTCCCATCGCCTCCACGCCTGCATCGCCGCCTATTCCTTGCGCATTGCGCATGTCGGACTTAGCTGGGATAAAAAGGTCGAGGGCTTCTTCCGCTCCGTCGGGCGCGAAGCCTATTTTGTGGATGAAGAGCATGTGCCGGTGAGCGAAATTCCTGCTCTTCTAAAAGCCGCGCTCGCCCAAGGTATTGATCAGGAAAGATATAATCTGACGATGGACTGTGCGGAAACGGGAATGCGGCGCTTGCGATTTGCGCTGCGGCCAGGCCTGATCAGCGAATATCCGATGTCGGACGACGTGCGAGGCATTGCGGCCGGCCCTCGTTGAATTCCGCATTGAAAGACCAGATGTTCCCCTGGCTTGCCGATCACAGCGGAGCGTTGTTTCCCGTCGCCCGCAAAAGATTCAATGTATGCGCGTAAAGTCCTGCGACAGGCTGCAACACCACACTCCCAAGCAACTTAAGCAATATGGAGTAAGCGACACGGCAAAAGACGCATGATATTGTGTATTTTCCAACCTTAAGATTATACTTTTGTTCAGTCAAAGCGGATGTTCGCTTACGGGGTTTGGGGAATGGTAACACTGACCACCGCGGAATATGAGCTTTCGGCAAGTCGTCATCTCAAGCGTCGCGAATTTGCGGGGGGAGCGTACCGCGGTTACCAAGCCGGCGAAACGATCTTCGAGGTCGGAAATCGCCGGGCCCGCATCTTCTATCTGATCAGCGGCTGGATAATATCCTGGAAGCTGCTTCCAAATGGCACACGCATGGTGTCCGATTTTTCGCTTCCCGGCGATATCGTGTGGACTGCTTCGGCGGAATTGTCGCGCGAGACGATGCAGGCGCTCTCCAACATCCGCATCTACGAACTGCCGGCGCTCGGCGATCGAAAGCCCGAGAGCGCTTCGAACGACCTGCACCGCGCGCTGCTCCTGGAGATGGTGCGCCGTCAAGCCCGGCTGACCGAAAGGATGGCGAATATCGGGCGCCGCGATGCTCTTGCCCGGACGGCGCATCTTCTTCTCGAGCTGGCCGTCCGGCTGGGTGTCTTCCAGCACGAGTCGGCGGATGGTTTTGAATGTCCGCTGACACAGGCCGAAATCGGTGATGCCGTCGGTCTTTCGACCGTCCATATCAATCGCGTCCTGAAAGATATGCGGCTCAGCGGCCTGCTTGTATTCAAAAGTGGCGTCGTCGAATTCCTCGACAGGAAGAAACTCGAGGAACTGGTCGATTTCGACCCAAGCTACCTGGCGCCGCCGGCGGAGCGCCGGCTGTAAATTCCTGAAATACTTCCAGGTGTTTTGGGGGCTATTCGAAAAGAAGAGCCGACAGGGCATCTCTGTGGATAATTCTATAAAATATGAGGATTATTCACAATATTCGTAGCTCTTTGTGGCTAAAGTGATTAGGGGCAATGTTATTGTGCGGTAAGAAATAAGTTCTAGATGTGATCTTTTATGAGTAGTGGTTAACATATGTTAATGCCGACATTTATAATTAATGCAAGTTTAATGTTGGGCGTTTGGATTTCATACGACTGTAAAAGTACTTTAGATCTGGCCCTAAAGTTTGATCTAATCGTATGATTTGCAAGTAAAGCGTATGTATTTCAAATTGGTCTCTAGTTTTGGCTGCCAATTTTGTTGAGAGTAGGAGTCGGCTATGAACGGGCAACAAATAACCAGCGAAAATACTGGTATCGCAAGGACAACCCGCCTCATTTCCTTGAAGGCGAGGGATCCGGTACGGAGTCTGTCGTCGGCGAATATCGTCACGACGGAAGAGCATGCGGAGTATCTGCTGCTGATCGATTCGCGGGCGCTTGACCGGGAGTGCCTGTCACGCAGCCTTCGCGAGTATCAACCGGCCTTGAACATCATTTCCGCCAATTCGCTGGAGGACTGGCAGAACCAGCATATCCAGCATGATCCCGCCGTCATCCTTTTGATGATCGGCGGAAAGAAGATCACGGATGCCGATGTGGGCCAAGCGATCGCGAAATTGACCGAGAAGTTCAAATCCAGCCCTGTCGTCGTGGGGGCGGAAAGCGACGAACTTTCGCAAATCCTCAAAGCGCTGGAATACGGCGCCCGAGGCTACATACCCACCACTGTCAGTATTGGCGTTGCTGCAGAAGCGATCGGCCTGGCCCAGGCCGGGGGAATTTTCATTCCCGCGAGCAGCATTCTTGCTGCGAGGCATGTGATCAGTGCTGTCAGCAACGGCATGAACTGCACCGATGAACTCTTCACGCCGCGTGAAGCGGTCGTGGCAGAAGCCTTGCTGCGCGGCAAGGCCAACAAGATCATCGCGTATGAAATGAAGCTTTGCGAAAGTACGGTAAAGGTTCACATCCGCAACATCATGAAAAAGCTGAATGCCACCAACCGGACGGAGGTTGCCTACAAGATCAGGGATTTCATGCATTGATCATGCGTGGTTGCTGCTGAACTCCCCGAACTGCTGTGAAGGCTTCGCATGCTTTCGCGGGCAGGGCCGTCTCGAGTGCCACCTGGGTCAGGGGTGGAAGGCGCGGTTTGCCTCGAAGGAGCCGAGTTCCGATGCTTGTTGGCCGAGAAGGAAGAGGATCTGAGTATCCCCGGCGCCCCTACAAGCGGGGACGCTGTTATTCTGTATAAGACTGAAGACTGCTCGATATTCTTGGGGGCCGAAAAAGCCGGGCTCGCTTCAGCAATGAAGCGAGCCCTTCCGCAAGGAGCTTTTCGCGGTCATTAGCCCGCGAGTATTAGCTGCCGCATTTGGAATTGGTTCTACTCGGTACGGCCCCCGATCCCGACGCAAGGATGCCATACTACTGCACGAAATCAACTAATCCCTTTGGGTGATAGCCGAGCGGGCCGGTTCCTGTCCTCTTCCGGCACAGGAAGCGCGTTCGCGCGATCGTCATAGTGCGTATCGGGGCGTAGGGCAGGCTCATCCATTTGTAGAAATGTTCAAGACCGGGAAATCGTGGGTCTGATGCTTGAGAGCGGTATCATCCTTGCGAGACCGTCTCATTACTCCTCCGATGAAGGGAGAAGGGCTCGTCAATAGGCAGAACGGGTCCTTTTTCCTCCCTTGACCGCGAGCGGTCGCGCCGCGTGCTTCGGCTTTTTCAGCTCTTTGTGGGGCCCTTTGCCACGGTGGCGGAGACAGAATTGACCTTGCCGCCCGGGGCATAGCCGCCGCCGATGGCGACGTTGAGGGAGACGTAGTCCTTGGCCATCTGCTGCACGGCCGCCGCCAGGCTCGCCTGGGCCAGCGACACCTGGCGCTGGGCGTCGAGCACGTCGAGCAGCGAGGAGGCGCCGTCCTTGTAGCTTGCCGTCGACAGTTCCAGCGATTCCTGCGTCGTCTTGACCTGGGCGCGCAGCGCTTCCACCGTCTGGGCGTCGCGGCGCACCGCCGACAGCGCGTTCTCCACCTCCTCGACGGCGTTGAGCACCGCTGCCTTCCAGGCGAGATAGGCGGTCTTGGCGTCCGACTTGGCAATGTCGACATTGGCGCGCAGGCGGCCGCCGTCGAAGATCGGCAGGTTGAGCGTCGGGCCGAAGGACCAGGTGGTCAGGCCGCCGCCGCGGCCACTGGCCGGGTTGACCCAGGTCGGCGAGATCGAGCCGGACAGCGCGATCGACGGATAAAGCTGCGATTGGGCGACGCCGATATTGGCGGTCGCCGCTGCCAGATTGCGCTCGGCCACGCGGATGTCGGGACGGTTGCGGATCAGGTCGGCCGGGATGCCGGAGATGATGCCGGCACGGTAGACCGGCTGGGCGGCCCCCCTCTGCAGTTCGGCCATCAGCGAGGAGGCCGGCAGGCCGAGCAGCGTGGCGATGTGATGCGCCGAGACGCGGAAGTTGGTTTCCAGACCGGGGATTTCGGCCTGCGTCGACTGCACCAGGCCCTCGGCCTGGACGACGTCGAGCCTGGAGGCGGCCCCGGCTTCCAGCTGGAACTTGGTGAGGTCGTAGGTCTCCCGGCGCGATTGCAGGTTGGCCTTCGACAGCGCAATGCGCTCCTGGTAGAAGCGGGCGTCGATATAGGTCGAGACGAGATCCTGCAGGAAGGCAAGCCGGGCCACGTCGGCGCTGGCATAGGCCGAATCGAGCGAGGCAAGCGCGCTTTCCTTGGAGCGGCGGTACTGGCCGAAGAGATCGAGCAGCCAGGAGACATTGGCCTCGCCGCCAGTGGTGTTGGTAGCACCCACCCGGGTGCGCTCCGAGCCCATCTGGCCCGACACCGTGTGCGAGGCACCGACCACCAGGCTCGGCAGCGAACCGGCCCCGGCGACCGTCACATTCGAGGACGCCGAATTGATGCGCTCCATCGCCTGCAGCACGTCGAGGTTCTGGTCGATGCCGCGCGCCACCAGGCTGTCGAGCTGCCTGTCGCGATAGGCCGACCACCAGGCCACCGTCGCAACATCACCGATATTCTTGGTGCTGCCCTCACCGAATTTCGCCGGCAGCGGCATCTCCGGAGGCGTGTGGTCCGGTCCGCTCACGCAGCCCGCCAGCAAAGACGCGATTACGAAATACGCTGCGCTACGAGCTAGTGTTGTTCGCCCCCTCAACCTGCCGACCTCCTTGGTTTTGCCAAAAGTACGCTAGACGTGGTTAATGAAGCGTTGCATTCGCGCGTTCGGTCGACCTGCTGCCGGAATGCGACGATGCGGAGGGCTTGGTCTGGGGCCGGGGCAACCATTTAAAGCTCACGTCTCGCGGGCACACCCGCCGACGGGGTGCGGGGAGAGGCCGGCACAAAAACCGGTGGTCGGAAACGAAAAGCGTCGTTCGGGTCAGCGCTCGTTGGCGCCTGGAGGCAGGACGAGGCATTGGCGCAAGGCATCAGGCGAGAGGTCTTGCCCGCCATCCTGGCTGCTTGAGGACGGGAGCTTTGCCGCGAGGAATCCTGCGCCGGCCCGGGTGGCGGTTCAAAGATCGGATATATGGTGACGCCCACAGCAAGGCTGACGGAAAAGCACACTACAATGTAAAACAGCACAAACCTCATGGAACGTATAACGGCAGTGTCCCGACGACATATCAACCTGCCCAATATGATTAGGAAGGGCCGGAGATAACTGTCGCTGATGTGGGCCGTTGGCTTTTCAATGCCTTCTAGGCGCAGCAGGTATCTTTGCCATGCGTGGGCCTGCAGCAGGCTTCAGTCTTTCGTGCTTCCTCTTTGAGCCAGCGGTCGCGCGGCTTGCAGCTTGCCGGGCGAGGCGCAAGTTCGACGTGCACCATGCCACCCAGCAGGGCCGGCATGGCCGCCCAATAAAGCTGCATTGGCCGCACGCCGTCGCTGATTTCGAATGTCAGCCTCGCAGACCCGTCGAGCTTCACATGCTCGGTCACCTTGCGGATGATTGCGTGGAATTTTCCAGCCGGCATATGCGTGCGGTCGTCCTCTTCGATGTCCCATAGCTGGATGAAAATCTCTCGCCATGCTTCCGGGTTGGCGCCGCAGTCGAGCGCTGCGAACTCACCGGCCTTGACTTCGGTGACGTGGTAGCCCGGTTTTACCGGCCGACCGTCGTAATGGAAAACCAAGGGCAAATCCTTGGCGCCTGCCAGGAAGTCGAGAAGCGGGCCGAGGCTGACGTCGCGGTCCTGCATTTTGCTGTTGTCGATCGCGTTCATTTGCATTAATCCTAATTTCAACGATTCAAGGATTATTGAAATATGGATCAACGTCAAGCCCTGAGCGCCTTCGCCGCGCTCTCCCAGGAGACCCGCCTGCAGATCGTCCGCGTGCTGGTGGTCGCGGGTCCAGACGGCATGGCCGCCGGCATGGTTGCGGAGAAGACGGCCGTCTCGCCGTCGAATGTCTCCTTCCATCTCAAGGAGCTCGAACGATCCGGCCTCATCAGCCAGAAGCGTGAATCCCGCTCGATCATCTACACCGCGAACTATAGTGCGCTGGGCGGTCTGATCCGCTTCCTGATGGAAGACTGCTGCGCCGGGAACCCTGAAATCTGCGCACCTGTGGCGGCGGTCGCCGCATGCTGCGCGCCTAAAGTGGAGGAGAAACTGCAATGACTGCCGACCGTCTCTACCATGTGCTGTTCCTTTGCACCGGCAATTCCGCCCGCTCGATCCTGGCGGAGTCCATTCTCAACGCCGAAGGCAAGGGCCGCTTCCGGGCGTTTTCGGCAGGGAGCCAACCCAAGGGTAAGGTCAATCCCTATGCGTTGAAGGAGCTGCAGGCGCTGGGCTATCCTTCGACCGGCTTCAGCTCGAAGAGCTGGGACGTGTTTGCCGAGGCGGGTGCGCGGTCTGCGACAGCGCCGCGGGCGAAGCCTGCCCTGTCTGGATCGGCCATCCGATGACTGCCCACTGGGGCGTCGAGGATCCGGCCGCTGTCGAGGGCAGCGAAGTCGAGAAGGGCTGGGCTTTCGCGCAGGCCGCGCGGTTCCTGAAGAACCGGATCATGGCCTTCCTGAGCCTGCCTTTGTCGTCGATCGACAAGCTCGCTCTGGAGCAGCACCTGCGCCAGATCGGCGCCATGGAAGGTTCGACGAGCAATCCGGTGAAGGCAGGATAACGATGATGTTCGATTTGCCGCGCCGCCTTGTGTCCGAGGGCCTCGGCACAGCACTTCTCGTCGCGACCGTGGTCGGGTCGGGCATCATGGCGACATCGCTGACGCAGGATGTAGGACTGGCGCTGCTCGGCAACACGCTGGCGACCGGCGCCATCCTGGTGGTGCTGATCACTATCCTCGCGCCGGTTTCCGGAGCTCATTTCAATCCGGCGGTCTCGCTGGTCTTCGCGATATCGCGGTCGCTGCCGAAACGCGATTTCCTCTGCTACGTCCTGGCGCAGGTTGCTGGCGGCGCCATCGGGACGATTGCGGCCCATCTGATGTTCGATCTTCCGCTCGTCCAGCTGTCGACAAAGGTGCGCACCGGCGGGGCGCAATGGTTTTCCGAAGGTGTCGCGACCTTCGGCCTGGTGGCGGTGATCCTCGCCGGGATCCGCTTCGAGCAGAAGGCGGTGCCATGGTTGGTGGGGCTTTATATCACGGCCGCCTACTGGTTCACCGCTTCGACTTCCTTCGCCAATCCGGCCGTTGCCTTCGCCCGCTCGCTGACCGACACCTTTTCCGGCATCCGTCCGGTCGATCTTCCGGGCTTCTGGGTCGCCGAAATCGCCGGCGCGGTCGCGGCGCTCTTTCTTTTCACCTGGTTGCTGCAGCCGGGTGCATCGTCAACCCTTTCACCTGAGACAAAGCTATGAAAGCCACCATCTATCACAATCCAGATTGCGGCACGTCGCGCAACACGCTGGCGATGATCCGCAATGCCGGGATCGAGCCGACGGTCATCGAGTATCTGCAAACCCCGCCGTCGCGCGCGGAGCTAGTCAAGATGATCGCCGACGCCGGCCTGACGGTGCGCCAGGCCATCCGCGAGAAGGATACGCCCTATGCGGAGTTCGGGCTCGATGACGCGGCCCTGACCGACGATCAGCTTCTCGATGCGATGCTGAAAGATCCGATCCTCATCAACCGGCCCTTCGTCGTGACGCCGCTCGGCACGCGACTGGCGCGGCCATCCGAGGCGGTTCTGGATATCCTGCCGGACACCCATAAGGGCGCCTTCGCCAAGGAAGACGGCGAACAGGTTCTCGATGCGGAAGGCAGGCGCATTGTCTGATCTGCCGGCAGCCTCCCGCGAACATCTGCGGCCGCTCGATCTGGCAGCGCTGCAACCGCCATTCTCGAAGCACAAGCCCCGTATCCTGATCCTCTACGGTTCGCTACGCACGGTCTCCTATAGCAGGCTGCTCGCCCATGAGGCGGCGCGCCTGCTCGAGCACTTCGGCTGCGAGGTGCGGATATTCAATCCGGAGGGATTGCCGCTTCCTGATGCGGAGCCGGTGAGCCATCCGAAGGTCCAGGAACTGCGCGATCTCTCGCAGTGGTCGGAAGGGCAGGTATGGGTTTCGCCCGAACGCCATGGCGCCATGACCGGCATCATGAAGGCGCAGATCGACTGGATTCCGCTTTCGGTAGGCTCGGTGCGGCCAACGCAGGGCAAGACGCTCGCCGTCATGCAGGTGTCGGGCGGCTCGCAGTCTTTCAACGCCGTTGGGCAGATGCGCATGCTCGGCCGCTGGATGCGCATGATCACGATTCCGAACCAGTCGTCAGTCGCCAAGGCTTTTCAGGAGTTCGACGCGGACGGCCGCATGAGATCCTCGTCTTATTACGACCGGGTGGTTGACGTCTGCGAGGAATTGGTGAAATTCACGTGGCTTACCCGCGACGCTTCCGCCTATCTCACCGATCGCTACAGCGAGCGCAAGGAAGAGGCCGATAAGCTCGAACAGCGCGTGAGCCTGAAATCCATATGACCGAACCTCCGCCGATTGCTGCCACTATCGCCCTTGGCATCACGCAGATCATCGGCTACGGCACGCTCTATTACAGCTTCAGCATCCTCGCCCCCGATATGTCGCGGGATCTCGGATGGCCGTCCGAGGCCGTCTTCGGCGCATTGTCCGCGGCTCTCCTGATCGGCGGCCTTATGGCACCTGCGCTCGGCAAATGGATCGACCGCTTCGGCGCCGGACGGATCATGACGGCGGGATCGGCGATCGCGGCGGCGGCACTTGTCGCCTGCGCGCTGGCGCCCGGCAGGATTTCCTTCGTGGCGGCGCTGATCGGCATCGAGGCGGCGTCGAACCTCGTTCAATATGGCGCGGCCTTCGCGCTGCTCGTGCAGATCCGGCCGCAGGCGGCACAACGGAGCATCACCTACCTGACGCTCATCGGCGGGTTTGCCTCGACGATCTTCTGGCCGATCACGACGATGCTGCACGCTGAGATGTCGTGGCAGCAGGTCTATCTGGTATTCGCGGGCCTCAACCTCATCATCTGCCTGCCTATCCATGCCGTGCTCTCGCGGCAGATGCGCCGAAACCGGGAGCGAAGCGGCAAGGCCTCGCCGGCGAGACGCGTGGAAGGAACGCTTGCCGCATCGGCGCGCAGGATGGGTTTCGTTCTGATGGCGCTTTCCTTCTCCCTCCAGTCGCTGGTGAGCTCGGCCATCCTCGTCCATATGGTGCCTCTGCTTTCCGGCCTCGGGCTCGGCGCGACAGCGGCGCTGGTCGGGACGTTCTTTGGCCCCTCGCAGGTTCTCAGCAGGTTGACGAACATGCTCTTCGGCGTGAACCTGCCGCCGCTCAAGCTTGCCATCATCGCGGCCACGCTTATGTCGGCAGCGGTATTCCTGCTCATCCCGACCGCGCCTTCCGTTGCCGGCGCCATCGCATTCGCAGTTGTCTTCGGCCTGGGGAACGGCCTTTTCAGCATCGTCACCGGAACGCTTCCGCTGTTGCTCTTCGGAAGCGACGGCTATGGAAAGATGCAGGGCCGGGTGATGGCGGCGCGCCTGATCGTGTCGGCGGTCGCACCCTTTGCGCTGGCCTACCTGATCGGGAGCATCGGCGTCGTCTGGTCGCTGGCGTTGACATCGGCGGTAGGCGTCCTTGCCGTGCTGGTTCTGGTGGCCATCGGGCAACTCGCCAGGAACGGCTCGGCCCCGGAAGCGGCCGCGACGCAGACGAGCAACTGACGAAACCGGCTGGACAGACTTGCGGAAGTTCACTGACGCATAAGATCGATGTTGCTGGTGACGACCGACCCTCCGGTCGCATGGTCGCGATCGACCGTGCGCAGGCGCAAGCCATCCGCCCCGACCTTCTCGATGGTCATGGTGGCGTTCCGGTCGCCGTTCACGGGGCGGGCCCAGCGTACGGAAAGATTGATGGCGTTTCCGCGGCGGCTTCCAGAAAGCGCAGACGGCAGGCCCATCGGTCCGACATAGGTCCCGCTATAGCGCCCGCCGCTGACCCTCAGATTTGCCGAAACGGCCCGGCGCACGACGACAAAGCCCCGGCAACTGCCGTTCATGGAGAAGTTGGCTCGGCCCGCCGTCGTTGCGAAGCTGCACCGCACGTTGACCGGATCGCTGCCGATCCGCATCAGCACCTGGCCTGCGCCTTGCCAGTTTCCGGCAAGCGACTGGAGGAAATTGGCTTCCTGAGCGGCTGCCGCAAGCGGCTGGGAGCCGGCGAGTGCGAGGGAGAGCAAGTAAGCGGCGCGGCGCATGGCGGTGACCTCGTGAACGGATATTGCCGAACGTCTTTGAGGCAATTCAGTTCCCGGATTTGGGGCTGCCGGAAGCGCGCTCATCATCTGGCCGTTGCCGAAGAGATGCGCGGGCAAGCTCGACAGGTGTCTTCATGATGATTTCGCGATGCGGGAACGGGATCGAAATGCCGGCTGCCTTGAATGCATCCCATAATGCCATGAGTACTTCACCGCGCACGTTGGTAAGGCCGTTGCTCGGGTCGGAGATCCAGAATCTCAGCTTGAAATCGACCGATGATGCCCCGAAGGCCGTCATCCAGCAGACCGGCTGGGCGTAGGTGCCGGCAACCCGCGGAATGGTCTTGGCCGCCTCGATCGCGATGCGGGCAACCTCGTGCGGATCGCTGTCATACGAGGTTCCGAAATCCACCTCGATGCGGACATAATCGCTGGAAAACGACCAGTTGACGACTTGCTGGGAAATGAAGTCTTCGTTTGGAATGAGGTACTCCTTGCCATCTCTGGTGATGACGGAGACGAAGCGGGAGCGCAGGTCGCGGATAGAGCCGAAGGTTTCCCCCAGCGTAATCGTGTCGCCCGGTTTGATGGATTTATCGAGCAGGATGATGATTCCGGATATGAAGTTGGAGACGACCTTCTGCAGGCCGAAACCAATGCCGACGCCGACAGCACCTGAAAAAACCGTGAGCGCCGTCAGGTCGATGCCTGTCGCAGACAAGGCGATCGTGCCCGCAAAGACAATGAGCCCAATCTTGATCAGTTTGCTGATGAGAACCTTCAAGGAGGGCGTGAGATCCGCGGACTTCTGGATCCAGTTCGACGACATGTTGCCGATCAGAACCGCAAGCCAGATCAGCGCGACGGAAAGGACGATGGCCTTCAAGACGAGCAGCATAGAAAGGCGAACGGCGCCGAGATTGACGGCAATACCATCGAGTGCTGCCAGAAGCGCGCGATCCAGCCCAAGCGCGTAAAGTGCAAAGTAGAACCAGCCGGCGGCGGCAACGACACGCGCCAGCATCTGGTTTCGGATGATGCGCGTGAGTACCGAGATGACGAACCACGCCACCACGAGAGTGAGGGCTGTTGCTACCAGCCACCGGTGCGATGGCCACGCAATTCGCAACAGCACCACATCCGCAATCGCCAGCAGCACAATCAGAAAGAGCCAGCGTGTTCGCCGCATGAATGCGATGATGACGCGAAGCAGATCCGGATTTCCCTTGATGGTGCGGGCGCGCGATTCCAGAGCCGGCTCGATCCGTTTTGCCAGCAAGCCGGAAAGCAGGTAACCAGCGACAATCAGGGCGGACTGATAGAGCGTCCACTCATTGAGAAGGAAAGCCTGCAGCCAGGATCCGGCAGCGTTGACCGCCTCTAGGAAATCCATCGTCGTTCTCTCGCGATTTTGCAGAATAACCAGCGGGAGAGGGGTTTTGTTCAAGTGCGAGTGTCGAGGCAGTTCGTCCGGCCTGAAGTGGGCACGCGGGTAGAGTTCCTCTGCGGCCGAACTCACCAGGTAAAATCGACCGACCGCGGAAGGGCGATCGCTTGATCGGGTGCATCCTAGGCTTCGGTTTCAAGCAATTGTGCCTCACGCCGTCGCCACTCGATAGGTTTGCTTTCATATCCTATTTCAAGGCCGGCGATGACGGAGCCGTCTTCAAAAACCTTCCCCCGCCATTTGTCGCCGATTGGGCGATATTCTGCTCGAGAGCTGCCCTATTATCGCGATTGCCGCACCTAAATTAGAAGCGATTGGCAAACCTCCTGCTCGGTCCTCCCTCCAATCGCAGAAATATCTCGGGTCTCGGTTTCGAGAGACACCCATCGGAGGTGAATGACTTTGCTCGGTTGATTGCGTTATCAATGAGAATCGATAGAGCGCAGCCCGTAAGCCTGCGTGCTTTTACGCGGAATCGGTGTCGCTCCTGATGCGGGCATCCCATCCCAGTATCGAGACCTCAGCCACGGCCTCAAGCTCGGCACGGCTGGCCCCGTCGCGAGCCAGGATTGACATGCCAAACTGGACAGTCTGCACGAAACGCGAAAGCGCATGGACGTCCGTTGCGACTGGAATTTCACCATCCGCCACGGCCCGATCCAAGCGCGCCTTCAGGCGTTCGAGCGTGACGGCACGTGCTGATCGTACGAGTTCACCCAATTCCAAGTGGCCTTCGCTGCCGACCGATGAGAGGGCCACCATGCAGCCATGGGGAATGTCTGCAACACAGCCGGTCAGGGCCGCAGCTGAGTCCAGCAGAAATGAAGCGATCGCTTCGCGCGCCGTCCGCGCTGAATGGAATTTAGCCCAGACGAGCGCCTCGTAGCTCTCGCGATAATAACGCACCGCTTCCGCGTAAAGCGCTTCCTTTGATCCGAATGCTGCGTACAGGCTGGGTGATCCGATCCCCATCGCCTCGGTGAGATCAGTCATTGACGTGGCTTCAAAGCCCTTGAGCCAGAAGAGACGGGTCGCCTTCGCCAAGGCGGCTTGTCGATCAAATGCGCGAGGGCGCCCGCGAGCGCGGGACGGAATAGATTCGCAGGCTTGAGGCTTTCGGTCCGATTTCTGCATCAATCGTTATATAAACCTCTCATCCTTCCTCGGCAACTTGCATACGTTTTTGTATCGATCGATATAATATTCTTGACGCACCGCTTTCACGTCCCTACGTATTTCTGTGTCAATCACTACAGAAAGGACAGATAATGAGTGAATTGGTTGGAAAGCGAGCTCTTGTGACGGGCGCATCGCGTGGTATCGGCGCCGCTATTGCGCTAGCACTTGCGGACAAGGGCGCGGAGGTGGCGATCACCTACGAGCGTTCGGCTGATCGCGCAGCAGAGGTTGTTCGAGCTATTGAGGGGAAGGGCAGGCGCGGATTTGCTATCCAGGCCGACAGTGCCGATCCGGCGGCCGTGAAGCGCTCGGTGGAGGAGGCCGCCCAGGCGCTTGGCGGTCTCGACATTCTTGTCAACAATGCGGCAATCGCGCTTTACGATGCGATCGCCAACGTCAGCGTCGCTCACATCGATGCGCTGCTGAACGTCAACGTGCGATCACCCGTGCTCGCTTCGCAGGCCGCCATTCCATATCTTCAAGCGGGAGGTCGCATCATTACTATCGGCTCGGCCGGCGCCGAACGCATCGTTGGCGAGAGCGGTACGGTGTATTACATGACAAAATCCGCGCTCCACTCGTTTACGCGCGGCCTCGCTCGCGAACTGGGAGCGCGTGATGTCACCGTAAACCTGGTCCAGCCGGGATCGACTAATACAGACATGAACCCGGCCAACGGTGATTTTGCCGACTTCCAGCGCGCACTGATGCCTCTTGGCCGGTATGGCGAGCCGCAAGATGTGGCGGCGGCTGTGGCCTTCCTCGCGAGCCCTGCTGCAAGGCAAATTACAGGAACAATCCTCACAGTGGATGGCGGCTTGAATACCTGACCGCCTGAAGTTGGATGCCCTCCGAAGTTCCCGAAACTGCTCACGTTGGCTCGCAGACGCTTGATGATGGATTCGCGAAGGAACTTCGGAGGGTGTGCGGGCGAACGACGCACGCGATGATGTGTTTTGCGAGATCGAGCATTTCGCCCTCCATCTTCAGCTTTGGTATCTCGTCGAAAGCCTTCGCGGACGACCTGACTTCGTAGTCGAAGTTCAACGCGGTGGCGATGAGGCCATTGCTATGAGCGCGGAGTACCGTGCGCATCTTGCGCAACAGCACCGCCCGCGCGATTGCTGCCACGTTTGACTTGCGCATGGCGTCGCGCAGAAGGACGAACGCATCCTGAAGTGCAGAGTCTTCCGCTATCGGCCCCAGAGATTCGCGCCACTTGATGGACATGCCGGACTTGCTCTTTAAGCCTCCCGCGCTGCAAAGGATTGCTGTTGAGCGTCCGTTGGCTAAGTTAGCGGTGACAAAAGCTCACAACGCTTCCGCCGGGGGGATGCATGACGAAGCATCGAATCTATTCAGTCAGTATCGCGAGCGTCTATCCGCACTATGTCGCCAAAGCGGAGAAGAAGGGGCGCGCGAAAGCTGACGTCGATGAGATCATCTGTTGGCTGACGGGACATACCCAAGAGACGCTAGATAATCAGTTGGCGAATGACACAAGTTTTGAGGACTTCTTTGCGCAAGCGCCTCAAATGAATCCCTCGCGATCGCTAATTACCGGTGCGATCTGTGGCGTTCGCGTGGAAGACATCCAAGAACCTACGATGCAGGAAATCCGCTACTTGGACAAACTGATCGACGAACTCGCCAACGGGAAAGCGATGGAGAAGATCCTGCGAAAATAGCCAGGCGGGTGGTTCGAACGCGCAAGGCTTGATGTTCTGAGCCTGGGCATGGGATCGCTTCGCCCAAACTAGGCCCGCCGTCGCTGCATACCCAATCTCGATCCTTTCCGAGGGGCGGCCTGGAGCGCGACCCAGGCAGGATGCGCATTCATCGTGGATCCCGGGTCCCGCGAGAACACCATCATCCTGGAGAGTGGCACCCTGCCGCTCGGCCAGTGCAGCAGCGCAATCATTGCTAAGTCCTATCTGCGCCCTACCTCCATGAGTCTTGGACCAATTGGCATATCGACGCCTTCAAGTCACGACCATAGCAAGGAGGCGGAATTGAAAAACGGCCTCGGGGGTTCTCGTCGTACATATTCAATTCCGCCCGCATCACCCTCACGCATGCCTGCCTTTGCGAGTGTGCTCGCAGTCATTGCCATTCTCTACTTTGCAAAGGAAGTCCTCCTTCCTCTGGCAATCGCTGTTCTGCTGACGTTCGCACTGGCACCAATCTCCTCACGTCTTCGTAAGCTGGGGCTTCCTCGCATTCTGGCGGTAATAACTACCGTCATGCTCGCCTTTCTTGTTCTCATCCTGTTCGGCCTTGTGGTGGCCGGACAGGTTACTGAAGTCGTGCAAAACCTCCCTGCCTATCAGACCAACATTGTGGGAAAGATCCGGGCGCTCCAGGAAAGCGGAAGCGATACGGGTATCGTTCGGCGGCTGACTTCAGTCGTCGAAAGTGTCGGACGGGAACTCAACAGCGTGGAGCAGAAACCGACTGCTCCCGTGGGCGAGCGATCATCTAGGGAGCCTCTGCTCGTAGAGATATTCGCGCCAAGCCGCCCCATTGCAACGCTGACAAATTTGATCGGCCCCTTGGTCGGTCCGATCGCGTCATTGGGACTAATCATAGTCGTCGTCATATTCATGCTCCTGGAGCGGGAGGAGCTTCGCGACCGCTTTATCCGGCTCGTCGGCTACGGAGACCTCCATCGCACCACCGAAGCCCTGCAGGAGGCGGGAAGCCGCGTTGCGCAGTATCTCCTCATGCAGTTGGTCGTGAACTGCGCTTACGGCATCCCCTTGGCGCTGGGGCTTTGGGCGGTGGGAATTCCCAATGCAGTGCTCTGGGGGATGCTTGCCATCGTTCTGCGGTTCGTCCCATATATCGGGCCGGTAATAGCTGCCGTACTGCCGCTCTTCCTGGCGTTCGCAGTCGATCCGGGCTGGAGCCTTGTTCTTTGGGTCGCCGCGATCTTTCTCGCGCTGGAGCTGACGAGCAACAACATCGTCGAACCATGGCTGTATGGTTCCCGAACAGGCCTCTCTCCCCTTGCCATCATCGTTGCAGCTATTTTCTGGGCATGGTTATGGGGACCGGTCGGCCTTATCCTGTCGACGCCGCTGACCGTGTGCCTGGCAGTTCTAGGGCGTTATGTCCCGCAGTTTGAATTCTTGGAAGTCCTGTTTGGCAGCGAACCGGTGCTTGATCCCAAGGAACGCCTTTATCAAAGACTCTTAGCTGGGGATCCCGACGAGGCCACCGATCTCGCTGAGGAGATCCTCGAGGAAGATTATCTGGAGGAATACTATGGCAAGGTTGCTATTCCAGCCCTTCTGCTCGCCGAGCAGGACCGCCGTAGAGGCGTCCTGACAGCGGAGCAGATGGAACAAGTGTTCGGTACCGCCATCACGCTGGTCTCGAATCTGGAAGAGATCGCTCGGGAGGAGGAGGAAGAAGAAGAGCAGGAGGACAAAACCGCAGACGAGACACCCTTGACGGCCACGAAGGATGAGGGAGAGGGCGACGAGGAACTGCCGGACGGGACCGGGAAAACGGTCTTCTGCATTGGTGGCAGGGGGCCTCTTGACGATGCATCAGCGGTGATGCTGGCCCAGGTTCTCCAAGTGCAAGGAGCGGAAGTGGTGGCAGCAAGGCACTCCGACATCGCCAGCCGCCGCAGCCGCGATCTCGTTCCGAATGGAGCAAATGCCATCGTCGTCTGCTTCCTGAACTTTGACTCTGTCAGGCATGCCGGCATACTTGTACGCCGCTTCAAGCGCATGTATCCCACCACGCGCGTAGGCGCAGTGCTGTGGTCTGAAAACGATGAGGACACGCAACTGCACCAGCTTCCGGAGGCTGATTTCATTGCTTCCACCTTGACCACCGCCGCGCGTGAGATGCTCTCCGATGCGCCGCCGCCGTCTCCGGTAAGCCCTCGGAGGCTCCGAATCAGGCGACCCAAAACCGGGACTGGCACAGCCCTAAAAGCGCCCTCTGGTCCTCCCGATCGGCCCCATGGGCCCGAATAGCCAATCGTTCAACTGCCTGCAGAAGATTGTGTTAGCGGGTCATCCCCCAGACGTCGCCGATCAGCGCAGCGAGGGACCCACCGCTGCGATGGGCGGTTCCTGATCCGGCTCCGTGCGTCTTCGATTTGATCCGAGGCCTCGGCACTCGCAATGCGGATCGAGGCCGCCCCGATCTCAGCAACACCTTCCCGCAAGCCTGCGTCAAACAAGGCACGAGACGCCGCACGGAACCGAACTGGGCTGAACATGCCGTCGAGCTCAAAAAGCCAGGCACCTTGCTCATTCTCTGGGAGGAGTATCGTGGGTCGCACCCCGAAGGGCACGGCTACAGCCGCTTCTGCGAACTCTTTCGTAGCTTCTCACAGCGACTTTCGCCGACTATGCGCCAGGAGATGCGGCCCGCGACCCGTTCGAGGCGAGGAGGAAACGCGTCGTTCGGGGCAAGCCAAATTGGCCATCGATCATGTCGAGGAAGCGAAGGAGCGATGTCTTTTTCCGTCGAGGCAATTCGCCAATTTTTAGTTGGATGCAATCCCAGAGTGACTGGGAACAAACATCTGCTCTTCCGGTTAGGGGTGATCGCAGCATCCGCCGCTCGCACCTTCTGGGAGGATTGAAAATGCCAGACGAAATCATACAGGCTCCAACTGGGCCGATGCCGTCGCAAGATGAACGGTCTCCGGTGGACGATGGCGTCCCAACCGAAATTCAGCCAGTCGAAGTTCGTGATCTCAAAACTAGGGTCAGCGATGACCTTGGGGAAGTCAGCAAGGCGGCCAAGGATGCCGCCCAGACCGCCACGCAGAAGATTCAGGATACTGTGGCGGAACAGACCGACTTCGCTGCTCACCAGGTCGGTGGCATCGCAACCGCTCTGCAGAAGGTGGGCGCGGAACTCGAAAGCAGCGATCAGGCACAGGTGGGCCGGTATGCAAAGCAGATCGGCGAGAGCGTCGCGGTCCTCGCGAAAAAAATGGAAGGCCGGGATCTCCGAGAGATTGCCAGCATGGCTGAGGATTTCGGCCGCAAACAGCCTTTGGCTTTTCTGGGGGTAGCGGCACTTGCCGGCTTGGCAGCGAGCCGTTTTCTGACTGCTTCTGCAATCCGAAAGTCGTCTCCGAGCGCACCAGAGAAGATGCAGGCGTCTACCGACTTCCAGCTTTCGTCAACCGCAGGAACATCCGGAGGTCCGCACAATGGCTAAAGAAAGCGATAACGCGCCATTATCGGAACTCGTTGGCGGCCTTGTCAGCGATGTCTCTGGCCTCCTTCGCAAGGAAATAGACCTGGCTAAGACGGAAGCCTCTGAAAAAGTCTCTAAAGCGCTCAGCGGCGTCGAGGTCCTGGTGATTGGCATGGTGCTGGCAATCGGCGCTGTCGGTGTCCTGCTAAGCGCCTTGGTAAGCGGCTTAGCTGCGTTCTTAGTAACGCAAGGCTTCACGCAAACATCCTCCCAGGCTCTATCCGCGCTGATTGTCGGCTTTTTAATTGCCGGTATCGCGTGGGTGCTGGTGTCTAAAGGTCTTGCTACATTGCGCGGTGCCAATCTGAAACTGGATCGAACGGCTGCATCCCTCCGCCGAGATGTCGGAGTCGTTAAGGAGAAAATATGACGAATCAATCATCGGAGAAATCGTCGATCGATATTCAGCGCGAAATCGATGCCGACCGTCGAAGGATCGAAGACCGCATCGGCGCTATTCAGGAGAGAATGTCCCCAGGTCAGCTCGTCGATGAGGTCCTCGCGTATGCCAAAGGAAGCGGTGGTGGGGAGTATGTCAGCAACCTCGGAACAGCCCTCAAGGTCAACCCACTCCCCGTCGCTTTGATCGGCGTGAGCCTAGCATGGTTGATGGCTAAACAAGGCGGGACGCTGTCACCTACCCGCACGGCCGTTGACACGCCGCTTGAAAATTATCCGCTTTATGCTGCCCACGGAGGCGTTCGACGCGTCGGGCCGCCAGAGGATGTTGGCGGCGCCAGATATAGCCACTTCATCGACGATGCCGGAGAGCGGTTCAAGGCTTTGACTGATGAGGTCGGAAATCGCGCTGGCAACTTCGTCGACTCGAGCGGAAGAGCATACCGAGGATTTGCCGACGCGACGGGTAAACAGATCTCCAATATCACAGATGAAGCAGGCGCTGTGCTGGAGGCCACGACAGGCTGGGCTTCGGAAAGCTGGAAACAAGTTAAGGATGCCGCGGGGAACGTGGCTCAGCAGGCGAGCGATGCCGCAGGTTCGGTATCGCAGTCCGCGTCCTCGGCGAGTTCAATACTTGCAGAAAAAACGACACGACTTAATACAGCGATCCTTGCGCATTTTCGCGATCAGCCGCTGGTTGGGGGCGCGCTGGCCTTCGCCGTGGGAGCCGCTATCGGTGCTGCCCTTCCTCGCACCGACAAGGAAGATGAAGTCCTTGGGGATGCAGCCGATAGCATTAAAGCGGACGTCGCATCGAAAGCCACCGAGATTGTTGATGAGGGCAAGGATCTCGCATCGGATGTCTACGACAAGGCTGCTTCCGTCGCTGTCGACGTGCACGATACCGCGAAGGCACGGATCACAGAAGAGGCTGAACGTCTTAAGACGAAATAGGAAGAGCAGTCGGGCCTGCTTGCGCCCGGCGCTTTCGACCTTATCGCCCGTCGGATCACAAGCCTCGCCCAAAGTCCCAATTCAACGCTCGGCATCGCTTCTTTCTGGAAATGACTTTCGATCGTCATCCTGATCGTGAGCGGCGAGTCGAATGCCGAACTGAGCACCAGACGGCGAAGGACACCACCACGGGGCCGCCTTCGCCGATGGGGTCGCGCGGTGCGTAGGTCGCGGATACATGGGAAAGACCGCAGATCGGCTGCATTAGCGGACAAGCGTGACGCTGCACCTCTGCCGTCACCGGTAGCGTACCGACTTCATCCAAGAAGCTGAAGAGCGCTAAGAAGTCGTCAAACCAGCCGTAGCCGATCACCTTCAGATAGGTGAAGTCGGTCTGCCAGGGCTGGGCGGTTTCGTCTTGTCCTTGGACTCGTCGCCGGCCTTGATCGCGATGCAGGCGCACCGCATGTCCCGGTACCCCGTCGCCCAAGGGCGGCAGTCGTTGACAACGGAATCAGAGTTCGGTCAGGTGCGATCAACGACGCCCTTGACTGCCTCCTTGATTTTGCCCTTGGCGACCTGGGCCTTGCCCTTGCCTTCCTGCGCCGCGCCCTTAGCCTGCATTTCCCTGTTGTCCACGGCTTTGCCAGCAGCCTGGCGTGCCTTGCCCGCCAGTTCGTTGGCCTTGCCCGATGCCTTGTCAGATGTGCTTCCCACGTGACTTCTCCTGAACAGCGCGAAACATGATTGTTTGCATGCCGGTTAACTGCGGGGCTGTCGTTTCGTTCCCTGCACGGTGCTGGTTTAGGCGATCATCGCAAGAAGCGCCTCGACTACCGGAGCGCCGCGATTACCGAGGGGAGGTCGATGCTTAGAGATCCCTGTTGAAGGTGTCTCCGAGCGGACATGGAAGTAGGATCGCAGTCCTGCCGTAGCCCGAACTAACTTGATCGGACGACGTAATGGTCAACACCTGAGATGGAGTGGCGTCTCAGCGTGTCGTTACCGACCCACAGGTGATTCCCAAGAGCTTCGTATCACCGTAATCCTGAGGCGGGAGAGGCGAGCGGACTATCCCAAGATGACTGGCGGAGTTGAATGAAGGTTTCGCGGAACCATCGTTTTTTCCAGGATCTGATAGAAGCGACGCTCAGGACGCAACATCTAACGATCTCGCTCTATGCGGGCGTTGCGGAGTGATAGCGCGCCCCACAGTTCGCCTTTGAGTAAATGCTTGCAATCCTGGTCGTATCCGATCAGGTAAAGGGGCACCGGGGTTCCCTTCGGAACTTCCCCGAGTGTGTTCTGTTTGAACATCGCACTCAGGGGGCTGACCAACATGCTGCGCTTTCTCGTGATTTCCAGTCGTACGACCCCATCGACCGTTTCGAACGCTTGGAGATCACTCAACATTGTTCTGGCAGGCCCCATTGCGGCCAATGCTCTTTCATCTTTTGACCTTGGCGGCCACGATGGCGCGATCATCGATCTCGACTACGAGGGTGACGAGATGATTGCGTGCGTAGAAATCCTCGAGGCCCGCCAGATCCCTTTCGTATTCGCCGCCTTCGTTTCGAGTTCATTAAAGCCCCCTGGATGCTTCGTTCTGAGTGAAGCGAAAGAAGACATCTTGGCGATTCATCGTCGCCTCTGGGAAATCTTTCGGGCACATTAGGATTGGCTTGAACTCTTCGATCAAGGTCGCAGGGCGTTTGAGTTCCTTGGAGAGCGTGCTCGACGTGGAGTGCACCTGAAATTGCCTGCATTGGCGCTTTCTTTTTACCGGGTAGCAGCTTCGCTGAAAGAGGCCTCGTCCAAGGCCACCATCAGCGCCATCCGTGCGCGGCCGACCCGGCTCTTGATGGTACCGATTTCGCACCCGCAATCCTTTGCGGCATCGGCGTACGAGCGCCCGGACACGACGAGCATCAGCGCCTGTCGCATGTGTTTGGGAAGACGGTCGATCGCCTCGGAAACATCTTTCAGCCGCAATGGCCAATCCTGATCCGATGGCACGGAGTTTTCGAAGGAGCCTTCGGAAATGTCGGAGGCCAAACGGTAACGCTTCGACCGCTTGTACTGACTACAATACTGGTTCCGGAGGATGGTGAACATCCAGCTTTTGAGGCTGGTTCCGGGCGTGAAATGATCCAGATGCCCCAGGGCCCTCAAGACCGTTTCCTGTGCCAGATCCTCGGCGTCGGCATCCGATCTGGTAAATCGATGAGCGAAGGCCTGCATTACAGGACGTAAGGCAACGATTTCATCTTCAAGGGAAGGGCATTGCATGGCGGTTCCTCCGAGCACCAACCGTAATGGATACGCGCACTAATGGTTCCCGCTCTTCGCCCACCGTCCGATATCGAACCAAAGAAGGTTTCAATCGAGTTTGATGACATGGCTCTACGACTTCTAGGATGTTGCCATTGTGTCGCGCAGCTGCAACGACGACGGTCAGATCATGATCTCTCCACCGGTGACCGGAATGACCGCGCCCGTCATGTAGCTGCCGAGATCCGACGCGAGGAGGACATAAGCCCCTGCCAATTCGGCAGGCTGCCCAGCGCGTCCGATCAACGTGTTCTCTCCGAACTTGGCCGCCTTCTCGCCCGGCATCGTCGATGGTATGAGAGGCGTCCAAATCGGGCCGGGCGCGACCGCGTTCACGCGGACCCCTATTCCCGCCAACATCTCGGCGAGGCCCGCGGTGAAATTCGAGATTGCTCCCTTTGTCGATGCGTAGGCTAGAAGCTGGGGAGATGGCTGTCGGGACTGGATGGATGTCGTATTGATGATCGCGCTGCCGGGCTTCATGTGGGGAACGGCCGCTTTTGCAAGGAAGAACGGGGCGGAAATATTTGTCCGGAAGGTCTCGTCCCATTCCGCGGCGCCGATGTCGCTGATATCGGCATAGGTCCAATGCGGCGTTGTTCACTAGGATGTCGATGCCGCCAAGTTCGTCGACGGCGCGCTCGACCAGAGTGTTGCAGTGTTTCTCAGACTTGATATCGCCTGAGACGACGACAGCCTTGCGTCCTGCTTCTTCCACCCACTTGGCGGTGTCCTTGGCGTCCTCGTCTTCATTCAGTAGGAGATGAGGATGTCCGCGCCCTCTCGCGCGAACGCGATCGCCACGGCCTTGCCGATCCCGGAATCCGCACCCGTGATAAGTGCGACCTTTCCTTCCAGCCTGCCGTTGCCCTTGTAGGAATGCTCCCCATGATCCGGGATCGGCTGCATCGATGCGGTGTTCCCCGGCGGCTCCTGATGCTGAGCGGGATAGGGTGGCGTCGGTCGGCGAGTGTCGTCGGACATGTCGTTCTCGCCAAGGTGGGTTTGTGGACGACTAACTACGTCCGACACGCAACGGTTCCGCGACTCGTTCACGCAAAGCCTCGTTAGCGCTTCGCGACGAAGACGAAGGCGAGGGCGGCGACGACAGCCACCGCGGCGAGAGGCTGCTGCCGGATCTTGTCTTCGACTTCGCGAACGAAGCTCCGAAGCTTCGCGTTCGCGACCCGTGCCGTTCCCGATGCGTTCCGACGCCGTTTCCGCCGCGAACCTCCTCGTGACCGGTCGAACCCATAACCGGATGGACCGCTTTCGCCCGTTGAGCGAAGGGTTCATTCACGGGAGGGAAGTTCTCCTCACTCTCGAGGGGCTGCTGCTTGACGCGTTCGGCTTCACCAAGGTCGGCTCCGCCGACAGGAATTGCACTGTGAGTGGCTGAGACCGGGTTGAGCAGGGGAGGTGTCTTCCAGCCCCTTGGCCAGATCTCTCTTGAGCGCGCGTTTGCGCTGGGAAGCCTGCTCGATTTTCAAAGACTGCACTGCTGGGGATTGTTCTGGATTGGGCATTGACGTTCTCCGGTTGCACGATCCCAAATCCTGCAGGACGCGGGAAGTTCCATATGCCACGAGCTCCCGGTGGCACAGTTCCTACAGGAGGTTCGGCATCCGGAACTCGAACATGGTCACCTTTGGAGAGGACGTCACGGTGAGCGTGCCACGCATGGGCCTTGGCGATCTCGGAAGCGTTGTGGAGACCTAGTCCGAGGCCGTCCTGCCTGGCGCCGGCTCGCCGCCGCGGAAGAGGGGCTGGAACAGCCGCTCCATCGTCTCCGGCGGAATGGCGTCGCCTCCGTTCGAAACCGTGATCGTCAAGAGTCCTTGCCGATGCGTGCCGCCAGGCCGAGGGGTAGATCGGGCGAGCCATGCGCAGCGCGTCCCTGCGCGAGGTCGTCCGCATCTGACGCGGATCATTCAAACGTCATCGCGAACCTTTGACGGCGGGTATCAATGCGAGCTGATCTTCCAGGGTGGCGCATGCCAGGACAGCCTCGTTCATGCCGTTCTCCCTTGGGCGGCAACAGGGGAATGAGCGGAAATGCTATGCGTTCCGGCGTCGGCCTGTTATGGTACGAAGTTCATTACATGCCGGCGTGAACTCCTTGCGGTTGCACAGTCACGTGCGGATAGTACGATGGCGGTCCCGCGCGGACGATCGGAATGCTCTGCGCTCGCTGTACTGGAGAACCGCGATGCTTCAATCCGCTATCCGCAATCACCTGTTGTCAGGTCTGTCCGCCGACGCCTGGAATGCGATCCGCCCAAGGCTTGAACCCATCGATCTTCCCCGAAACTTCCATATCGCCGGTTTCGACGCCCCTATCGCGCACCATTACTTTCCCGAAGACGGAGTGGCGTCGATGGTCGCCGTGTCTGCGGCCGGCGAACGCACGGAAATCGGGCTTGTCGGAAGGGACGGTGTCACGCCGCTCGTAGCGATACTCGATGCGGAGCGGCATCCCTTCGAATTCATGATGCAGGTGTCCGGAAAAGGTCATCGGATAAAGCGCGAGGCCCTTCAGGAACTCCTGGCGGAAAACGTCGAGGTCAGACGAATCCTGGAACGCTTCGCTCTTAGTCTGTTCACCCAGACCGCCTATACCGCGCTGTCGAACGCCGTCCAACGCATCGACGCTCGCTTGGCGAGGTGGATTCTCATGATCGACGACCGGGTCGACGGCCACCGGATCGACGTGACGCACGAGTTCCTCGCCGTGATGCTGGCCGTCAGACGACCGGGGGTGACGAACGCTCTTCATGTCCTTGAGGGGCAGAATCTCATCTACTCCGACCGGGGTGTCATCAGAATTCGGGATAGGGGTGCGCTGGAGGCTTTCGCCGGTGCCGCCTACGGGACGCCCGAACGGGTGCTGAGCAGAATGACGATCGAAGGTGGATCCTGAACGCACGCCCTCCACCGTAAGAAGGCCCGGTCGGAACAATGCGAAGATCACGAGGTTCGACCGTTATTCGGACAGCAGGAGGCTGCTCATAGCGCGCT